>JBAXNF010000001.1:0-55967 GCA_037133935.1 bacterium
CGATATTCGTGTTGCCGATGAAGCCGCCGCAGTTGTCGCCGCAAAGAAATACTTCAACTACTTTGCACAAGCACGCGTGACTGCGCAACCCGGCAATGACGCCGCCCTACGCGATGTTGTTCCTGAACAGCGCACACGTATTTACGATGTTCGTCAGGCAATTGAAGCTGTTGCTGACGGCGGACAATTCCTCGAACTTCGCTCTGCTTTTGGTGTAGGAATAGTGACTGCTCTTTTGCGCATTGAAGGCTTTGCCGTGGGCCTTATTGCCAATAATCCCGCTCACCTTGGTGGGGCAATTGATTCAGATGCTGCCGATAAGGCTTCGCGCTTCATTCAGTTATGCGATGCACATGATCTGCCCATTGTTTCTTTTTGCGATACGCCAGGGTTCATGGTGGGCCCTGAAGCAGAAGAGACTGCGCAAGTACGCCACTTCAGCCGCATGTTCGTGACCGCAGGCAGCATCACTGTTCCTTGGCTCACTGTGGTTTTACGAAAGGGCTACGGCCTTGGCGCACAAGCAATGGCGGGCGGTAGTTTCCACGCCACATCGTTTACTGTTTCTTGGCCAACTGGCGAGTTCGGTGGCATGGGTTTGGAAGGCGCAGTGCGACTTGGCTTCAAAAAAGAACTCGACGCCATTGCCGATCCAGTTGAACGTAAAGCGTTGGAAGACAAACTCATTGCAAGCGCCTACGAACGTGGCAGTGCCCTCAACATGGCCTCACACATGGAAATAGATGAAGTCATTGACCCAGCCGACACACGTATGCGCATTGCTGGCATGTTGCGTAGCTACCCACCTACTCCACAACGCACTGGCAAAAAACGCCCGATGATAGATACGTGGTAACTACTCCGCTGCAGGTTTAAAGAGTGAATCGAGGACGCCATCTGCAGGAAGCGGAACGAGTTCTGCATCCACTTCAAGTTGGCTGGCAGTTTTATCGGCACAGAACTCACATGCAGAACCACCTTCACGCGAATTGAGAGGCGTGAGTTCAATGGTTCCTGAAGTTCCCGACCAACCACCCGTTGCCTGCCCTGGTGTTACAGCACCTTCAAGGTAGATCCAAGTTTCTTTCACTGGGTCAATAACTACCCGCGACAATTGGTCGGGCAAGTTGCTGTCGTACACGATGATATTAAAAGTTCCGTCGGCAGAGCGAGTAACACCTACAGGCAACAGCGCATGACCGGACGACTTCGTATAAATACCCATTGTGGCAAATACACCTTTACGCATACCCCGCAAGGCTCCGTCGAGCACGCCTTTAATTCCTTTTTCACGAATAACTGTGGTGTCGGCAACAACCTTCGGAGAAAACTGCGTCGCCCACCAATAGTTAATTTGCTTCAACAACTTTGGGTCGTTGGGGTCGAGGTCGGATACCGACTTCGCACCAGGCTGCAGATCTTCTAACTTCACTGCACCGGCTGCCAAAAGTGCACTCATGACCACCATGCCTTCACAACGACCACCAGCAACCTGCTTGTTGAGTTTGTCGAGCTGAGCTTGTGATTCAGTTGTGAGCACACAGTTTGCTGCTACGCCAGAAATGCACACGTTTGCTGCACCGAATAGCGTGACAAACTCATCGGGGTTAAAGGTGTCGCCTGTGTACTGATAGCTGCCCCAGTTAGCAAAAGAAAACTTGCTGTCTTGGCGGTACCCAGAGTCAACACACAATTCACCTGAACCAAATTCGCTTGGTGCTGGGCCCGAGCAAGAAACATCAGAGGTCTTCGAACCAGCTTTCGCTGCCGATGGCTCTTCCACAATGAGGTCTGCAAGCGCTGCCTGGGCATCGACTTTCCCGCCACCGCCTGCTGCTCCTCCGCCACACGCCACCAGAAAAGCACTGGCCACAATGACGGCTGAACTCAGCCGCACCAAGGTTCTACTACGCAACATAGTTACCCCTTGACCAAAGTACCGGCAGATGCCTTTTTACGTAATTCAGTGTGAATGGCAATTGCAGTATCAAGACCTGTTGAGTATTTACCCGGCACCATGCGTGCGAGTTCCTCTGGGCTAAAGAACATAAATTCTTTGTAAGGAAGTTCTGAAGGCAACATTGCTTCCAAACTTGCAGAGCCCGTGTGGGAACCAATGAACATCGCATCGCGAGCTGAGTTCAATGGGTCAAGCATGAAGTTGATGTAGTCATAAGCAGCTTCTTTGTGGCGTGCATCTTTGACGATGCAGTAGTTGTCCATCCAACCTTCAGTTTTCGGAGCACCTACTCCCCACTTCCACTTGCTTACATCTTGGCCAGCTTCTTTGAGCGCTAGCAGACAGCGACGCGCATCGCCATTGAATATCTGTGACAGCGCATATGGAGTATCGAGGATGACGCTCTGTGGCGCAGAGTCGAGACCACCAAGGTGCGGCGCAAGTTCGTTCAACAAAAAGTTCTTGCACGCAGCCATTGCTTCTTCATTGTCGTTGTCCCACTCCAAATCGTTTGCCCAGAAGTACAAACCGGTTGAGTCGATAGGCGCATCGAGAAGCGAAGTCTTGCCACTAGCTTCTCCCTTTGCGGCTTCAATGAAGTCATTCCATGTTGCAATGGGTTTTGTCACTACAGAAGAGTCGTACAACCAACCAACTGTTCCCCATGCTTTACATACCGAGTAGGTATTTTTGCGGTCCCACGGCTGATCGGTGTATTGGGCATCGAGTTGATTGAAGTTAGGAATTTTCGACAAGTCGAGTTGTTCCAGCAGTTCGCGCCGCACCATTTCTGGAATAAACATTCCAGTTGGCACGACGATGTCGAATCCACTCTTCCCATTTGCAGCGGCGAGTTTTGCAATGAGGTCCTCAGACGAGTTGAAAATAGCAACTGTGGTATCGCCCCATGCAGCCAACAGTTCTGGGTCGGTGTAGTCGGCCCAGCTGTAGAGGTTCATGCGTCGCTCTACCAATGTTGAAGCAGTTGGTCCTGTACTGCCGTAATAGTTATTGACCTTGTCGCCACAACTAGCGAGCGCTGCAGCGGCTGCGGTGGCACCAATTGCACCCAAGAATTTACGGCGAGACATCGCTGCCTGGAGC
The DNA here is from genome assembly GCA_037133935.1 of bacterium. Taxonomy (GTDB): domain Bacteria; phylum Actinomycetota; class Acidimicrobiia; order Acidimicrobiales; family Ilumatobacteraceae; genus F1-20-MAGs119. The sequence continues at coordinate 3,065 of JBAXNF010000001.1, forward strand.
CGCTCGGTAATGCCTTCGGCTACCGATTCGTGGGCGAGAATTCTGATGGGTTCACGATCGTTTGACATACCGAAAGTGTAGTTCAAACAGACGTGTCGCTTGGCAAATGTCGTAGCCTCTCCATGTGCGATACCGACGTTTTTTTATCAAAAAAATGCTCTCTATTTGCTGCTTATTTCCCGTCCTTTTGTCCTGCGGGAATACCTCTTCCACGGCACCTGCGCCCACAGAGGCCGCATCGTCTACAGTCTTGGAAAATTCCCCTCCCGAATGGAAAAAATGTGGCGATATTGAGTGCACCACCATCACGGTTCCCTTCGACTACGCCAGCCCTGAACTCGGTACTTTCCAAATTCCCCTCACTCGGCAACGCGCTCTTGACGACGACCTGCGCCAAGGTGTACTTCTGGTAAACCCAGGAGGCCCAGGTGCCCCAGGAATTTCGCTTGCCCAAAATGCGGCGTACTACTTCAGCAAAGACCTCATGACCCATTTCGACATTGTGGGGTGGGACCCACGCGGAACGGGAGCCTCTACCCCCACCTTCGATTGCGGTGATTCCTACAGCGACTTTTTTGCTAACGAACGCACGGTGGCTTCAACGCAGAAATTTGTTGATGCCTGCAAGGCAGAGAACCCACAAATTATTTCTCATATGTCTACAGTCGCTTCGGCGCGAGATATTGAGGCCATTCGCATTGCGCTTGGTGAGGAAAAGATCTCGTACTTCGGCTTTTCCTACGGCAGCACATTGGGCGCAACATGGGCAACGCTTTTCCCCGACACGGTTCAAGGTGCAGTTTTTGATGCGTCCGCCACACCCAATTCAACAAGTGCCGAGCGCCGGCTGACGCAAGCCGAAGGGTTTGAAAAACAACTCACTGCATTTCTCGCTCAGTGCTCGAAAAACCCGTCGTGTGTTTTCCATAATACCGGAAGAGCTGAAGAGGCATTTGACGATCTCCTGAAGACCCAGGCCACAGTAAATGCAACCGTTGTCCTTACTGCTACCGCATCTTCCCTTTACGACGACAGCGCATGGGAAGACCTTGCCAAAGCGCTACGCAGCGCTCAAGACGGTATCGAGGATCTCATACGCGACCTCTACAACTCGTACTATTACCAAGATGCTGGCTATGAAGACAGCCGCAATGTTTCCGAGGCATCTATTGCCACCATTTGCGACGACGAGACTCAGCGCATGTCGACAGCAGAAGTTGATGCACAACTCGTTTCCTTCACACACGTCGCTCCGCGATTCGGAAACTTCTTTGGTCGCGACTACACCTGTTCACTGTGGCCAACTCAAAAATCTTCGCAGGATCAACTAAAAATCTCCTCCCCTGCCCCCATTGTGGTCATCGGGTCTACCAATGACCCCGTTACCCCACTTACTTCATCTCAAAGCATGAGTTCAGCATTAAAGAATTCTCGTTTCGTTAGCGTTAACTCGTCGCGTCATACGAGCTACTTAAAAAATGATTGCGCAACTCAACTTGTAGATGCGTTCCTCATCAAAGGAACTTTGCCACCTAAAAACTCTCGCTGCTAAGGCAGAACTGTGTCTTCAGATTTACCCACGAGAACTTCCCCCGTGTCGCTTGGTAAGCCCCCTATTGAGGTACTGCTTTTTGAGACAGCATGGGTGGTTATAGACGCGATGTCATTTTCGAATTCCGCAATGATGCTCTCATCAAGTTTTTCAGTTTTGTCTTTAGTGTCATGCTCAACTAATTGGTGAGTTGATTCATTGAAAGACACTTCTTCCTCATCAAAGATGCCATCTTCATCAATTCCGGTTTCAATGTCTTTAAATTCAATCTTGCCAGAATCGTCAAGAAGATCAACTTCTGCAGTTCCATCAGAGTGCTCAATGAAATCAAATTCTTCCGAGCCATGCATATCTACAAGATCTTCTTCTTCCCCAGATGCTTCATCAATGGAATATTCACCCGAGCCATGGATTTTGAGTGAAAATCCATCGCCAGATTCAGAAAGATCTTCAATCGGAAGTGGCACATCAAGTTCACCAATTTTCTTCGTACCTTTGAGTTCAAAAGACGACTGGTCGGGTCCTTCAATACCTATGGTGAATGACACTTCCTTTACCGTTGTATCAATGATGTCGCCAATGACTGGCTCGATCTCTACGCCACCCACGCTTGGGGCAATATCTACAATTGCACCTGTGCCAAAATTGCCACCAAGAAATGGCTGAACAATAACGCCAGGAATTTGAGTCGATAAATCACGCGAGTCCACTGTGTGGTCTCCAACATGAACAAGTACAGCTGCTTTTGAAACACCGCCGGTTGTAATGAGGACTTCGGTATTTTGAACGTCGCTCTTCGTTTGAACTTTCGTAGGGCTAGCCCATGGCGCAGTTGGTTTTACTGCTCTATCGGCCATGAGAGTGAGGTCCATAGTTCCCGTGCCACCACTCCATACCTTTGCTGCGGAATCAGCATTTGCGGCGGCCATGTTGTATGACCACGATTCTGCTGTTTTATCAATGTCAATATGTGTAATTTTGTCGGGATAGTTGTTGTCGTATGTAGAGATACGAACAATATTTTTACCATCGGTCGTTACCGCAATTGGCGTGAGTGCATGTCCACCACCATTGCCATAAATACCCACTGTTGGTCCCGCATGGTTTCGTAAAGCTTCAGCAACTTTTTCCGCAATGCTTGACGGCGCTAACGCCCGTGACTTAGCGGTTACCGACGACACCTCGGGAAAAGTCTGTGACACCCACCAACGAGCAATGGACTCTCCTACAGGCAATTGATCTTTCGACAATTCGAATGTTGCTTTTGCACCATCTTGCATCATGGCTGCAGTTTCACCACCGGTAAATACTCGTTGGCTCAGCACTGCCATACCTTCACAACGACCGCCTGCAATGGCTACATTCATTTCATCGATCCATTGCTTTGCTGCGGGGAACTCAACACAGCCATTATTGGTGTCCATGCACACCGCTTCTTCTCCGAAAAGAGCAACAGCGAGACTCGCTGTAAATGCATCTGTGGTAGGTGCACCACCCCAGTTAGCAAAACTAAAACCATCGGTTGCCGGTGCAAGTCCGCTATCGGCACACACCTTGAACTGCGCTTCAACACCTAGATCGGCCCGCGGCGCATCGACACACTTCGTCAGCCATACTGCAGCGTCAACTGTTGTTTCACTCGCAACAGGAGCGGTGCTCGCACTGGAGCCGCCGCCTCCGCAAGCTGATAGCAAAATTACCGAGCTGAAAAAGGCAGTCCTTTTGAAATTACGCCGTTGTTTCATTGTTCTCCTTGGTCTAGTGGAGAGTTTAGCGGACGTACATTTCGAATGACATTGAACGGTTGAGGCCGTTTGATTCGGTGCAACAGAAGGATCCGTCACCTGCAGAGTAGTTATTCCACTGCAAACCAATTCCACCCGAGGCATCGTCGGATCCGCGAACACCGTTCGGGAAGAGGCCTCCGCCGTTTTCGTTCCAGCCAAAACCCCAACGAGCTTTATGGTTGTCATTCCAGTTAAAGCCGTAGAAACGAATATCGCGCTGGCGGGTCCATACCCGAGTGTCGAAGCCTGAGTATAAGTAGGCATCACCAATGAACTGCTCCGTCGGATCACTAAAGATCTGTAGAGGAGTCTTTGGCCCATTCGGAATGACTTGCTTCCATGTCCAACCATAAGTGTGGCCGGTAATGCTGCCTCCGTTGATACCTGCATCTGGGAACACAGCCAGCATGCTGGTTGCCGACATGTAGTTGAATGTGTCGAACTTGGCATTGGTTGCATCGGCAGTCACGCTACCCACATTGCCAACATTCAAATTGTTTGATGTGGTCCAGTAGTCCGAGCTGTAATAGAAGGTCTGGCTGTCGCGCGGTGCCTTCATTGCCATGGTCCAGCCGCCGCCGTCTATAGCAGAATCCATGAGACAGTAGACAGGAGTATTTACTACTGCACCACCCACACTGAGTGCAATGGTGTACATGCCGTTCGCATTGGTGGCAGTTGAGTTCTTAATGTCTAGGCACGAGCGCTTAATTTCGAACGAGCGAATTGGTCGTACCTGGAAATCCTGTGCTTTCACATGACCCGACATTCCACCATCGGGGAATCCGAGTCGTTTGGCGAATCCACCATTTTCTTCTGACGACGACCAGTACGAAGCAGATGCAAAACCACCAATGGTTGTGCGTGCTCCGAGCATTGCGGTGAGTTCATCGAGCGATGGCAAGTACCAGTCGCCGTAACCGTTATTTGTAAAGTCGGCAGCGCTCTGGCCCGCACCTGAAGTACATGCAGCATCCATGGCAATGGTGTTTGCCTCACCAGTTCCTATTGCATAGCCATTCGCCCCAGCAATTGAAGTGGTGTCATCATCGCACCAGGCCATGCTCGATGAAAGATCTGCCGCAGCAGCTTCAAAGAACTTGCCGGTGGTATTGCCTGTTGATGAAGGAATAAGGAAGATCTTTCCGCCGGCAGGGCCAACGTCGCCAATGCGACACTCACCGCCATCGGCACACAAAGCACCAATGCTTAGTGGAACACTAAGAGTTGCTCCATTCCAGAAACCACTAGCGGCAAGAGTTGCCGTGATAGTTGCTGTACCAGCACCCACAATAGTCACTAAGCCCGATGTCGCGTTGACTGTTGCGATGGCAGTGTTTGAACTGCTGTAGGTAACTAGGCCTGGGCTATTTGAAGATGCTGCAGCAGTCACAGTGAATGGAGCGTCGTCGGCACGGTAACCAGTGCCCGGCAATGCCAACCCACTGAACTGAGGAGTGCCATTGCTCACGCTGATGGAATTCGTAACAGCAACTGGCGCCTTGAATACACCCCATGCAGTTTGCGTAGCGGTAATGGTGAACGAGCCACTGCCAACGATGCTCACGCGACCCGTATTGGCTTCAATTGTTGCTACGGCAGTATCGCTGCTGGTGTACGTGATGACACCATAGTTAGTGAAACTTCCACCCATTTCGTTCATGCCAGAGCTAGATGTGCTCACGTTAAAGTCGGCAGCGCCGTAGGCCATGGAGTTTGATGGAACCGAAATGCCAGACAGTGTTGGCGTAAATTTACGGCGGTCGGTCTTAGCGAAGAAGCGCACAGGGCGCACGCGGTTTGCCGCAGTCTTATACGGGTACGACCTAGCGCCGCTCGACATATTGACCGCTACATAGAGTTCTGAATAGTGGTCATTTGACGAGATGTAATCGTTAGGTGTCAAATTTCCAATGTTGTTGTCGAATAAATGAGTCTTCATCAATTCCACTAACCCCACATTGGGTATTGACCAACCGGTAATTCCATTCGCCGTGTAGGCATTCGCTTCAACACCAGCGCCAGCTGTACAGTTCCGCAACTGAACCAAAGCCCATTGCTTTGCGATACTTGGATCAAGCATCCAACCAACCGCTCCAACAAGCGCGGTTGTTGCCCCCGCACCCACGCACCAAACAGTTGGAGCAATATCTGAAGGCGCTGCTTCTACATAGTCATATTCATTTGAGGCATCAGGGTTGACGTAAATAATGCGGCCACCAGCAGGGCCAATGTCGCCTACTACACAAGACATACCTAGTTGACAATCGGTGAGAGGAGTGAAGGCACGTACGGGCCGCACGCGGAAGCCCTGCGATTTCACATGACCCGACATTCCACCATCGGGGAAGCCGAGGCGCTTAGCAAATTCACCATTTTCTTCTGACGACGACCAGTAGGAAGCAGACACAAAGCCGCCAATAGCCGCTCGCCTATCAAACATTTCGGTGAGTTCATTAAGTGACGGCAAGTACCAATCGCCATAACCATTGTTCGCGTAGTCGGCAGCACTTTGGCCCGCACCAGAAGTACATGCGGTGTCCATGGCAACGGTATTTGCATTACCGGTTCCCACTACATATCCATTTGCACCTATTGCCGAAGAAACATCATTACACCACGCCATTGCAGTGGAAAGATCACTTGGCGCGGCTTCAAGGTAACGTCCCCACGACTGGTTCGAGCCTGCGTCGTAGAACACCACGCCACCACCAGGACCAGTATCGCCAATGCTGCACAAGCCACCAGCAGCACATGCAGTATTCACTGTCAGCGTCACAGTTGAAGTTGCGCCCTTGTACTGGCCAGTGCCACCAATGTTTGCAGCCAACACTGTGTTGCCCAAACCTTCAATGTGCACGAGGCCTGTTGTTGCATTCACAGTTGCAACTTCGGTATTTGAACTAGAGAACGTAATGGTTCCTGCACGACTAGACGATGGTGGGTCGAGTGTGAAATCGGCGCTGCCCACGGTGTAACGCGAACCAGGAAGCGTTAACGCACCCAGTGTGGTCGCTGTTGAAGCACCCGATAGCAACTGCGTAATGTCGACCGGAGTGTTTCGATGCGTTTGGGTACCGTCACCTAACTGGCCCCATTCGTTATAACCCCAGCACTTCACATTGTTATCAGCGACAGTGGCACATGTAGAAAGAGATTGGCTGGTTTCGATCGAAGCAACACCGCTGCTCAGACCCACCACGTTGACCGGCACATTGCGACTGCCGTTGGTACCATCACCAAGTTGGCCTTCACTATTGCGGCCCCAGCATTTTGCGGCGCCAGTTGTAAGTCGAGCGCATGTATGTTCCCAGCCAGCAGAAATTGAAGCAACGTTGGCACTCAACGTGCTCACATCGGTTGGCACTGAACGGTATGTACTAGATGCATCACCTAATTGCCCGTGGTTATTTGCACCCCAGCACTGTGCAGCACCCGTCGCAAGCACGGCACAGGTGTGGTAGGTGCCCGAGGAGATAGAAGCAACACCTGAGGTGAGCCCAGTTACTTGAGTTGGCACATTTTTTCTGCCCGTTGCGCCGTCGCCCAACTGTTGTTGGTCATCACTTCCCCAGCACTTCATAGCGCCGGTGTTGAGAAGCGCACATGTATGTTGAAAGCCAGCATCAATGGCGACTACACCCGATGACAAGCCAACAACATCGGTTGCTGCTTCATGATCATTATTTGTACCATCGCCAAGTTGGCCGTATCCGTTGTACCCCCAACATTTCACGCCGCCATAGGCCATCAGCGCACACGTATGCGCATAGCCCGAGGTAATTGCAGTTACCCCAGAGGAAATTCCCGAACCTAATCCGCCGTAGCCACCCCAGCCCCAACATCTCACGGCACCAGCTGTGGTAAGGGCACACGTGGCGTGGTGTGCTGTAGCAATAGCCGCAATTCCACTGGTGTAACCAGGCACATTGACAGGAGTTGTTTGTACACCACTTGCCGCCGAACCGATTTGTCCCCACCCGTTATAACCCCAACACTTCACGCCACCCGCGGTAGTGAGCCCACAAGAGTTGTGATAAGCCAACGAAAGTTGTGCAATAACGGGCGCAAAGGCGAGCGACACGTACGCCGTTGCCGCATCGTGAGTAGAGGTAGCTGCTTGTGTTGCAGTGAGCAGGGTTGACCCACCGCCCAAAATGGTCACCTCACCAGTAGTTGCATCGATTGTTGCCGAATTCGGGTTTGTGCTAGCAAAGGTAAACGCGCCTGCACGAGAAGAAGTTGGTGGAGCAAGCGTGAAGCCTGGGCTCGAGGCTGTGTAACCAGAACCAGGAAGTGCAAAGCCGCTCAATGTGGTGATGTTGATTTGAGGAGCAACAATGCCGCCAACGTTGTTAGGTGAAAGTCGTTGCGTTGTCGACGCATCACCCAACTGACCATTTCCGTTGTAGCCCCAACACTTTGCAGTTCCATCGGAAGTAAGAGCGCAAGTGTGCGCACCAGCAAGGCCTGCCGACACTGAGCGCACGGTTGATCCCAAGCCCGTAATACTTACTGGAATATTTGAATCAGATGTTGTCCCATTTCCAAATTCCCCCCGTCCGTTGTAACCCCAACACCACAGCGCACCAGAGTTCTTCACAACACAGGTATGAGCCTCGCCTGAAGATATTGATGCTGTTGCATCGGTCATGCCATAAACCGATACAGGCACAGAAGACTGGTTCCAGTCGTTATTCCCCAACCTTCCATTGTTGTTCAAGCCCCAGCACTTCACAGCACCTGTGGCCAACGAAGCACACGTATGTAAGGAGCCTGGAGCCACTCCAATTACACCAGAGTCAAGACCATTGACATCTGAGGGCTCATAGCGGTCTGAAGAAGTGCCATCGCCTAATTGACCGTGCCCATTCCAACCCCAGCACAACAATGCACCCGTATTTCTGATGGCACACACATGTTGACCGCCAGCAGCGATCGCAATGACACCACTTGTCATACCACTCACATCAACGGGCGTGTAGCGGCTCGAACCAGTTCCATCTCCGACGAGCCCCCAGCCGCCGTATCCCCAGCACTTCACGCCACCTACAGAAGTAAGCACACACGATGAGTACTGCGTAGTGACCACTTTGACCGCGGTGGCATTCAAACCAGAAACATCAACAGGCGTGTAGCTCGTATTCGTATTCCCGTTGCCTAGGTTGCCCCAATCGTTGCGGCCCCAACACTTCACCGAACCAGAATCGGTCACTGCACAACTGTGCCAGCCGCCTGAACTCAATGATGCAACCCCAGAGGACAAACCTACGACCCCTACTGCCGTCGTGCGATCGGTATTGGTTCCATCTCCGAGTTGTCCGTAGTTGTTCAACCCAAAGCACTGCGCAGCACCCGAGGTGGTCCGCATGCAAGTTGAGCCTTGGCCTGCACTGATTGAGGTCGCTGTTGTTGCCTCGACAGTAAGCGTCGCGGTAATTGTTCCTGCTGCATACACCGAGGTCGCGAGTTGCGAGGTAGTAATTGTGGTGCTTCCAATGCCAACAATGGTGACTGCACCAGTTGTTGAGTTCACCGTGGCCACCGATGTGTTCGAGCTGGTGTAAGAGAAAGCCCCATCGCTACTTGATGCCGGTGCAGTAAGTATAAATGGCGCTGCACCATAGGTTTTCGCAGGAATGGTAAAGCCGTTTAGTAGTGGGTCGCGCAACACAGTGAGTGTTGTAGTTGTGGTGGACGAATTGTAGTTACCAGTTGCTGCTTGTTCGGCCGTAATGGTGGTGGTGCCACCACTTTGCAATGTGATGAGGCCTGTTGTTGGGTTAATGGTGGCAACAGACGGATTCGAACTGCCGTAGGTGATGGCACCGGTGCTCACCGACGACGGCAATGTAGGAGTGAACGGCAGATCGCCAAGGGTCTTGGTCAGGCCACCACCAGTGAAGTAGTAACCAGTGCCGTTGTATGTAGCTGAGCCGCCGGGAGGTGTGAAATAGACGTTCATGACATCGCCACCACCAGCTTCGCCGAACTGAATACGTATGGGGTACTCAGCCCCTGCACTCAATGTGATGTTGCCGCAACGTGTTACCACACCATGTGCACCACCGTTGTTGACGACCGCATTCGCAGTAGTAAACCCGGTTGTTGCTGTAGCACCAATCCACAAATGACTTGCATCGTCGGAAGCAGTACAGAAGCTATATGAACCACCCACACCTGCGCGGAATGTACCCAGCCACTGCCAACTGTAGTTATCGGCACTGCTCGTGAAGCTTTGAATACTCGTCGACGTCACGGTCTGCCCGTGGCGTGTGGCCGTTGCGAACCAATTCACATTGTCGTTGTAATAGTTCACATAGCGAACACCTGCGAGGCCCGATGTCTGGCCGCCGAAGCCGCTCAACACTGCAGTTGCTTTGGCAACAGTTAACACCGAAGTAGTAGAGCGCGCCGTATAGGGCGATGCTGCCACTTGTGAAGCCGTAATAGTGGTGGAACCAGCACCAACAATAGTGACCTGACCCGATGCATTAATGGTGGCCACGCTGGTATCGGAACTGGTGAAGCTAAACGCTCCACTACTTGGTGACGATGGTGGCGCCATAGTGAATTGGGCATCACCGAAGGTTTTGGCTGGGGCAACAAAGGTTCCGAAACTTGGGGTTGCAGAGGTGACTGTAAAGGTTGCAGTAATACTCGACGACACATACAACGTGTTTGCAGCTTGTGTTGCACGCACTTGAACCGAACCGGGACCCGTCACCGTGATTATTCCTGCGGAGGTAATGGTGGCAATTGCCGCTTCGTTCACGCCATCTACATCAACAATGTTGTAGGTGAATGCTCCAGCACTTGTTGATGTGGGTGCAGTCGCAGAGAAGTTGCTGGAGCCCCACACTTTTGTTGTTATTGCGAAGTCACCAAATACTGGAGTTCCACGACCAATGATGAGTGTTGTGGTTGCTGTGATTGCTGCGTAGTTGTCGGTTTGGGCTTGACGAACGGTGAGAGTTACTGGGCTACCCACCGTGGTGACGTTCAAAATGGTGACGACGCCAGTTGTTGAGTTAATGGAAGCTACGGTTGGGGCGCTGCTTTCATACGTAAATGGTGCAGGGCTATTAGATTCGGGTGGAGTCAATGTGAATGGCGCATCACCATAATCTTTACTGATTGCGCTAAAGCTCGACAAGGTTGGTGTTGCTCGACCAATGACCACGGTTAATGATTCTGAACCAGCTTCATAGTTCGCACTCGATGCCTGGCGGACCGTAATAGTGGCGGTACCAGCACCCACCACGCTTACACGTCCTGTTGAGGCATTCACTGCCAACACGCTTGGCGAACTACTGGTAAACGTGAACGGTGAAGGGTTATTAGAACGCGGAGCCAAGGTGACATCACTTGCTCCGTAGGTCATGTTGCTCAACGACAAGTTCGCAATAGTTGTCGTTGCGCGACCAACCGTAACCACCGCGGCTGCTGAACTAGATGTGTAGTTACCACTCGCAGCCTGCGTTGCGGTAATGGTTGAGGTGCCAGCACCCACAACAGACACTTTGCCATCACCATCAACACTCACTACCCCGGCATTGCTGCTCGAGAAACTAAAAGCACCACCAGATGGCGATGAAGGTTTCGCAAGAGTGAAGTCGGTGTCTCCAAAGGTTTTGGATACCCCTACGAAAGAACCCAACGTTGGTATGGCCTGGCGCACAGTGAACGTCATAGCTTTCGACGCCGCAACAAAGTCGTCATTCGCAACTTGCGAAGCAGTAAACGTGGTGGTTCCCGCACCCACAATGCTCACCGCGCCCGATGCGCCATCAACTGTCGCGACAGCTGGGTTGCTGGAACTCAAGGTAATAGCGGCACGCGAATCGGATGATGGTTTCGCAAGTGTGAAACCTGCTTCACCAAAAGTTCGCGCAACATCATCGAAAGCGCCTAATTCTGGTGTTCCCTTTTTCACTGTCAACACAAAACTCTTTGATGCGCCTAAATAGTCATCGGTTGCTGCTTGTGTAGCTGTGATGGTGGTTTTACCCGCACCCGCAATAACAAGTTTCCCGGAGGTTTTGGAGAACTTCGCTACAGACTCGTCACTTGAATCAACGGTGAATACCCCGGTGCTGTTCGAGGTTGGGTTTTTCAATGTGAATGATTCATCACCAAAGGTTCGTGACGCTGTGGTGTAGGCGCCCAACACTGGTGTGTCGCGACCGACTATTAACAGCGCAGTAATGGAAGCCTGTTCGAAACCTTTTACTGCCGACTGTGTAGCAGTGATAGTGGTAGAGCCGGCGCCTTTAATAGTGGCGCGACCTGTTAGAGAACTCACCTCAACTACATCGGGTTTGCTCGACGTGAATTTCCAGCCACCAGAACTATTTGAAGACGGTTCATCAATGGTGAACGCAGCATCACCAAACGTGACCCCAGGAATAGAGAACCTTCCCAGTGAGGGTTTTAATGCCACAGCAGTTGCAGTACCGGTTCCCGAAGTCGCAGCAGCAACCGTACGTTTTACCGTTGTGGGTGTTGCGTCGGGGTCTGCGGGTGCTGCACCTTTAGGTGGCAACGTTGTAGGTAACGCAGCATTTTTTACCGGCGTTGTTGGGCCAGGTTCATTTGGGGCCGCAGCGCTCGATGCTTTTGCCTGTGTGGTGGGTGCTGCTTCAGCAACCTGGTCACCAGACTTCGATGGAATCGTGGTTGGAGCAGAATACGCAGCGTCAACCTTGTAGTCGGGGTTTGCCATGTCGCGTGTAGCAAGCGATGGCAATGCAGCAATTTCTTTCGACGCCAAAGCAGCAGGCAACTCAGCTTTTACTTCGCTCAAGTTCAAAGCCTCGGTTACTACCGACTTTGTGGTTTCACCAGTAGAAGACACTTGAGTCTTTTCCACTACACCAGCAGCAGAAGCAGCCAACACCGTGATGCCGCCACCTTCTGGGTCGGCTTTCATCTGAACCGTCGGCTGATCTACAGATACTTCTTGCTTGATGACCTGACCGTTAGCTGCAGTCACCGCTACAGCCATGGTGTCGCCCTCAACACTTAACGACACTGCAGAACCCGATGCGTTGGCCACCAAGTTTCCCGAAGCCAAAGTGAGATCTACACCAGGGTCGGTAGTGGCTATAGAACTGCCCTCAATTTCAACTGGGTTGTCTTCGCTACCAGGAGTGGTGAACTGTGCAATACCTTCAGGCATCAACGCATAAACAGAAGTAGCGCCAGAAAACTTCAGCTTGCTTTTGCGTTTCTTTTTCTTTACACCACTCGTGGTTGTGGCCGCCTCTGCCGGGTAGTCGGGAACACTGACCACATAGTCGTATGACTCTTTCTTCAATGCACCTTTACCCGCAGCAGAAGAAAACGAAAAACCCTTCACCGCTTTCACAGTGGTGCCATCGGTACCAGTGGGGTTCGCAGGCGAAACCGTGCCGCCATCTGTTTCCACCGACCAGTCAAGGTTTGCAGAACGAATGAGCATCGTGGTTTTGGCAACCTTCACATCTTTGCCACAAAATGGGCAGGTGCCTTCTCGTGCATCAAAAGGGGTGAGGTCCATGTCTTGTGGGCCACCGGTCCACGCATCGGGGTCATTGGCTGGGTCAGCACCACTAAATGAGAACCGCCATGTTTTTGCTTTCAAGTCGATATCGACATAACGGTTTTTGCCCGGCCAGTTCGAGTCATACAACATCACACGTGGCGTGTCGGGAGTTGGGTATTCAACGGCGTAAGGCAACAATGCATGACCGCCACCCGCCGTGTAAACACCCAACGTGTATTTCAAAGCGCCAGCAGCAAAAGACTTTTTCATTTCATCAATTTTTTCTTCGAACGATGCTTCCATCCATTTGCCAATGCTGTCTTGCACTTCAGGCAAAAACTGTGTGGCGAAGGTACGCATAATTGCATGCAACGTTTCGTCTTGCGACGGCAACTTCACAGTCGCCGGAGTTTCCTTATTATTAAAACGCGACGAAGCTAAAGCAACAAGACCTTCACAATGCCCAGAAGCTCGAGCCTGGTTCACCATGCGAGCCCATGCAGCAGCTTCAGCAGTGAGCTTGCACGGCGTGGCGACCCCACCCACACAAATGGTTTCATCGGAACCAAACATCGACACTAAATCGGTTTCGTCAAAGTTCACATCGGGAAAAGAGGCCGAAGGAAAGTTCGGGAACGACCAACCATCGGTCGCAGTTTGCAAACCGGTAGCAACAGCACCACTTGGCGCGTCGCCGCCGCCACCCGGAGCTGCACCGCCACCACCAGAACCACCAGCACCCCCACCGCAAGCAGAGAACACAAGAGCAGCAAGAGCCAATACGGCAATACGTTTGCGCATGCGATGACTCACCACTTCTCCGTCCCTTACATAGCCGATGGATACATCAGTCGATAAAAAGGTTATCACCGATCATTTTTAATGTCTCATCGCCCTCAACCTTGAGGCTTCTCGGCAGATTTAAAGGGTTTTGCTGGCGATGCAGGCGCCCAAGGTCACACCAGAGGTCAGACCGATTGTGAAGTGGATTCCGCCATACAGGCGCGAGATGCTCGCCTCTTTTGCAGCTTCGTTGAGCGACGCAAAAGTGCGGGGAGTTACTTCAAACTTTGCACGCGATTCTTGCGTGAGGCCGTAGCCCGGATCGGTAAATTTCCACTCTCCGAAATAGGAAGTTAAAACATCGGCAGCAGTTTTTGAAATGGTCGAATGCCCCGATGGGTATTCCGGAAACGCAGGTGTTGGTAAGTACGACGACCACTGGGCGTCGCTACGTTGCAGCACCGTGATGGGTCGTTCCACCATGTATTTATATTTTTGGCCAAAGTTCACAATGAATGCATCGGATACCGCCATCGACATGTGGGCAACTACACGGATCAGTTTGACCGCGTCGATATTTTTTTCTAAGCCTGCGGCAAGTGCAATTTCCAACCAGTGCCCCGAAGGAGTGCCTGTGCGACCGCGACTATCGTCCCAGAAGCGAGCAATACTTTTTTGTTCTTCGGTGAGATTCTTTGCCACAGTAGCGACTTCTTCTGCAGCATCTTGGAAAGGTGACGATGTGTCTCCCGAAGTTGGAGGAACTGGAAGAGAACATTTTTTTGTGTCGACAAAAAATGATGTGAGTGTTCCCCAGCCTGGGTCAATAGCTGGCTGATATCCAGGTTGTGTAGGAACCCAGATGCCAGGACCCTTCACATCGGGTGCCATTATTTTTTTTGATTCTTCAAACCCATCGGTGTTCGTTCGTGCAACCACAGCTTCGGCGATGCTGATGCCGTAACTAATTGATTCATATTCAGCAGTGGCTGACAAGTTGACTGCGGCCATACGCAAAATACGATCGCGAAATTCACCGAATGTTGTACGTGCGGCAGCGACTAAGAAAATATTTCGAGCAACCGATGTTCCAGCAGCCAATGCAGCAACTACTAGGTCAATGTTTTCTGCACGTGCTGGCAACTCAGGCACACTGCTGAGTTTCTTAAACAACGAGTCATCACTTGGTGCCGATGCCAAAAACATTGCATAAGCAACGTTTGCATACAAGCGACTTGCTTTGGTTGGTGCCACGCGATCGCGAGCGACACGAACTGTAAGTTCTGTGAGAAATTCGCCAACCAACGCATTTGATGCGGCATTACTTGCCTTCGGTTGCGTTGAAGCGCTTGCCGCATGAGTTACAACAATTGAAGATAATAACGTGAGGATAACAATAAGTTTTTTCAGCATGACGGTGAAGCTACTTTCCCGTCAGGCAACTCTGTCTTACACAAAAGGGCCTGTTCAAATGAAGGGGCGTTCAACGCGCCAGTGAAGATTGCATCGGTCAAGTAAGCCCGGCTGAAATTTGCATCCGCAATATTTGCCTCGCGAAAGTCTGCCCCAGTGAGCAATGCACCCGAAAAGTTTGCACCTTGCGCATTGGCCGAGGAAAGCGAGATGCGCACCAAAGTAGAACCCGTGAGATCTGCGCCCGTGAGATCGGCGCCCACAAGATTCGCCTGAGTTAAATCTGCCCCTACAAATGTGGTGTCCGACAAATTGGCATTACGTAGATCAATTCCGACCATTGTCATTCCTGATAAGTCTTGGCCACTGAGATCTGCACCAATGCACTCTGCTTCATTCTTTAAGGAGCACTGGCTGCCGACCGATGTGGATGACGAAGTACTACTGCCACCACAACCAGACAATGCGGCACAAGTCGCCAGTAATAACCACCAATATTTTTTCATTCTGGCTCAATAACATCTATTACTTGTTGCGGCTTGACATTGTTCAGAACCATTTCTTTGCCCGATAAAGGGAATGTCACTTTTACTTCATAAATATTTTTGGTGAGCTTCCCCAACCCAAAATGTGTCACACGACCATCATGAGTGAGAAATGAACCCGATGTTCCCACATGGGCCAACTGTGGTTCTTCACCTTCAACAGACGTAACAGAAACAAGTGCACCCAACCCATCACGATTCGTCGTGACTCCCTGCACTTTGACACCCAGCCAAGCACCCACCGATGGAGTTTCGTTATGGAGAAATAGTGGCTTGTTCGCATCACGGGTAACAAACATGTCTTGTCGACCATCGTTGTCGGCGTCGAACACCACAACACCTTTTGAAGGTGTATTGATGTCTATGCCAGCTGCAATTGATTTTTCGGTGAATGCTCCGTTGCCGTTATCGACCCAAAAGCGAAATGGGTCAGAGGCGTAACACGCTGACGGCGGCATCCAAGTAATGTCCATTCCGTTTGCTGAAGCAATTTCTTTTTTTGCAGCATTTGTGGAGTCGAGAAAACTCACCCCCCATCCCCAGAATCCGTTACGCACTCCAGCTTTGTCGGTGATGTCACTGAAAACTCTTTTACCGACATATTCGAAAAGTCTGTTTCCAGTCAAGATCAAATCTGATTCGTCATCACAATCAACTTTCGCACGTATGGAGGTCACCATCATTACTTGCTTCTGAGGATTACCAAGGAAACCGACAGCCAAGCCCATTCCGTTTTCTTCTTTGCCTAATTCCGCATCCACTGTGCCATTGGTGAAAGTACCGTCGCCGTTATTCCAGTAAAAACGCGTGGTGTTGAAGTCGGATGCAATCATCAAATCAAGGTTGCCATCACCGTCAAAATCGGTAAAGCTCGAACTAAATGAGTACACCAGGTCAACTCGTGACTCAAGTTCAACACCTGCTTCTTTCGTGACATCAACGAAAACACCCGGTTTACCGGAGGCCCCCAGATTTTTAAATAAACGAGAATGAGACGGTATTACATACACCGATACATCGGCTGGTTGCCACTCATTGGTGTGCATGTCGATCCAACCATCGTTGTTGTAGTCGCCAAAACTCACACCCATTCCTGAATGAGGGCGACCATTAATCATTGCTACACCGCGATCAACTGCTTCTTCTGTGAACTTTCCTGTTCCGTCATTAATGAACATATATAACTGTTTTCCACCAAGTGAGGTAAGTACAACATCTTGATCGCCATCGTTGTCAATGTCGGCATAGCCAACACCGTTTGTAGATGAGGGCACCTTTTCGAATGCGGATCCCTTTGTGGCATCAACAAACGACACTTGGTCTTTTGTACTGGTGTTGAGATACAGCAGTGGCGAGTTATAAATACGTGTCATCACGATGTCATCGAGCCCATCACCATTAACATCAACAGCTGCCGCTCCACCCGAAGAACGCTCGGGATCACATTGCCTTGCAACATCTTTCGACACTGCAGGTGGAGTGACCTTAGGGAACTGGGCAACGATGAGCTTGGGGTCAAAAAGGCAATTCGGTTCCTTGATGCGTTGACCTTGAGCAATGGAAAAGCCAACTTGTTTCGACATCTCTACAAACTTTGGCAAGGCGTCTGGCACTGCACCGGTGCCGCCACTACCTCCACACGAAAATGCGACAGATGCTAGCAACAATGTTGCTAGCACCTGACCACATCTTTTAAAGATGAGGGGACTCATCGAATATTAAATCCGTAGCCCCACAGGTTGATCCATACGTTTCCTGGGTTGGTATTGAAGCCCATGCCCGCATTGATTGCGCGGCCCCAACCACCCCAACCACAACGGAAGTAACGGTCCCAACGGCCACCACCCCACCAGCACTCTGGCCAACTCCAGTCCATCCATGCAGATCCACCGATGTAGATGGAAATATATGGAGCCCAACTGGTGATAGTGATATATGAAGCGAAGTAAGTACCGAAGCTCAACTGTACGAAACCGGCGTTGATATAAGTACCCCAGCTCCATGGTCCGGCTGAGGCGGTGAACTGGAATGAACCATCACCGTTGATGTAGCCGTACATACGGAACCAGACGCCTGCGAAGTTCAGCCACGCATCGATGATGAAGTAACTGTTGCCGCGGTAACGCTGACCGTTATACCAGGCAACGTTGCCTACCTTGACCCAACCGCCGGTGCTGACACCTGGGAAGTTTACTCCAACATAAATTGATGTGTCGAAGGTGCCATCGGCACCCACCCACATTGCACCGCCACCTCTAATGCCAGCAATGTCGATAGACACATCGGCGTACACACCAGCTTGACCTGGCTCGTTCGAGATCCGGAAGTTTCCGCGGCCACCGCCAATACCTGCAGCGCGTAGGTCTGCAGAACCAGTCATTGTGAAGCGAGTAGTTGATCCGTTCTTGTAGAAGTTACCGTTGAAACCTACGCTTACGGCACCCATAACATTGATGGTGGAGCTCATGGCGAATTGCCATGTGTTGCCATTCTTCGAACCACTTACGCTGACCGCTGCGTTGAACGCAACAAGGTTGAGGTTTCCGGATCCAGCGAAGGAGAAGTTGCCAGAGGTATCGAATGATCCACTGACGTAGACCTGCCCACCAACATCACCAGCACCAATTGACCAGTTGGCATTGAAGTCGCCATACACAAGATTTTGTGCACGACCAATGACAACGTTTCCTGAACCGGGGAAACCTCCAAGGCTCATGGGAATGTTGGTTGCAGCGATGCGGAAGTCACCAGCTGCTGCCGCAACGTTTTGACCCGCACGGTTCAGGATGTTGACTCCAGAGCCGGCCTGCCATACGAACTGACCGCTGACTTGTGCCGAGAACACGCCACCAACAGATGCTGTCGCCGTAATAGACACTTGGTTACCATTGAGGAAGCCCGATGCCGTGCCCAAGTTGTAGCCAGCCATTGCGGCAGAGGCACTGAAGTTGATAGTTGGCGTATTTCCCTTTGTATACGCGATGTCAAATTTACCGTTCAAAGTAACGACACCAGCAATGGTGCGTTGCAGTTGAAGGCTCGCGTTGAGGGACTGCAATTGGTAGTTCGACATTTGCATATTCAATGCAACTGTTGCGTCGGTACCAAGAACATTGAAACTGCCGCCAGCGACGATATTTGCATATCCCCTCAATGGCTTCAGGTTCAATGTCACTGTTGCATTACGTACTTCCAGGAATGACGGGACAATGACGAGGTTCGCAATAGAACCCGTCATGTCGAGGTAAGGCCCGTCGGTGGTGTTAGCACCAGCCTTACCGCTCACCGAAACTTTCGTAGAGCCAATAGTGACGCCACCAGCAAACGAGATGTAGTTATCGGTAGGTGAAACTTTCACACCCATCCGAGTTTCGTCAAGTTTCACTGGACCAACGTTGAAGGCTCCAATAGCCATGTCGGCTTCAAGCGAGAACGGGCTCGTGCCAATTTTCGCATTCACCGTCACGTTGGTGCCGAAAACTGTTCCTACGAAACCAGCTGCAACACCTGGGGCATACACCACGTTTCCAATGGTGCAACCAAATGGCGCAATAGTGATGTTCATGTAAGTAGAGGTCAGAGCACCACCAGCAATGCTTGCAACCTTTGCAGAACCTGCAGCAATGGTTGTCTTATCTGCTTGCAACGTGCCGGCTTGCAACGAGAAGCACGGCTGAGTGATATCGATGTTTGCAGCCAAACGTACGGCTACTCCCGCTTCCATACCCAATGGTGATCTCCAACTAGCTGGCAAGATTGCTGTTGCAGCAATACCCAAACTTGGCAGTGGCATTGGCGCGGTCAGAGTAATACCCATTTGAATTGCGGCTTCACTAAGCGTGAGGTCGTTTACTCCAAATGCGTTCTTCCATATGAATGGCCCGCCTGTTGCCTTATCTTTTCCAAGACTCAAGCTGAGGCTGATGCGGGTTGGCGCAACTGTTCCGCGAATTTCTAGTGGAACAGGAGTTTCATTAGACGCACCAGTCAACATTTCTGTTTGACCAATCAAGCTCATTGAAGGCGAAGGAGATCCACTTACTTCAAAACCAAGAGCTGTGAAGCGCATGGAGGATCCACCCGACTTGTACATGTACCAGTTGTCTGGAGTTGGCAACATGATTTGAATGGTTGGCAACTTGCCACCCGCTAGGTCTTTGAGCGGAATAGTGATGGGCACATTGGTCAAGTTCGGTTGCTTCAACATCTCGCGCAACCAACTTGGAACATTGAAACTAGCAATGAGTACTGGTGTTGCCTTAACGATATTGAGCTTCCCTAAATCTTCAGCTCCCGCCAAGACAACGCCCGTTGCATCGTACGACGACAATGCGAAGGAAGCATTCGACAACGTCATCCCCGGTACGGGAGTCCAATCTTTCATTCCTGCCGTAATGAGAACACCCTTCGAGCTAAACGTAGCGCCCATGCTCAAGGTAGTTCCCAGCAAATTGGAACTGCCCGACACCCCAGCTGTTACACCACCGGCTTTCGTATAAGCAAGCGAGAAACCTGGCTTAGTAATGGTGACACCAGACGCAATGTTGATATCTGCAGTGAAGGTTGCGCTCAGGGTTGCTTCGCCCTTGTTGAAACTGCCCTTCACTTCAGTTGGCCCCGTGAATCCGTTTCCAAGATCAACAAAGAGTTTCCCTTGCGCTCCAAAACCAATGTCACAAGGTGTGCCAATGTTGCAGGTCGCGTTAATGAGAACACCTGGTTCAGTGATTTTCAGGCCAGGGAACGGCACATAGTCAGTGCTGGACTTAAAGCCAATACTCATTGTTTTTACATTGTCCTTGCGGACCACGGTTCCCGTCACACCCTTCAACGGAATGGAGAAGCCACTAAATGGCGTCCATGATGCCGTTGAGTTTTCAGGTGTTGCAACCACAAATTCGTAATTCGTTGCACTTGTGTAGTTAAAGGTAAATGGCATCAGTAGTGCACCAGTATCGGTAGCTACCGACAGTTGCCCACTACCCTTCACCGGAGCAGTCGTTGTACCACCCATGCGGATATCTAAACGATCAATCATGACGCCCTTGATTACCTCAACAGGCGAGATGACTTTTGCAACAAGGGCATACTCCCAAGGCTTTGAACTTGCAGGCCGTGAAATGGATCCGTCTATCTCAACTTTGTCTGTCTTAAATGCTGCCGTCATGCTCAATGCACCCGTGGCAAAGGTCCATGAACCAGAAATAGACACGGGTCCAAATGTTGCAGTGCCCGTTACTTCTTTGATCATCTCTGGCATCGGAAGTGAGAAGCTCAGACGTGGCACGTTGAGTCCAAGATTAATTGAAGGCAAGTTGAGGTTCGGCAAACTTGGCGACCAGTTAATGGAAGGGATGCTGATTGATGGAGCCTTCAACATCCAAGCAAACTTGCCAATATCGAAGTCGTAGTCAAAGCCTGGCAATTTGAACTTCGGAAATACACATTCCATCAAAACACCAGCACCGAAGGTCACTTCGCAAGTTGTTTTTGTACCAAACAGTTCTACTGTTCCCGACAATTTCGCCGTGACAGAAGGTTGAGCTGTCTTTGTTGGTGTTGTAGCTGCAGATGTTCCGGTTGCAGGTGCTTTCACTGCAGGAGGAACCGTGAGCACGATTGTTGGTGATGTCAACTTGACATCTGCCGAGAAGACCATGTCTGAGAACTTCGCAGTGAAGACGAAAACACCGGCGCTGTCGAGGTTTGCTTCAACTGCAATACTGCTCAATGAGTCGATACCAATATCGAACCCGAGAGTTCCTTTCACGTTGAATGTCGTTATGCACTTGGCACCTGTTGCACAATTAAATGCAGCGTTCGCAGTCACTTTTTGTATGGTGATTCCAGATACTGGCTTCCAAACAACTGCCGACGACATATCCATCAGCAAACTGGTTCCCGTTGCATTACGAGTGAAAGAACCATTGATTTCGCCAAGAACGAGCGGGTCACCACCACCCACTTCAAACGATGAACTGGTTGCCCCAACCGACAGCGTCACCGCATAGTCAGTTGAAGATTTGATAGCAAAAGTTCCCTTGACCGTGAGCACGGTTCCACCTGGAACGGTGATGCCTACAGCTCCGCTTCCACTAAGTGATGCCTTGCCACCGGGAACTGTGTTTCCAAAAGTGAACGCGAAGTCTGAGAGTTGAACAACACTATTCAGCTCAATTGGACGCTTTACTTTTCCAGTGAGATTGTACAAATAGCTCTTTGAAAGATCGGTCTTATCGCCACCAGCTTTATTACTGATGGTTCCGCTCAATTCAAAGACAGGGTCAGAGAACAACGCAGCAAGAGAGAACTCGCCACTTGAGAAGTTCACTTCACCTTGAACAGCCAAGTCACTCACTTCTCCACTAGCGCCCGTGAACTCTTTCAACGCAGATGGCATCGCTATTGCAACTATTAAGCGAGGCACTTTGGCCGAAAGTGGCACCGACTTGAAGGTAGGCAACGAAGGCACCTTTGGCGTGAAGCTAGAGAGATCACGTAATGACCACACAAGTTGACCTGCTTTTAAGACAGGCCCATCGGCACCAAAAGCTGCCAAATCTTTTACATCAGCGCTGAGCAACACGTTTTCTTTACTAAACGCTGCAGAGGCACTTACTTTTGTACCAAATACGTTCATCGAGCCCGTCATGGTGATGGACGTTGTTTGGTCTGCGGCACCCACCTTTGTGGCCTCGATGGCAAGTGAAGCTTCCGAGAGTTCTAAGCCTGCTGCTACTTCAATTGAAGCAACTTTTGCTGTGAAAGAAGCCGACTTGGCAGCCGTGTCGAAACTACCTTCAAGGCTTCCCGAACCGACTGTAGAACCTAAGGTAATTTCTGCCGTTGAACTGAGTTTCATTGCCAACGCACACGCTGCATCGGCAGCGCATTTGGCAGTGACCTCAATTGATGGCGACTTGATTTCAAGACCTGTCATTGGAGTTGAGTTACCTCCTACAACCTTGATGGCAATATCGCGTGCACCATTTACATTTGCATAAGAACCCGATGCGCTCTTCAAAGGAATGACCACATCTTTTGCTGCAGTCCATGAACTGTTAGCTGTAGTTGCCTTCACTGTCAAAGAATGATTCTTTGTATCGGTGTACGACAAGTCGGCGGTGAGTTCAAGTGCTGAAGGTGCCGTACCAATGGTGACGGTTCCCGAACCAGTAACAATTCCTTCTTCGCTACGTGATGCTGTTAATCCATTTAATACAACGCCAGTTGTCAGAGTTACTGGGCCTTCTAGCGAACCAGAGAGAGAAACCTTTGCGGCAGTTGTCGGAGAAGTCTTTGTGACCTTGCCAGCAAAGTTCACTACTGTGCCGAAGAGGTCGACGGCATCGGTCATTGAACCATCAAGAGTGAAGGTTCCATTTGAAGCGATGGCACCATAGACACGAGCCGCTGGTGTTTTACCGTTTGCTGTAGTACCTGTTGCATTTGCATCGAGCGAAACTGATTTCACACCAGCAGCATCGACGCTAAAGCGCAGTGCTGCACTTGAGGTGTAGCCCGAAGGCAACTTCAAGAACGGCATTGCAGCAGCAACAACTTCACCTTCAAATGCGCCAACTGAAGCACCAGCACCTGTGAATGGAATGAATAGACCAACTGCATCGGTTGCCGCAATAGCGAACTGTGGTGAACCCCAGTCGGCTGGGCCGGTGAATCGTGCAGTACGGATGGTGAGGCCATAACCCGATACCGAACCTGACGCATCAGAAACGGTGAGGTAGTTGCCAAGTGAGAAACCGGCACCCGAGAAGCTCACCTTTGAGCTTGCGAGACAAGTGCTTGAAGCCACAGTGAACTTCGTGAGGTCAAGTCCACCAATGCCAATGGCATCAATAATTGACTGCACACTGCTCAAAGTTTTGTTTGAAGCAGCTTCAACGAAGTTGCACAACGCAGCAGGAGCGCCACCTGGCTTCAATTCAAGAGCAACTTCAGCAGTGGCTTTCGCACCAGTGCCGTCGGTTACTACAACTTGCAATACAGCATCGCCGAGTGCGCCAGTAGCTGCAACAGTTACTGCTGCGGCTGCGGCGTTGTTCAACGTAAGAGCCGTACCTGAAACTTGCGCCCAGGCGTAGCTCAATGTTCCGCTACCTGAACCAGCAGCTGTGAGTGTGAATGCTTGTGAGGTATCAACTACAACTGGGCCATCGATGCCAGTAATTGTTGCCGATACCACTGGGGCTCCACCTGAACCAATAGTGACCGTAATGAAGTCTGTTGACTTCACACCACGTGAGTCGGTTGCTTCAACACGTAATGAAACGGTGACGTTCGCGGCGGGTGCAGTGAAGCTCAAGGTTGCAGCGTTTGTAGTTGCCGAAGCAATGACCGATGGTGTAGGGCCTGAAGCCTGTGACCATGCGTAAGTGATTGCACCAACACCTGTAGCTGAAGCCGTGAGTGAAACTGCTGCACTTTGTGCAACGGTGACTGACTTCGCGCCAAAGACGTTGCCGTTTACTGTTACACCAGTAGCGGTGAGTGGGCTATACGTTGCATCGCCAGTTCCAGTTGTTGGAGCAGTTGCACGAATAACTCCACGTGAAGAAACACTCTGCTGTGGAACACGGCGCAAAACGGATGAACCAGCACCGCTTGAAGTTTTGCCGGTTGGGCCTTCAACGGTTGGCAGAGGAATAACTACGACAGAAGCACGAGCTGTTGATGAAGAACCAGCTTCAGTTGCCTTCACTTCAAACAAGAGTGTGGTGTCTGCAGTTACAACAGGAGCCGAGAACGTTGCAGATGGGCCATTAGAAGCCTTGTTGTCTGCCCATTTCACAGCTGGAGTCACAGACTTACATTCTCCACCAGAAGCTTTTACATCGGCTTCAGTAGTGCAGAGTTGCTTCCACACGTAAGCAGCTCCATCGCCATTGCCTTCAGTTGTAAGTAGAACGGTAGAAGCAACACGATTGCCAATTGCATCAACAATTTGATCAACTACAGAATCTGGGCCTTTAACGGTGAACGCCAGCGCTGGGCGCAGATCTACCGAAAGGTTTGAACCGCGGCCGGCAGCAATATTGCGTGAGGTGCCATAAAGTGAAGCAGCCTGCAAGTTGAGAGTCTTTGAAGACTTACTTGTTGATTCGTAGCTCAAGCTCAATGCTGGCGTTTCTGCACCAGCCTTCAATGCTGGAGTGCGCGAGCAAATGGTGAAACCAGAAGCAAGCGCCGTACCCAATCGAGCGCACTTCCATGACTCACCCTTGACACCAGTGATGCGGCCATCTTTGATACCAGGCACAACAACAAATTGAGCTTTTGCATCGGTGTCACCACTGTTGCGCAGACTCAAAGTTGCCACTGCGGAACCACCCGGACGAGGGCCAGCTGGAGCCAAGAACGATGGAACCAAATCGGTTGTATCTTCGGAAATTGCAACGGTCATGCCAAAACGAGCTATTGGCGCTGCAGGAATGCCGAGCATCGTTACATACACAGGCCATTCAGGTTTTCCTACTTTTGCAGAATTAGCCATTTTGACTGTGAGGTTCAACACTGGAGTTGACTTGTCGGGCGCAATTGCAGAAGCGAGTTTAATTTCGCAACGCACAGCGGGGCCAGCCTTCTTTGTTGCCACAGTTGTTACAGGAGCAACCGAAGATGCTGTTTCAGCCTTTGCTGCATCGAGCGGTGAAGCGATTTGAGGAATATTTCCGGTTCCTGTTACACAGACCCACTTCCCTGCAGCCGATGTATTAATTTTCTGGCTGTCGAGTGATGCCGAGTAACCAGCCGATTTGCCAAAAGCTGGTCCGCTGAAAATTGCAGTGTCGTCGACAAACTGCTCAAACCGTACGATCTCACCAGCAGCTAGCGCCTTGCTTCCCAAGTTTTTTGTACTGAATGAATAATTCTGGCTTTGCCCAATACGGATCTTTGTTGCAGATCCATCGGATACAACTTTCAATGCACCCTTTTCATCGGAACGGCTCAGTTCAACACCTGGCATCGGAGCCGCTTGAGGCTGAATGACCAAGGTGTGTGCGACGCGGTTTGCATCTTTGTACTTTTCAGCTTCATTATCTGCAGAAATTGCAGCAATGACTTGTGCCGTACCTGATTCAGTGTCTTCGGTTGCACCAATGGTAAACCCAACCGTTTCCGGTGTTTCAGATTCAATTTCTGGCTTCACACAATCTTGCGCAGTTGCGCCTTCACCAGCAGATTCTTCTGGGGTAGTTGAGGTACAGGTCCAGCCTTCAGCATCGGATGCCAAGCCTTTGAACACAAGACCTTTGCGCATGCTGAGTTTGATGTGGGCATTTTCTGCCGGGCCGTATACCGAACGCACTAACGCATCGACTACGACCGAGCCTGGAGGAGAGATACTGCTTTCCTCATCGCGCGGAGCAAGACGAATGGTTACGTCTGGCTCTGGAACTTTACGAACGTCAATTGACATTGTCTGGTTTGCTTCAATTGGTGTTGCATCAAGCGCAGTAGTTGAGTTTGCAGAAAGAACCCAGCTTTGTGGCTTTTCCGCAATTGGTGCGGCTTTTCCAACACGAGCATCAAAGATAATTGGATCGGTATAAGTACCGGGCTTGATATCGGCACCAGTACGGGTACACGACTTGGGTGCAGTTTCGCTATCGCACTTCCAGCCTTCGCCACTAATTTTTACCTTTGTGAGGGCCAAGAAAGGGGGAACAACATTTGAGAATTTAATAGAGCCTGATTGTGTTTCAGTACCTGTTGGCAAGAAACGCAATTCCATATGGAATGGACCACCTGGGTAAACAGGTCCTTTGATTTTTGATTCAATGAAAACGCCTGCAATTCCCTGGCCATTCAGACCCAATGCCGACTTCACGCGGCGAGTTGAACCAGCCTGAACACCAGAATCTCGTTCAAGACCATTCAACTGCACGACTGCTTCGTTGTTTTTGGTATTGATGTCGCTTGCTGTATTGGCAACAGCTGTGAGGTGAGTTACCTGCCTAACCACAGCGTTAAATGCAGCAAGATCTCCACCAGTTGATGCGGCTTTAATTTTGTCGAGCAAGTCTGCAGGCGGAACAGGAATTACTGCATTACTTGCAATATCAAAACGAAGGTCGGCTTGCGCTGTTGCGCCACTTGCCAACAATGCATTCACAATTCCCTTGTCTGATTTTTCAACTAGTACGCACTGTAAGCCTTTGCAATCCCAACCGCGGTCGCCAACAACAGAGTCGGCGCCGAGTACAGGACTTGCATCGAGCAATTTGACAAATGTCGGCATTTCCTGCAATGTGAAAGATACAGGTGACTTTTCACCTGCAACTGCATTACCAATGTTTGTGACATAGACAATTCCCATATACACAAAACCAGGGATTGCTGGCCCAACAAGGTTTGCGGCAGCCGAAAGGTCGGCACCACTCTTGTTCTCACCGGCTTCGCCAGCAGGGAATTCTTTTGTATCGGGTTTTGCCTGCTCGGTAGGTGGCTGGTCAATACCATTTTTATCTACTGGACCGTCATAGAGCGGCAAAACACTGGTGTCGGTGAGTCCAGGAACTGAAGTAGTTGTAGTTCCAGCATCAGCAGCAACAGTTGTTGTTGTTTCATCCGCCGCCGTAGTTGCCGTTGTTGCTGGCGTCATTGACGTGGTGGTCGAAGAGTCGATAGGTGCGCTGGCGTTAGCCGGCATTACTGAGGTTGCTCCGACTGCAAAAACAGTGAGGAGAACTGTTGCATTTCGCGTAATTACTCGGGCGTTGATTTTCATGATGCACATCCTGTTGAAGCGAAACCGGTAAGAGTTCGGGTAGTTCCTGAAGTATTAAAAACGGGGCGATACGCAGGTGTTGCTACAGCAACACGGTCAAGTGCCGCACGGGCCCTAACGAGAGCTGCTGTATCTGCATTTGCACCCGTGAGTGCA
Source organism: bacterium (assembly GCA_037133935.1). Taxonomy (GTDB): domain Bacteria; phylum Actinomycetota; class Acidimicrobiia; order Acidimicrobiales; family Ilumatobacteraceae; genus F1-20-MAGs119. Next base: position 30,576 of record JBAXNF010000001.1, read on the forward strand.
GTTGCAATTCCATCGATGAGTTGGCTTGGCCCGCCATTACGCAAGGCCGAGATGCAGTCGCTTGTTGACCACAGTGTGTTTTTCCACTTCAGTTCAGCAACTTTCAACGAGACGTTCTTGCAAGTAGAGGCGGTGGTGCCACTGCACGACAACATAAGGTCGCGGATGGCATTTCCTGTTGCAGCAGAATCGTTGGTCTGATCACCAAGAAGGAACTCGACTCCCCAACCATTTCCAAGGAAGGCTCCCACTTGTGGAGCAGTTGGGTCGAGGCCACGAATAGACTTAATTCCTGAACCCTTCAATGTTTGCGAAGTGACTTCTTTAATGATGCTCTTTGCCTTAGTGGTAACGAACGCACAGTTATCGCACACCAATGAACCAGACGACGTGGTGCTGATAGTCCAACGCAAAGTCATTGGAGTAGCCGTGCCTACCCACTCGGCTTTTGTAACAGTGAGCACACCAGCTGAGTCGGTGTTCCATGTTGCACTTACTGCGCGAGCAGCGTTGCTGGTGAGTGATGCCTCTGCAGGAAGAGCAGGACGCGGCGCACCTAGTGGGTTGTCGCTCGCTAAATACGTTGCTTGATAGTTGCCCGGATCAGCAACTACTGCAGCGGCAGGAACAGGAACAAGCGTTGTTGCGGGCGCTGCAGTTGTTGCAGTTGTTGCTGGTGCCGCAGAAGTCGTTGTAGCAGCCGCAACTGTTGTTGGTGTCTCGCCAGCAGAACCTTTCGATGGAAGCGTTCCTGAAGCAAGAGTGGTTGTCACCAATGCCGCATTCTTTACGCGAGTCGTATCGGGCCCAGATGAATCTGATTTGGAACTTCCACACGAGGCAACTGCTACCAGAGCAATTGCCAAGATGGCACATTTAGTAACACGAGATCTCATTTGGTTGCTCCACATTTTTCAGAAACGAATTTGTTAATAGATTCAGTTGCAGCATCAATGTCGGGTGTTGCATATTTCGCTACTACTGCATCGAACGAGTCAAGAGATGGGTCGCTCTTGAGCGAGTCGGCCATGGCTTGTGCAGCTGCAGCAACTTTGTCGGCAGCAGATTTAATTTCAGTTGGTGCTTTGCTTGCGGTATCGCTCAAAGCTGCAGCAAGTGCATTGATCTTTGTGGTGATTGCAGCAGCATCATCGGTTGACTCAATTTGAGGAAGCTTCGAATTGTTTGCATCTGCAGAGCTGCAGAACTCTTCATACGACACTTCACCAGTTGCCGTGGAATTTTCCGAAGCGACCGACGTGTCTTGAGTCGACGAGTCTTGAGACGACGAGTCGCTTCCACCACAAGCCCCTAAGACAAGCAACGCCAATAAAGGCAAACTTCGTTTGATAGTGCTTCGCATGAAAGTTCCCCTAGATGATCGCGTTGACTATTTATAAACTAGTTGACAGTCGGCGCCTCTTCAAGTCGGGTCTAGAAGGTTTCTTCTGACGTTCACCTATTCCCTGACCCAGGGGGTCATCCCTGCAGACCGTCGATACACCTTGATATATAAGGAGAGCAAAGTTGATACATCTAAAGCACCTTTACTCTCCCTTTGCTCATTGAGGTTCCCCGACGGTAACCACAATGTTGACCTTGCTGGCTCATTTTTTGATGACCCCATCGACCGAAGAGCTGCCGATGTAGAAGGACCCGAATTGTTGTTAGCTGCCTCGCCGTTGCTGCAAGATTGCCGTTACCACTTTGCCATCGGCTTTGCCTTTGCTGAGTTTCATGATGGTGCCAACAAGTGCACCCATTGCCTTTTCCTCACCTGCGCAATATTTCGCCCATGCATCGGGTTGTGCGGCAATACCTTCGTCTACAAAACCCTCAATAACGCTGGTATCGAGTGCTTCGAAACCTTTTGTAGCGGCAATCGCAGTTGGGTCTCCCCCGCCGGCTTCCAGCATGTCTCCAAGAACAGTTTTTGCTTGAGTTGCTGTGAGCTTGCCGTCGCGTTCAAGAACGGTGAGAGCAGCAAGATCTTTGGCGGGCAAACGTGGCGCATTGCCTTCTTCGGCAAATGACTGCTGCACCCATACCAAAGCACGCCCGGCGTCGCCACCGGAGTTCTTGACCTCTTCTATATAGGTGTCTTGACCGCGCTCTACAACAACTGCAATTGCTTCGCTGTCTTCCTCGGCACCAGTAAGAGCTGCAAGGTTGGTACGACGAGCTGCTGGCAACACCGGCAATGCAGCACGAACACGTTCTACCCATTCTGCATCGGGGGCAAGCATGACGAGGTCGGGTTCGAGGAAGTAACGGTAATCGTTGGCGTCTACTTTGGCGCGCAGTGTGTGCGTACGGCCATCGGTTTCATCCCAGTGGCGCGTTTCTTGGCGAATAGTGCCACCGGTTTCCAATACATCAATTTGTCGACGAGCCTCGTACTCAATTGCTTTGCCAAGCGAGCGCACCGAGTTGACGTTTTTAATTTCACAACGCGTACCGAGTTCGGCCCCGTACTTGCGTACCGAGACGTTGGCATCGCAACGCATGGAGCCCTCTTCCATTTTGGCATCGCTTGCGCCGACCGCAACAAGAATGGCGCGCAGCTCATTGACATACTGGCGTGCTTGTTCTGCAGTACGCACATCGGGGTGCGACACAATTTCTACAAGTGGAACTCCGGCGCGGTTGAAGTCGATGAGTGAGTAATCACTTCCGTGAATACGACCACCAGCACCACCGAAGTGAGTTGACTTGCCGGTGTCTTCTTCCATGTGTGCTCGCTCTACGCCAATGCGCACGCCGCCTGGCAACATAAGAAAGCCGTCTACGTTGAGCGGTTCGTCGTACTGCGTAATTTGGTACGCCTTCGACAAGTCGGGGTAGAAATAGTTTTTACGGTGAAACGTGCTTGGCTTCACTGTGCAGTTGAGCGCAAGCCCAATACGCATCGCTAGTTCAACAGCGTGCTGGTTGAGCACAGGCAATGCACCAGGCAAGCCAAGTGTTACTGGGTCGATATTGGTATTTGGTTCGTCGCCAAAACGGTTTGGCGAACCACTAAAGAGTTTTGTTTTGGTCGCAAGTTCTACGTGAACCTCAAGCCCAACAACAAGTTCCCAACCTTCAGGTAAGCCATTGTCAATCATGCTGCACTCTCTAACACTGCGGCTACTTTGAACATTGCTTCTTCACCCAAAGTGGGTGCCAAAATTTGCACGCCAACCGGCATGTTTGCCTGGCCAGTACCAAATGGCACGCTCATTGCAGGGTGCCCAGCCAAGTTGGTAGGGATGGTGAAAATATCGCAGAGATACATGGTGAGAGGGTCGTCTGTTTTTGCGCCAAACGGGAAGGCAACGGTGGGCGATGTAGGGGTCAAAATAACATCGGCGTTCACATAGGCCGCAGCAAAGTCGTCGGAAATGAGGCGACGCACTTTTAAGGCTTTGCCGTAATAAGCGTCGTAATAGCCTGCCGACAATGCATATGTTCCGAGCATGATGCGACGCTTTACTTCATCGCCAAAACCTGCCGCACGCGTATCGGCATACATGGTGTTCATGTCATTTGCTGCAACACGATTGCCATAACGTACGCCGTCGTAACGAGCAAGGTTGCTGCTCGCTTCTGCCGGCGCAATGAGGTAATACGCGGTGAGCGCATACGACAACGAAGGAAGCTTGACATCAACAATTGTCGCTCCAGCTTTTTCCAACGCAATAAATGCTGCGTCAAGACGAGCAAGCACATCGGTATCGGCGCCTTCGGGCAGGTCGGCAACGCGACCAATGCGCATTCCTTCTACTCCGCGGCCAAGAACCGACACTAAAGAAGGAGCAGGCTTGGGAATACTTGTGGAATCCATGGGGTCATACCCGGCAATGATTTCGGTGAGCAATGCTGCATCGGCAACGCTGTGCGAGAACGGACCAATTTGGTCGAGGCTGCTCGCAAAAGCAACTAACCCGTAACGACTCACTAAACCGTATGTTGGCTTCACGCCAACGACTCCACATAGCGCAGCTGGTTGACGAATACTTCCGCCAGTATCGCTACCAAGAGAAACCGCAGCAAAACCTGCGGCTACTGCAGCAGCACTACCGCCACTACTTCCACCAGGAACGCGCGAAGTGTCGAGCGGGTTACGCGTAGGACCGAATGCAGAGTTTTCTGTACTAGAACCCATTGCGAATTCATCGAGGTTTGTTTTACCAACGAACACTGCACCGGCCGCAAAAAGCTTGTCGACAACGGTGGCGTTGTACGGGGGCTTCCAACCTTCAAGAATTTTTGACGAGCATGTTGTGGGAATGCCACGAGTACACATGTTGTCTTTAATAGCAATGGGAACACCAGCAAGTGGCCCAACATTTTCGCCACGGGCGATGCGTGCATCAAGGTCTGCCGCACGCTCGCGAGCTTCTGCGCTGGTGACCAAGTTAAAGGCGTGCACTTCTTCTTCGCGTTGGCTAATGCGTTGCAGATGCTCTTCAACAACAGATGCAGCTGACTGCGTACCGCTTGCAACATTTTGAGCTATGGATATTGCTGAAGTGAAGTTACTCATCTTCGCCTCCAGATGGTGGAACGCGGAAGCGACCTTGTTCGGCAGCAGGTGCCACGCCAAGTACTTCTTCGCGGTCGAGGCAAGGCTGTTCAACATCGGCACGCAACACGTTGACGAGGGGGAACGGCTGAGTCATGGGCTGAACATCGGCAAGTTGCAAGTTGTCGATGTCGGCGAAATGATCGAGCATGCCGTCGAGTTGTTGCGTATAACGCTCTACATCGGCGGCAGAAATATTGAGGCGCGCCATACGTGCAACTTTGGCTACATCGGCGGCAGAGAGACGTTCAGACACAAGAGTGAATGCTACCGAGTAACGGGAGCAAATTGAGGAGGTCGCTTCTCCATGAAACTGGCGACTCCCTCTTTGAAATCGGGCCGCAACTTTGATTCTTCCATCAAAATAAGAGACCGTTGCTCAGAAGAACTCAGTGGTTGTGTGGCATCTGCATACACCTGTTCCTTCATCACTTTCATTGATGCGGGTGAAACATTTGAAGCCAAGTCACTGGCGTAGGCAATGACATGGTCTAGCAAATGGTCGCCAGGAACGACTCCATTGATCAACCCCATTTGATGCGCTTCTTCTGCAAGGAACACGCGACCGCTCAACAACACATCAAGTGCATTTGCTGTTCCTACCAAGCGTGGCAATAACCAACTAATTCCGTATTCCGCAATGAGCCCTCGGCGCCCAAAAGCAGTGGTGAACTTTGCCCCAGCAGCAGCAAATCGAATATCACAGGTCAACGCCTGAACGAGACCGACACCGGCACATGCGCCGTTAATGGCAGCTATCACCGGCTTAGGGATGGTCGTTGTATATGAAGGCAATCGCAGTGGACTCACTGCTTCTGCTTTTGTAGCGGGATTCCCTGGCGCATCACCCATTGCTTTTAATCGGTTCATGTCTGCACCTGCGCAGAAACCTTTTCCCGCACCTGTTACAACAAGAACGCGCACTTCATCATTTGCTACGCACTCGTCCATTAATTCGAAATAGCGCACAGCTATATCGCCGTTCCAGGCATTCAACCGGTCGGGACGATTCAAGGTGAGTAACGCGACGCCCGGAGCAGGGTGAGAGAGAAGGACTGTGTCGTTTACTGCAGAGTTATTGGAGGTCGCCATAAGGAAGAACGTTAGACGGGTCAGGTTCACTACGCCGATACCAGAGCGCCTCATTCACCAAAAAGCCAATGGAAATGACAAAGACTGTCAAAGAAACCCACTGATTGAGCCGCAATCCACCCACATGATGAGCATCATCAATACGCAGTCCTTCAATGAAAAAGCGCATCAGGGTGTACCCCGCGCAGTACACAAAAAAGAGTCGCCCGGGTCGCAACGGGATTCTCTTATCGAGGGCAAGCAACACGAAGCACAAAAGTGCACACCCGAGTGACTCGTAAAGAAATGTTGGATGAAAAGTAGTACCCACAGGAAAACCAGTGCTCATCGTTTTCTCGGCGCTAATTTCAAGGCCCCACGGCAATGTGGTTGCTTTGCCAAAAAGTTCCTGGTTGAACCAGTTGCCCCAACGACCAATTGCTTGACCAATTGCTAACGCGGGTGCAGCGCAAGTAACAACGAGTAGTACGGGCAAACCCTTGCGGTGAGTTGCCCACATACCCACAACTACACCAAGCGCAATGCCACCCCATATGCCAAGGCCGCCTTGCCATACCTTCACAATGTCGCCATAGTTATTAGAGAAGCGTGACCAATCGGTGACTACGTGATACAGCCGAGCACCAATAACGCCAGCAGGAACTGCCCACATTGCAATGGAACTAATGTCTTCACTCGTGCCAACGCCACGAGCCTCAACACGTTTACCTATCAGCCACACAGCGACCACTACGCCAAGCGCAATCATGAGACCATAAGCATTCATACGCACAGGCCCTAGGTTCAACGTTCCCGTCGAGGGGCTCGGGATACTTGCCCATATATGCAGGTGTGGCATTGAGTTAACTTTCCGCCACAGCAAAAGCGAAATTGACTGCACCTTCAAAAATGATTTGCTTATCGAAGTCTTGAGTAGCAACGTGATAACTGCGTTCTAGTTTCACCTGTTCAACGGGTCCACCGTATGTAGCAACAACGAAATCGCTATCGGCTGGGCTAACCACATGGTCTTGGGTTGACGAAAAGAGCAACAACGGTACTTTTGTTTCCGGCAAGCGCTGTGCAAGTGGTTTTAAACCATCGGCAATGAATGAAAGCAGCGGACGAATGGGTGTGCCGGCATATGCATTTTCCGTTGTCTCAGGGTCGGCGATGTCGCTACCAATACCCGGAATCACTTCAGTGCCCTCGGTCAACATGCCTTCAATAGCACTCACTATTTCATCAGGCATTGCCTGAGTAGCAGGGTTCACGCAAACAATGCCAGCGATGCTTGGGTGCTGTGCGGCCAGCCACAACGTCAGTGTTCCGCCCATTGACAAACCCATGACCACAACTTTTTCCACACGTAACGCCAACATGGCGTAAGCAGTATCGGCATCGCGCAACCAATCGCTCCACGTTGTGGGCAGCATGTCTTCAATGTCGGTTCCGTGCCCAGCAAGCCGCGGCATTTCTACATGAAAGCCGGCCGAAGCACATGCCTCAGCGAGACCACGCATTGAACCAGGGTTGCCTGTAAAGCCATGCACCACCAAAACACCTGTGGTGAGAGTTCCTTGATGAGACCACGCTTCTGCACCAGCCATTACCTCATGAGTTGCCATGCCCATAGTGTAGATCGTTCCGATGAATGGCTCGCCTTCGTGTCTAGCCTAGAACTATGCGGCAACGTAGAAAATCGGTGGAATCATCTGCCTTCAGTGCCGTTATTCCCGTCATTGCACTTCTTCCAGCCTGGATTGTTTCTACGTCATTTTTCTGGTGGTGTTTCTCACTCATTTTCCCAGTGAATTTTTTCATTTTCCATTGTGTTGTTGCGCTTGGTGCCGGTCTCATGTTTTTTCTTCCTGCGCAGCGTCTCTTAGTAGTGCGACTCCTCGGTACTCGTACGCCGAATAAACATGAAATGGAACGACTTGCACCAATAATAAAAGTTGTTGCCCAAAGTGCTCGGCTACATACGCCGCGATTCATTGTTGCAATTGACGAAAGCACCGACATCAACGCCTTCGCATGTGGTGGGCACATACTTGTTGTGAGTTCGTATGCCGTTCAACATCTCAGCGACGCTGAACTCACTGGTGTGGTAGCCCATGAAATGAGTCACCACCTTGGTGCACACACCGTTGCATTATCAATAGGGCAATGGCTGAGTTTGCCCATCATTGCGTGCGCACGTCTGGGGTTCTTCTTACAAGGTACGGCACTTCGCATTGAAAAATTTCTCGTGCAACGTCACCCGTATTTCCGCCTGCCGAGCAAAATAATTACTTTTTTATTTGCTGCGGTCGCTTGGATTTTTCAAGCTTCACTTGTGAGTGCCCACCTTTTAAACAACATCGTGGGAAAAAACGCCGAGTTTCAGGCCGACGCACGTGCAGTATCACTTGGCTTTGGGAAACAGTTGTCCGCGGCACTTTCTCGATTCACTCTTAGCCATGAGAATTCGCAACATGATTCCCACAAGCTCCGCTTGGCAAAAAAGGAATGGCACGAGAAGATCTTTTCGTCTCACCCAGAGGCCCGTACCCGAATTGCTCGCATTGAAGCTCAACTTCGTACGCAACAACAACGCAGGTAGCCTGTCGAGGTGCAACCTCATTCTGGTCAACCCGATAGGGCAATTGAGGCCCCTTCTCCGTTTCTCGCAGCCGCCCGTGGCGAGCGCGCAAAGCACACCCCTGTGTGGTTTATGCGGCAAGCTGGTCGCAGCCTTCCCGAGTATCGAGCCTTGCGTGGCGAAGGAAGCATTTTAGACGCCATTAAAAAACCCGAGCTCGCTGCAGAATTTACATTGCAGCCCGTGCGGCGATACGGCGTTGATGCGGCGGTTCTCTACAGCGACATCGTTGTTTCCTCACATGCCGTTGGTTTCGGCATCGATGTAGCGCCTGGCACCGGCCCTGTGGCCCCTACTCCCCTGCGCACCAACGACGACCTCGCTCGACTTCGCCCTCTTGAACCCGAATCAGACATGCACTATGTAATGCAAACAATTGACATGTTGGTGAAAGAACTCCAAGTACCACTTCTTGGCTTTGCCGGTGCCCCGTTTACGGTTGCTAGCTACCTCATTGAAGGAAGGCCAAGCAGAACTTACGAAAACTCTTTTGCAATGATGCGCAACAACAACGTGTTGTGGCACAGCGTGATGGAAAGACTCACGCAACACGCTGTTGCACTCGTTTCTGCACAAATTCAACATGGCGCACAGGCGTTTCAAATTTTCGATAGCTGGGTAGGCGCGTTAACAGTTGACGATTACAGGAAATATGTGCTTCCGCACACTAAAAATGTGTTTACTGAATTATCTCGATTGCACCCAGAAGTAGCTGGCATTCATTTTGGAGTGAATTGTTCACACTTGCTTGAGGCAATGCACGAAGCAGGTGCCTCCATAATGGGTATCGACGCGACTATTACTCTTCAAGCCGTACGTGAACGACTTGGGGCAAATGTTGTGCTCCAAGGAAACTTGAATACCGATCGTGTCCTTGAAGGCGTGGAACCAGCACTTGCAGCAGCAAATGAAGTTCTTGCGAGCAATGCGCAACACCCAGGTCATATTTTCAACCTTGGTCATGGTGTCACACCGCAGTGCAACCCCGATGTTCTCCACGCAATCGTGGAACATGTTCATGAAAGGACAGCGCAATGAGTAACACAAAAACAGCAGTTCTTCTCATGGCATACGGAACCCCACGTAGTCGTGAAGAAATTTTGCCCTACTACACCGATATTCGAAGAGGTCGCGTACCCACCGAAGAACAACTGAGCGACCTCACCGCACGCTATGAGGCCATTGGTGGCTTGTCGCCTCTTGCTGCGCTCACCGAATCTCAACGTGATGCGTTGCAGACAGCTCTGAACAACATCGCTCCAGACACTTATCACGTTGCTTTAGGGCTGAAACACGCAGCCCCAATGATTGAAGATGCAGTACAACAACTTGCAACTGAAGGTTTCACAAAAATTATCGCCCTTGTACTCGCCCCGCATTATTCTTCTTTCAGCATTGGCCAATACATAGGTCGCGCAACAGAAGCAGCAACGCCACACGGTATTTCTGTTGTGGGCATAACAAGCTGGGCCACCGAAGAAGCATTCATTGCATTTCTCGCAGCCGATATGTCTACAAAATTGGCAGCAATGCCCACCAGCACCCATGTGCTCTTCACTGCCCATTCGCTTCCTCAACGCATTATTGATGCCGGCGACCCATACCCCGCCGAACTGCGGTCAACCGCCGTTGCAGTTGCCGCAAAACTAGGACTCGAAGAAAACGCTCAGTGGTCAATTGCTTGGCAATCTGCTGGTCGCACCCCAGAACCTTGGATTGGTCCCGACATTCTTGACGTCATCGATGCACTGGCTACACAAACGACCCCTGTCGCAGGTGTACTCGTGAGTGCTTGTGGCTTCGTGGCTGATCATCTTGAGGTACTTTTTGACCTCGATATTGAGGCCTTGCATCGCGCTCAGCAACACGGGCTCGCATTTGCGCGAACAGAATGCGTGAATGACAATGAAGCAATAATGAATGCACTCGCTCACCGCGTGCACGCAGCCAACCAATGAATTAAGGCAAAATGCCAGAAGAATCCGTCTCTGCAGAACATCATGTAGTCATTATTGGCGCTGGTATTACCGGCCTGTCATGTGCACATTCTCTTCTCACTGCAGCGCCACACCTACAAGTCACACTTCTTGAATCTCAACCCACAACAGGTGGCGTTATTCGCACATCTCCTTTTGCAGGTCTGCCTCATGTTGATGAAGGTTCCGATGCATTTCTGTTGCGTGTGCCCTTTGCTGCTCAACTAGCAAACGATGTCGGGCTAGGTAGCCAACTCACTTCGCCATCATCTGGGCACGCTTCTGTATGGCGCAATGGTTTACATCGGCTACCTGCCGGACTCCTGCTTGGTGTACCCACACAACTTTCCTCGCTCGCTACTTCACGGCTTATTTCGCCTCGAGGGAAATTGCGTGCTGCACTCGACCTTGTGTTGCCACGCACATCTACTACAAGCGACTCCATTGGTACTTACATGCGTCGGCGCTTTGGCAATGAAGTACACAACATGCTCATTGACCCCCTTGTGGGCAGCATCTATGCGGCCGACACCGATCACTTTTCACTTGAAATGGTTCCGCAGTTGAGTGCTCTCGCATCAAGCAGTCGCAGCGTTTTGCTCACTGCTCGGCGTATGCCCAAACCAACACCCGAAGTTGCTGCTACTCCTATTTTTGGAGCTCCTCTCGCTGGTATGGGTTCCTTAATTAAGGCAACTCAAGAGACCGTCGAAAAACTTGGTGGCACCATTCGCATTAACGCGCATGTTTCTTCGGTAGAGCCTGCTTCTAGCAATGGGAAATACTCCGTTCACTTCACAGCAAATGGAGCAAGTGAAACACTTACCGCGAACCACGTTGTTGTGTGCTCTCCGGCCAAACACTCTTCTGGCTTTTTTGCAGAATCGGCGCCACAAGTTTCACAGCTCCTTGCGCAAAGTGCACACGCTTCCGTGGTGATGGTTGCACTTGCGGTGCCCAAAGCATCACTACCGCAAACAGCCAGCGGTAGCGGATACTTAGTGCCGAAGCCTGAACAACGCTTTATTACAGCAGTTTCTTTTGCGTCTCAAAAATGGGCACACTTGAACACCACTGAATCTGCAATTCTGCGTGTGTCACTTGGCCGAGACGCAATGCCCCTCCACGAACATTCCGATGAAGAATTAACTTCGTTCGTTCTTGCCGATATCAAGCGCCATCTTCTTGTTGATCTTGAACCAACAGCACTACGAATTACTCGCTGGAAAGAGAGTTTTCCTCAGTATCGCCCGCACCATGTTGCCCATGTTGAGCATCTAGAAAAACACTTAGCTGAAAAAATGCCACAAGTGCTCTTGGCAGGAGCGAGTTTCAAAGGAATTGGCGTTCCGTCATGCGTGCAGCAGGGTGTCGTGAGCGCCCAAAAGATTATTTCGAGTATCCAGTGAAAATGCTTTTGCGGTTTGCCATTTTCGGAACACTATTTGCATCACTCATCTCATTTTCTTCTTCAGCGCCAACACAAGCTGCCGTTGTACCAAGGCTTGAAAGTTTAGGCAGTATTTCTATCCCTTCAATTGGGGTCACTGCTCCCCTCCATGTAGGCATCGGTAAGGCATCGTTGGCTAAAGGGTTTGGTCTTTGGCGAAATACAGCACTCCCGGGGAGTCCAGGCAACACCGTTATTGCAGGTCACCGCACAAGCCATACACGTCCGCTTTTCAACATCAACAAAATTGCAATTGGCGATTTTATTTACTTTTACATGCCAGCGGGTATAGCAAAATACAAAGTAACTAAGAAGCAGATAGTGAAACCCAATGATGTGTGGATTACTCGACAAACCCGAGCTTTCATTGCAACCTTTTTTGCCTGTCATCCGCTGCGCTCCACAGCGCTGCGCTATGTAGTGACAGCATCACTTGTAAAATTCACTGAGCAGAAGAAGTCATGAAGTTCTCTATGCAATTTATTCGCAGCCGCAACGTGCTGGCTGGCCTATGTATTGCATTTGCAATGCCACCCTGGGGTTGGTGGCCCTTTGCCTTCGTTGGGCTAGGTATTTTCCAAATAGCCTCGCAAAAAAGCGCATCAGGTAAACAGGCCTTTTTTGCAGGCTTCTCACTTGGCCTCGGTTGGTTTCTTCCTACTTTGGCGTGGATGTGGTACATCTCAATTCCTGGCTACATCTTTACTGTGATCTTTTTTTCATGTCTACATGGTGTTGCAGAATCATTGATATTCGCCAGAGAACCGCGACATTTCCTGCAACCCATAGCGCATGTGCTCGTTGAAGCTCTGCGTTTTTCTTGGCCATTTGGTGGTGCCCCCATAGCAACTCTTGCGATGACTCAATCAAATACCTGGTTTGCGAGTTTTGGTCGAATTGGTGGAGCACTGCTTGTGTCGTATCTGACTTGGCAGTTTGCTGTCATTCTTTTCTCGCGATTTCAACTTGTCATCCCCTGCATCGCCACGGGCTTTCTTCTTCTCGCAATTGCGCCCTCTGGAGAGAATTTCCCCAGCAATACGAAACTGCGTATTGCCTATGTGCAAGGGGGTGGACCACAAGGAACACGTGCCGCAAACACCAGCCCCCGCAATGTTGTTTTACGTCACCTTGCGGCGACACGAACACTGACCCCCGATCAAAAAATTGACGTGATCATTTGGCCAGAAAATGTCGTTGATGTGCCAACGTTCAATACCTCACGCGAAGCCAAGGAAATTGCTCAAGAGGCAAAACGACTCAATGCGCCGATTTCAATTGGCGTCACCGATGACGTACCGCCTGACAATTTCGCTAATGCTCAGGTTGTCGTTACTCCTGAAGGCGACATTACTGACCGTTATGAAAAAGTACGACGCGTTCCCTTTGGCGAATTTATTCCTATGCGCGGTTTTTTAAAAGCTCTCGGTGCACCAGTTCACCAAGTGCGCCACGATGCAATCAAAGGAAAGACACCCGCAATTAGCGTCATTCCGCTTTCTCATCGCACTATTAGCGGTGACAATCTTCCGTCTGTTTCATTTGCAACCCCCATTTCGTGGGAAATATTTTTTGGAGGCCGCGTGAACGAAGGAATTGAGCGTGGGGCATCAATTATTAAGAACCCCACTAATGGTTCTTCGTATCGTGGAACACTTTTGCAATCTCAACAAATTGCATCATCGCAATTACGTGCTATTGAGTTTGGTCGTACTGTTGTGCAAGTAGCGCCCACTGGCTTCTCCGCATTCATTTCCCCGAGTGGAAAAGTTTCACAACGCTCGAAGGTCAGTGAGCGTCGTTTAGAAATTGCCGATATTGAGCTACGTAACGGGCGAACCTGGTATTCATATTTAGGCGATTCACCGGTCATTATTTCTCTCCTCATTGCCTTTGCTTTTCTCCTCATTCGCCATCAGCGCAAAGGACAGATGCAGTCCACAGGCTGAGCGCACCTACCAGGCGGTAGCATGACCCGCTTATGAAACATTCGGCCGACCCCCATGGCCCGCTGCGTATTGCTTACCTCACTTATCGTGGCAAGCCCCACGTTGGTGGACAAGGCGTATACACCCGTCACCTCACCAAGGCCTTGGCCGACTTAGGGCACCATGTTGAAGTTTTTGGCGGGCAGCCGTACCCCATTCTCGACCCCCGCGTAGCCCTTCACCAGTTACCCAGCCTCGATATTTTCAACGACCAGTACCCCGGTCGTTTTCCGGCTTATTGGGAACTCAACAACCTTCCCAACATCGTTGAGGCTGCACAGTTTCTCAAAGGCACCTTTGGTGAGCCAAAGGCTTTCAGCATGCGTGCATACCGCGAACTGAAAAAACGAGTAAACGATTTCGACTTGGTGCACGACAACCAGTGCTTGGGCACCGACATTCTCAAAATAGAAAAAATCATTCCCACCATCGTCACTCTGCATCACCCCATTACCAAAGATCGCAAATTAGAGATGAGCCACACGAAGAGTCGTTACAAGCGATTCGGAATTGGCCGCTGGTATTCATTTGTGGAAATGCAAGGCAAAGTTGCTTCCAAAATGCCACGCATTGTTGTGGTCAGCGAGAACTCCATCAACGACATCCACACCGATATGGGTGTGAGCAAAGACCGCATGCGTCTTGTTCCAGTAGGTGTTGACCCCGAGTTATTCCGTCCGCTTCCTGAAGTGCAACGCAAACCAGGTCAACTCATTACCACCGCATCTGCCGACGTGGCGCTGAAGGGTCTTTCATACTTGTTGGAAGCACTTGCGAAGCTGCGTACTGAACGCGATGTGCGACTCACCATTATTGGAAAACCAAAAGCAGGTCATAGCGCCGACCTCATTGCGTCGCTTGGCCTGACCGATGCAATTGACTTTGTTTCTGGTGTGAGCGACGAACGAATTGTGGAACTATACGCAGAGGCTCAACTTGCCGTGGTTCCAAGCCTCTATGAGGGCTTCAGTCTTCCCGCAATTGAAGCAATGAGTACAGGAATTTGCCTTGTTGCTACCGATGGTGGTGCGCTACCTGAAGTCACAGGAACAGATGGCGAAACCGTACTGCAGTGCCCTGCAGGCGATGCCGAGGCATTAGCAGCAGCAATTCGGCGAGGCCTCGACGACGCAACTTTGCGTGAGCGCATTGGTCTTGCAGGTCGTGAACGCGTTGCAAGCCGGTGGAGTTGGAAACATTGTGCACAACTCACTGTTGAGCAATATCGCGAAGTACTCGACATGCCCCACAACCGCATCCGACGCCGAAGTGGTAAATAAAAATGCTTACCCTGAAATTCTCTGAGCTTCAATTACAACCTGGGCACCTTTTTCTCGATGCAGGAGCTGGTTTTGGCCGTCACGCATTTGAAGCCGCTCGCTTGGGAGCCAAAGTGGTTGCGCTTGATTATGCATCAGACGAAGTGGTCGCTACTCGCAATACTTTTGCCGCAATGGCGGAAGCTGGTGAAATTTCAGCCGATCAATTCATTGCCTGCCTGCGTGGCGATGCAACTCGGCTTCCTTTTGCCGACAATACATTTGACCGCATAGTTACATCGGAAGTGCTTGAACACATTCATGCTGACACGGCAGCAATTGCCGAGCTGTACCGCGTGCTGAAGCCAGGTGGAATACTCGGCGTCACTGTTCCGACTTGGTGGCCAGAGAAAATTAACTGGATGCTTTCCGACGAGTACTACGCACCAAAATCGGTGGGTGGCCATGTTCGTATTTACAGCGCAACAGAATTGAAGGCAAAACTGCGCACAGCAGGACTCACAATAAAGAGTCAACACCATGCACATGCATTGCATAGCCCCTACTGGTGGTTGCGCTGTGCTGTTGGGCCGCGCAACGAAGAACACAAAGCTGTTCAGGCTTATAAGAAATTTCTCGAGTGGGACATCATGAAACGTCCTACATCCACCAAGTACGCAGAACGAATTCTGAGCCCCCTCCTTGGGAAGAGCTACGTGGTGTACTCCCAAAAATCACATGACTATGCGCGGGCAGTATGAATCACACCATCAATATTCCCGGTGTCATCTCGCATGACGAACTCGTACAAACTGCAGCATCAATTGCAAATCTCCAACTTCCCAGTGGAATGATTCCTTGGAATACTGGCGGGCACTGCGACCCGTGGAATCACGTGGAAACTGCGATGGCACTCGACACCCTCGGGTTGCATCACGAAGCGCGCCATGCATACGAATGGCTTGCCGATGTTCAGCGCAGCGATGGCTCTTGGCACAACTATTACCACTCCGATGGAAGTGTGAAAGAAGCAAAACTCGATACCAACGTATGTGCGTATATGGCTGCCGGACTCTGGCATCACTGGCTGTGCACTGGCGATAAAAAGACCTTGCACTCATTGTGGCCAACAGCAAAAGCTGCGCTGCAGTGGGTGTTGTCTATGCGGCGTCCCGACGGAACAATTCTGTGGGCCAAAGAAGTCGACGAGTCCCCATGGGACTATGCACTTCTCACTGGGTCGTGCTCTATTCGACATTCGTTGCGGTGTGGCGCAATGGTCGCTGCACTTCTCGATGACCACGCCGATATTTATTTGCGCGCTGCCGATGCCATTGATGACGTCGTGCGTTCCAACCTCATTGCTTTTGAACCAAAAGAACGCTTTGCTATGGACTGGTACTACCCCATTCTCACAGGCGCAAAAGAATCTGTTCAAGCAAAAGATCGCCTCGCAATGTTTTACGACACTTTTGTGATGGAAGGTCTTGGAGTGCGCTGTGTGAGCGACGAACCATGGGTCACCGCAGCCGAAACTGCAGAATGCTCATTGTCTTATGCCGCCATTGGCGATTTAGACACAGCGAAAAAACTTTTACAGTGGACTCGCCCACATCGCACCGCCGACGGGTCTTACCTCACGGGAATTGTGCACCCACAACTCATTTCATTTCCTGAAAATGAATGCACGGCGTACACGGGTGCCGCAATCATCTTGGCTGCCGATGCAATTGCTAATACTTCACCGGGTGCTCGACTTTTCATGCACGACAGTTTTTCAGATTAGAAAACTGAAATTCACTGTCGCTGTA
Source organism: bacterium (assembly GCA_037133935.1). Classification (GTDB taxonomy): domain Bacteria; phylum Actinomycetota; class Acidimicrobiia; order Acidimicrobiales; family Ilumatobacteraceae; genus F1-20-MAGs119. The sequence continues at coordinate 47,342 of JBAXNF010000001.1, forward strand.
AAACTCGCAAACTTCCCGTTGCGCTGACTTCAACAAATTTTCCACTTGCGAGAGCTGGTAAGTAAATGTCTTCATACGGTGGGCGGCCACCATCGGCCGGGTTGGGAAATACATCGTGAATTGCCAACAAGCCGCCCGCCATTACATGTGGCGTCCAAAACGCATAGTCCGCACGCGCGGGCTCAACACCGTGTCCACCATCAATGAATAAGAAGCTCAACGGGGTTGTCCAGCGTTCGGCAACGGTAGGTGAATGCCCTACTACTGCAATCACCACATCGTTGAGTTCGGCATCGGTAATAGTTCGTTGGAAGGTGGGCAAAGTGTTGAGCCTGCCGGTATGTGCATCGACCAGTGTGATGTCGTGCGACTCCCAACCTGGCTGATTTTCTTCGCTGCCTTGATGATGGTCTACCGCAAAAAGAACACTGCCATTTTCACGCGCCGCAGCGCCTAACCAAATAGTTGACCTGCCGCAATACGACCCCACTTCAAGCATGGGTGCATGTGCTATGTCAGAAGCAAGAGATACCGCAGCGTTGAATAACGCATCACCTTCTTCTTCTGGCATGAACCCCTTTGCCGCCACTGCATGGCGACGCAGATTGGCGTGAATTACCAACGGTCCCAGTGCAAGATGCTGTCTACTGATGGTCGAGCGGCTGCTTTGAAATCAGTTCCTTTGGTGTAAGCCAATGGCGACAAGCACACTTGCTGCACGGTGTCGAAAGGAATGTCTAGAATATCGGCAACTTGCTGTTCCATCATGAGGTGCACAGTGGTCCAAGCGGTTCCAAGCCCACGCGCACGTGCTGCCAGCATGAATGACCACATGCCTGGCAAAATGTTGCCAAGCATCGATGCCGACATCATTGCTGGCGCACCATCGAGTCGAGCTCCTTGTGTGCAACCAATGATGAGCGCAGGCGCATCGCCCATGTGCTCACCTAAGAAGTCGGCAGAGTCTGCAGAACGCTTTTGCTGATCATTTGCACTGGTTTCGCCCTTATCGATGGAACCGATGTACACACCGTCCATTGACTTGTACATGGAATAGCACTGTTGGTATACATCGCCCACTGCTTTTCGCTTGGCGGCATCTTTCACCACGATGAATCCCATGGTCATCATGTTGCTGCCCGAAGGTGACTGCATGGCAGCAGTTGCACACTCGCGGATGAGCTCATCGGGAACGGGCTTGGAGAAATCGAGGCGCTTGCGTACTGCGCGCGTGGTGGACAAGAGCTGATCTGGAGTTAAAGGAAGTAAAGACACAGACGAAATGGTAGCCCTTTTTTAGCGCTACACGAGAGGTAAAAGTGCATTTGCTCGGGCAACATTGCCCAGCCAGCGACCACTTGGTTTGATATGCCGCTCTTGTGTTTCCCGATTAACCCCAACGAGACCAAAGGTCGGCCCGTACCCATAGGCCCATTCAAAATTATCGAGCAAACTCCAATACATATAACCCTCCACTGGGATGCCATCAGCAATGCAGCGCAAAACGCATCGCAATGCCTCATTGACGTATTCCACACGTTCTTGGTCATTCACTACTGCAATACCATTTTCGGTGACCATGATGGGCACGCCTCGTGTTTCGGTATAGGCACGACGAATGGTGGCCTCTAAAGCTTGGGGGTAGTACTCGTAGCCCATGATGGTGAGTCGGGAATCGGGGTCTGGTTTCATCCGACCCTGCGCATTGAATCTTTCGCGCGTGTAGGTCTGCACGCCGAAAAAATCATCACCAATAGCGGCTTCAAGAAAACATGTCTCGAGGCCATCGAAACCGTTCTGGCGTTTTGCATGAGCCATTGCAATTTCATCTGGGTTTTCAGATTGTTCATCAACTTGGAATTCCGCCATTGCCAGCGTGAGGCCAATGGGCGCAGAAGAAATAGATTTCACTGCATCGCGCGACTTGATATGGGCATCACAAAAAACTGCGTTGACGGTATCTCTTGATGATCTACTGCGTTTGCCAGGAGGAAATTGCCCAATGAGATACCCAATGGTGGAAACCATGTTTGGTTCGTTGATAGTGCACCAACGCGCAACATCACTGCCCATAAATTGTGCAACTTTTGCGCTGTAACGAGCAAAGAGATCTGCAGTGCGAGGGTTTTCCCACCCACCAAGAGCCGCAACCCACAGTGGTGTTGTGAAGTGATGCAATGTCACAATGGGCTGTACCCCATTTTCCCAACACGCGGCAATAACACGTTTGTAATGCTGCAAAGCAGCCTGTGAAAACTCACCTTCGGCTGGCTCTACACGCGACCACTCGATGCTGAAGCGATATGCCTGCAAACCAAGATCAGCGATGAGCTTGATGTCATTTGGGTACAAGTGATACTGGTCGCAACAATCGCCACTCGGTTCTTTACATGGCGTATCGGCACGGTGTTCCCACTCCCACCAATCGTTATTGGTGTTGTTTCCCTCCACTTGATGCGCTGCTGTGGCAGTGCCCCACAGAAACCCTTTGGGAAATGAAGTTTGAGTGTTTTCCATAAGTACCTACTGTAGATCAGCATCGCGAGAGGTGAATTCTCGGAAATGAGCAGAGTTTTTTACCCCAAAAAGTGGCAACATAGAGGAACATGAATTCTTCACTCAATGACCTTGTCGATCTCTTGGATCTTGAACCCATTGAGGTCAATATCTTTCGCGGAAAATCACCCGATGAAAACCGCCAACGTGTCTTTGGTGGGCAAGTTGCTGGCCAGGCTCTTGTTGCTGCCGCTCGCACGGTTGATGAAACCGACCGCCAAGTTCATTCGCTCCATGCATATTTCTTGCGGCCCGGCGACCCTGGCAAACCTATTTTGTATGAGGTAGACCGCCTCCGCGATGGACGCAGTTTCACCACCCGCCGCGTGGTTGCCATTCAGCATGGCAAAGTTATTTTCAACTTGCAGGCTTCGTTTCACACCGTTGAGCCAGGCGCCGAACATCAAATTAAGGGTCCATCGGGCGTACCAGACCCAGAGACACTCCCCGACTTCAAAGAGCGCATGGCTCCATATAAAGACATCATCGGCGAGTGGTACGACCGTCCGCGCCCTATCGACCTGCGCTATGTCGACTCTGACCCATTTGCTCGTGAAGGGAACCCCTCGCTCGGACAACGAGTTTGGATGCGCGCCGACGGACGACTTCCCGATGACCAGGTTTTGCACACGTGCATCGCAACATATGCGAGCGATTTCACGCTGCTCGATACCACCTTGTTGCCACACGGACTCTCGTGGAACTCCAAGGGAGTGCAAATGGCAAGTCTTGACCATGCCATGTGGTTTCACCGCCCGTTCCGCGCCGATGAATGGATGCTCTACGACCAGTACTCCATTTCAACATCAAATGCACGAGGCCTTGCTGGTGGCTCTATTTACACTGCTAGTGGCGAACTCGCTGTGACTGTCATTCAAGAAGGACTCATACGCATCAACCACGATGCATAAAAAACTGCTCTTACTTGGGGCATTGCTCAGTGCAACATGTCTACTGAGTGTGTTGCCAGTTTCGGCTAGCGCAAACAGCACCAAACTTGTTCTTGTTGCTCAAGCAAAACTGCCTGTTGATATTGCTACACGCATCAATGACCCCGCGCTATACATTGCCGAACAAGATGGCCTTGTGCAACGAATAGTCAAAGGCAAGAAAACTATTGCTTTAGACCTGAGGAAATACACATCGGCGAGCGGAGAACGCGGACTTTTAGGAATTGTTTTTCATCCCAATGGCAAATATTTGTATGTCAACTACACCAACCAGCAAGGAAATACAGAAGTAGTTCGCTACGCGATGACTACAGCCAACACTGCAAACATTTCAACGCGCACGGTATTGCTTACCGTGAAACAGCCCTATGCCAACCACAATGGTGGCGGTCTGGCTTTTGGGCCAGAGAGTCGTCTCTACGTTGGCACGGGCGATGGTGGTTCTGGTGGGGACCCACAACGTGTGGCACTACAAACAAGCTCTCCATTGGGAAAGATTCTTTCGCTCTCGCCCACCGCAAAAAATGAAAAGGCAAATGACCTCAAGGTGTGGTCGCGCGGGCTGCGCAACCCATGGCGTTTCGAGTTTGACTCTGCGAATAATTTATGGATTGCAGATGTCGGGCAAAATATGTGGGAAGAAGTGAACGTTGCCTGGGCCGCAAAAGGTGCTGGCAAGAACATCAGTTTCGGTTGGAGCGCCTGGGAAGCTAACACCCGCTTCAACGAAGATGAACCTGCACAACCTCATCAAAAGCCCGTTTTTACGTACAAACACGGTGATGCTGGCTGCTCTATTTCTGGCGGTACACGAGTTCGCGACCCGCAACTACCCGCTTGGAAAGACTGGTTTATTTTTGGTGACTACTGCAGCGGACGAATTACTGCAATTTGGGTGTCTGGTCAAACCACGCAAAAACAAACCATCGTGCAGCGTGATGTTGGATCAATTACTGCCGTACGAAGCACTACACAGGGAAAAGTTTTCGTACTCACCTTGGACGGCAAAGTTTTACAACTAATTCAAGGCTAAGTATTAGCGGCGAGCGCTCATGAACATACTGCGCAGCACTTGATAGTTCTCTACGCAGTGTCCGGCACCCAACACCACTGCTTCTAGCGGCATTGGCGACATGCGCACGGGAACATCGGTTTCTTTTTCAATACGTTGTGCAAGACCGCGCAATAACCCGCCGCCACCCACTAGGTACATACCGCGCTGCAGAAAATCTTGCGCCATTTCTGGCGGCACTTTTGACAAGCAGCGCGTTACCGAGTTCACAATTTGAGACACCACTTCATCGATGGCAAAACGTACTTCTTCTGGGGTCAACATAATATTTTTTGGCAGGCCTGTAACAAGGTCGCGCCCACGTACTTGCGCGCCACGTTCATTTGGCATTGGTGTGGCGGTGCCAATTTGAATTTTGATGTCTTCTGCTGTGCGTTCACCAATAGCTATTCCGTGTTCGCGACGCACATAAGTTTGAATTGCTGCGTCAATGTCGAAACTGCCCACGCGAATTGCTTCAAGGGCAACCACACCACCAAGAGAAATGACCGCGGTTTCGCTGGTTCCGCCCCCAATATCGATGATCATGTTTCCCACAGGTTCGTCGATGGGCAACTCGGCGCCAATTGCTGCCGCCATTGGCTGCTCAATGAGCTGCGCTTCGGAAGCTCCTGCCCGACGCGTGGCGTCGGTAACCGCGCGGCGTTCTACTTCCGTAATTGCCGACGGCACACAAATAACCACTTTTGGCCGAGTAAAACGAGAAACGCCAACACGCTGCAATAACAATCGAATCATCCGCTCGGTGATATCGAAGTCGGTAATGGCGCCACCGCGTAATGGGCGAACGGCCACGATGTACCCCGGTGTACGACCAATCATGTTCCATGCTTCATGGCCAGTTGCCAGCACCTCACCCGTTTTACGGTTGACTGCGATAACCGACGGTTCGTTGAGCACGATGCCCTTACCCTTCATATATACAAGGGTGTTGGCGGTGCCAAGGTCTATTGCAAGGTCGCGTGCCATGAGATGTTTCTAGTGTACGCCGTATTACAAGCGCGGTGAGCGACTCTGTCCAGAATCGTCATTTTTGATTTGACGGGCCACAACATTTCGCCGAGCATCGGGTGACAACGCATCAATATGGCGTCGGAAATTATCGATGCCATCGTAAATTCCTGTCTTACGATTTTCGCGCAAAAGAATGATGCCCAGTGCAGCAGCACATAGCACTGCCAGAAAGGTGAAAATATACATTGCTGCTTGCATGGCGTTATCGCGCACTTTCTGTTGTAGGCGAAGTTACTTGTCCGATGTCTTGACTACGTGTTCCCCAGTCGGAGCCGCCTGCCCATTCTTCTTTTTTCCAAATAGGAACAGAAGCCTTCAAAGCATCAATGCAAAAACGCGCTGCCTCGAAAGCCTCGGGACGATGGCCCGACGAAACGCACACAATGACAGCACTGTCGCCTAGCTCGAGGTCACCGAGTCGGTGGATCATGGCAATTCTTCCAATGCCCGTCCATGATTTTTGCGCTTCTTCTGCAATGGCGCGCATGCGAACAACGGCCTGTTCTTCATATGCTTCGTACGTTAACTTTTTCACCTCGTCACGCCCATCAGCATGATTGCGCATTGTGCCCGAAAAGAGAACGACCGCGCCGCAGCTTGGCAAAATGCTCCATTCGTATGCAGCAGTGACGGGCAAATCTTCATTTGTGACCGCGATCCAGAGCGAGGAATCGACAGGGCCGTGCACAAGGTCAGCGTACCTCTTCCACCCAATCATCTCTGCGTCATGTGTTTCACTTCGACGAGGCATAACATCGCCCTATGGGTGAAAACAGCATGGGTGATAACCCCTTTGGCGGATTGCCATTTTTTGGCGACATGATGAAAGCAATGGCCGGTCAAGGCCCCCTGAATTGGGATATCGCACAGCAGTTTGCACTCATGGGTACTTCAACCGAAGGTGGTCAACACAATGTTGACCCTGCTGCTCGCATCGCAATGGAACAACTCATCCCCATTGCCGTCATGCATGTAGGCGATGTGCTCGGCGACCATGCACAACACTCGTTGAGCCAAGCAAAATTTGAATACTGCACTCCCTCTCAGTGGTGCCAGTCAACGCTCAATGCTTACCAACCACTTTTCAATGATCTTGCCGCAGCCCTCAGCCAGCCGTCGTCTGTCGATGCTGACGCAGAGACCAACATTGACTTGGAAAACTCCGACCCAATGTCGCAGATGATGCGCAATCTCACAAGCATGATGGCTCCCTCTCTTCTCGGCATGACTGTGGGTTCCATGATTGGGCAACTCGCACAAAAGGCTTTTGGTCAATACGACCTGCTGTTGCCGCGTAGCCCAGAAAACACCGTCTTACTTGTTCCTGGCACCATTGATGCCTTTGCAGAAAATTGGAGTTTGCCGAATGCCGATATGCGCATGTGGGTGCTCATTCACGAACTTTCAGCACATGCAGTTCTGCAGGTTCCACATATTCGCCGTCGGCTGTTGCAGTCAGTGGAACAACATGTGAAAGCATTTCGCCCCGACCCAACAGCTGCATTTGAACGCATGACACATCTTGAGGTCGATTCCGATAACCCCATGGCTGCGCTCCAACATGCTTTTTCGCAGCCCGAAATTATGCTTGGGGCTGTTATTTCACCCGAACAAGAAGCCATGATGCCCGCACTCGATGCACTTCTTGCCACTCTTGTGGGCATTATCGACTGGACAGTTGACATCGTGGCTCAACGCGTTTTGGGCGGAGCAGGTGCTATTGCAGAAGCCGTTCGCCGACGCCGCATTGAAGAATCCCCTGCCGACATTTTTGTAGAACACCTCTTAGGCGTGCGTTACACGCGTGCAGTGGTATCACGAGGCAAAACTTTTGTTGCTGGGGTTATTGAACGCAGTTCACCCGAAACGCTTCTCGGAGTACTCGCAAGTGAATCAGATCTTCCTACCCCCGCCGAGGTCGACGCCCCAGGCCTATGGCTCGCCCGCCTTGAATGCGAATAGAAAACCGACCCCACATGATAAAAATCAGCAATCCTGATGCCGTTGCAATTCCAATGAGTGCAAAACCTACATCACCAGGTATGCGAAAAAGTACCGGTAGTAACCCCGCCAGAACCCACGCCAGTTGATTTTGTGTTTCGAAGACTGCAAAGGCACGCGCCCGGTTTGCATCGGGGGCATCGCTTTGTACAACCGACTCAAAGGCTAGGCGACAAATAGCCGCCGAACAATTGACAGTTGCAGCCAAAATAACGCCTCCTGTTACTCCCCCAACATAAGTGGTTACAAAGCCACAAATGGTGAGCGCTAAGAGCGCCGACAGCATCATGGTTTCTTCATGCAACTTACGACGCAGCATTGGCGACAGTGCATTACCCGCCATGGTTGCAAGTGTGGAAAGCCCTACCGCAAAACCAAACCATAATGTTCCTGCTTTCTGGTCGCGCAACCAAAAAGCAAGATGGAAAAACATGAACCCAACAAGACCTCGCATCAGCCACATAGTGCGCGAAGCGCGAAGCAACCGTGGAGAATGAAGTTCATCTCGCTCTGCTTGCGTTGGTGGGGATTGTGATACTCGCTCGCCTCGGGGTAATTGTGTTGCCGACACCACAGCACCGATAAAGAAAACGATTGCAAGGAACAGTGGGGCGCTATCGGAAATGAGTTGTAGCAGACCCGCAGGAATGGCCACAGCAAAGCCCACAACACCAGCTAACAGACCCAACCTGCTATTCGCTTCCACTAGATCAGACTCAGATTTCACCACCGTGGGAACAAGTGCCGATTTCGAAATGGAATAGGTCTTTGACAGCACCATTGCTGCAAAAGCAAGTGGAAAAAGAGTGAGCGAATCGATGCGCCCAATCATGAGAAGTGTCACAATTGCCCTGCCAGCAGCAGCAAGACATACAACAAGTCGTCTGCCGCCTTTCATGCGGTCGATTACTGGACCAATGAGCGGCGACACCACCGCAAATGGGGCCAAACTCAACGCAAGGAAGAGAACAACCTTTCCGCGCGCCGCATCGGGGCTCATCGGAAAATCGACGTCCAGGCTGGACGGAAATTC
>JBAXNF010000002.1:0-41622 GCA_037133935.1 bacterium
CCCAAATTGGTCATGGCGTGTTTACCTCAGCGTCACTCGACGGCTCACTTGTTGAACGCCCATGGCGCATTCGCTATTCAACGCCTGTCCAAATTGATGAAATGGCAGCGGCGGCCGGACTCATTTGCACAGATCGTTGGGAAGATTTTGCTTTCACCACTTTTCATGCAGGTAGTGCACGGCAAGTGGCTGTTTGGAGACGTAGAATTTAAGTAGTGAGTCAATTACGTTTAAACCCCCTAACTGGCCGATGGGTCACTTTGGTTGCCGACCGTGCAAAGCGACCAACCGACTTTGCACCGCGCCTGATGCAAGTAGAAGCCGACCCAAACAGGGCATGCCCGTTCTGCCCCGGCAACGAAGAAGCAACGCCGCCCGCATTAGAGCAGCACGACAGCGAAGGCAAGTGGACCCTACGTATAGTGCCAAACCTCTACCCCGCTTTCGACGGCGACGGCAACTTGGCAGTACACAACCTTGGCCCCGTGCATACCATGGCCGAGGCAAGTGGCATTCACGAAGTTTTTGTTATTACCCCCGACCACAATGCACGTGTTGGCACATTCACCGACGATGTCATTCACAATGTGATGCAAGCTTTGAAGCACCGTTTTGAAGATCATGCCCGCAGAGCAAATGTTCGCTACACGCAAGCATTTATTAACCACGGTCGCGAAGCCGGTGCCTCACTTGCTCACCCACACGGACAAATTCTTGGCTTGCCATTTGTACCTGGTGAAATTCTTGAAGAAGAACGCGCATTTGAACGTTTCAAAGGTGGATGCATTTTGTGTACCACCGTTGAAGCCGAGCGTGTCGACAACAAACGCGTCATTATCGACAACGAGCATGCGTTTGTGTTGTGTCCGTACTGGAGTGGTGGGCCATATGAACTGCTCATCATTCCGCAGTCACACGACACTCACCTCACCGACTCCACCGATGATGTACTCACCGGCATTGGCAAGGCAATTCGCGATTCACTTGCCATTATGTACGCAACGCTTGGCGACGTGGCATACAACCTCGTCTTCCATACCGCGCCGTCACACCACGCAGGCAACTTCCATTGGCACATTCACTTGTGGCCAAAGCTCACCACCGCAGCTGGCTTTGAACGTGGTACCGGCGTACTCATTAACATTGTTCCGCCTGAAGACGCAGCATTTGAACTCAAAAGCGCTGCTGGCATTTAATGGCACGCATCACCGTTTCTATTGAGCTTCCTGCTACCCCTGCACGCGTTTGGGAAGTAGTTGAACCCATTGAAGAGCACACCCAGTGGATGGCCGATGCTGTTGCAATTCGCTTTGTGAACGAGCAGCGCCGCGGTGTTGGCACCAAGTTTTTGTGCGACACCAAAGTGGGGCCCATTCGCCTCACCGACCACATGGAAATTACAGCGTGGGAACCAGAACGCTTAATGGGTGTTACTCACACTGGCGTTGTTACCGGCACCGGACAATTCACTATTGAGCCAGCCGCAACTGCAGGGCATAGCAATTTTACCTGGAGCGAAGAACTGCACTTTCCTTGGTGGCTTGGTGGTGCAATTGGTGAAGTTATTGGTGGATCGCTCGTCATGAAAACTATTTGGCGGCGCAACCTTAAGAAATTGCGCGCGTTATTCCTGTAGCAACACAGGCCAGCACAATTACTAGCCATATTGGCACCTTGCACCACACACCGAACACTGCAACTACCAAACCCACAGCACGCGCATCTATTTGCAGATCGTGACCCGCGGTGAATGTGTCTTTCATAATGAGAGCACATAACAATGCGGCAGGAATAAGAGCAATAACTGCTTCTACTTGTGGAGGAAATTTGCGGTCGCCAATAATGACGAAGCCAAAAACTTTGAGTGCAAATGCACCGAGTGAAAGCACCAACACCACGGTCCAACTCATGAGCCGCGCGCCTTTCGTTGTGCCGGCACCAATGCAATGAGTGCCACAACGGCCGACATCACAATGGGTGCGCCAATGGGAAGAAACGGCGTTGTTGCTAAGCACACCACTGCCCCACCAATGCCTGCGAGTTGAGCTTTACGTGTTGCCAGCAATGGCGCGACCATTGCAACGAATGCGGCGGGGAATGCCACATCGAGACCATATTTCTGCGTGTCGAAACTATTTCCCACAAGCGCACCAATGAGTGTTCCTACATTCCAAAAGCCATAAATGCTTGCAGCCGTTACCCAGAATGCACGCTTCTTGCGCTCAGGTGAGTTTTGCACCAGCGTCATGCCCGTTGTTTCATCAATGGTGAATTGAGCTGCAGCCACGCGGTACTTCACGCTTCCCGGCAACCACGGTGCAACAGCAACTCCGTAAATGGCATTACGCGAACCCAGCAGCAATGCGCCAATAACAGCACTTGCGGCCGTGCCGCCTGCAGCAATAACACTCACTGCAGAAAACTGTGAAGCACCAGTGAACACCAACAGCGACATGGCCATTGCTTTTGGCACACTTCCGCCAGCATTCACACACAACACGCCAAATGAAATAGCAAAGATGAACACGGCAAAGCCCAAAGCAACGGCTGGGCCCACTATGCCGTCGTAATTCACACCTTCATGGGCGTGCTCATTGTGAGCATCCATATTTACTTTCCTTCGAAAGTGGCCTTACCTGGTCCGTTTTCTAAGAAGCTCTTCACACCGCTTTGGCTATCGCTGCTATGAAACACATCTTCGAAAGACTGCTTCTCTAGTGACAACCCGTCAGACAACGACATTGACAACCCTGCATCAACGGCATGCTTAATGAGCGCACCAGCAACGGTGGCCCCGGCTGCAACTTGAGCCGCAAGTGCTAACGCACGCACGTGCAGTTCTTCGGCGGGAACAATTTCATCGAGCAGGCCAATGCGCAATGCTTCTTCTGACTGCACCTGACGACCCGTGACCATTATTTCTTTGGCGCGGCTAGGGCCAACAAGGCGCGGCAAGCGTTGTGTGCCGCCACCACCAGGAATGATGCCCAAGAGAATTTCTGGCTGCCCAAACGTGGCCTTTGGTGCACCAATGCGATAGTCGCACGACAAAGCAAGTTCACACCCGCCGCCAAGGGCAAAGCCACTAACTGCAGCAATAGTGAAAGCAGGTATTGCTGCAACGGCATTTAATGCATCGTGAAAGCCTTGGCCAATGCGGCGCGCTTCACTTGGTCCGCCGAATTCGGAGATGTCGGCACCAGCCGCAAAGATGCGCTCGCCACCCGTGACCACAACAGCACCTGGGCGGTTGTTGGTGAGGTCGTGTGCAATATCGCGTAGTTCGGCTAAGACCGCTTGCGATAACGCATTGACCTTGGGGTTGTTCAACGTAATAACGGCAACACCATCGGCGCGGCGTTCGAGCAGGACAAGATTGTTTGAAGTCACCCTATGACGGTAGCCGTTAGGCCTCGACACCACGCAACATCTGGTCGGCTGCAGCCCATGGGTCGGTGGTGCGACTGAGCACTTCACCCTGCAAGGTTTCCCATTCGTCGCCCACACACAGTTCACGAGCCTTTTGCTCTAAGCGGCGAGCAACAATTTCACGCAGTTCTTCACGTAAGCGAAAGGCCCTACGTTCACGCAATTGGCCCGAGGCTTCAGCATATGCACGGTGCGCCAACACGGCATCCCACAGTGCGGGAACACCCTCACCCGTGGAACCCACTGTGGGAACAATGGTGGGGCGCCATGCATCGTGAGACAGGTCGGATAGTTCGAGCATTTGTTCAACATCGCGGCGCGTTTCTTCAACACCCTTACGGTCGGCTTTGTTGATTACAAAAACATCGGCAATTTCCATGAGGCCTGCTTTATTGGCCTGCACCGAGTCGCCCCAACCCGGGTTCAACACCACCACGGTGGTGTCGGCCTTCCCGGCAATTTCTACTTCTACCTGGCCAACACCCACTGTTTCAACAATGACCCAACGCCGACCTACAGCATCGAGCAAACGGATAGCTTCTGGTGTTGCGAGCGACAAGCCACCCAGGTGACCACGCGTTGCCATTGAGCGAATGAAAACTCCTGGGTCTGTTGCGTGGTCTTGCATGCGCACGCGGTCGCCCAAAATGGCCCCGCCCGTAAATGGTGATGAAGGGTCAATTGCAATGACCGCAACTTCAAGATCTTGTTTGCGCAAGTGACCAATCACTGCACTGGTGAGTGTGCTCTTGCCCGAACCAGGTGCACCCGTGAAACCAACTGTGTACGAGTTGCCACTTTTGGGGTAACTCAACCTGCCAACAACACGTGCTGGGTCACCGCCACGTTCAATGAGTGAGAGTAACCGCGCGAGTGATGCGCGGTCACCGGCGCATGCAGAAGTAAAAAGTTCCTGAGGATCTGAACTGCGTAAGGCCATTACTCAACTGCAATCACTTCTGTTACGCCGTCAACGCGGTCGCGCATGATGCGTTCAATACCAGCCTTCAAGGTTTGCGTAGATGCTGGACAGGTGCCACATGCACCCACCAAAGTAACCGTCACAACGCCGGTCTCTTCATTCACTTCACGCAAAACCATGTCGCCACCATCGGCTTGCAGAGCGGGTCTAATGACCTCAATGGTCTCTTCTACCTGTTGACGCATTGAGCCGGGAGCAGTTGTTGCAGTATTCACGGTTCTATCTAATCAGGAACAGGCGCGACTTGCCGATTTATACCGAGAAGTGGCAGGGTTGCTTGTCATGTTCAGCTTCATTTGCACTGTTCTTGCCCATCAAGGTGGCTGGGATGAGATTTTATGGGTGCTTGTGCCCATTGCCATCATGGTGTGGCTGCTGCGTGTTGCGTCTCAGCGTGTTCGACGGGCTCAAAAAGACGCACTAGAGCCGAGTGATATTGGCGCCGAGGGTACAGAGTCGACCCACTAGGTCGTCGTAACCACGGTCAATGTGGTGCACATCGGAAATGATGGTCTCGCCCTCAGCAACAAGCCCTGCAACAACGAGCGCGGCACCTGCCCGAATATCGGGAGCACGTACTGGCGCACCCGACAATTTCATTTCACCACGCACCACTGCGTGATGGCCATCGGTGCGAATGTTGGCGCCTAAGCGCTGCAGTTCATCAACATAACGGAATCGGCCGGGGTACAAATTTTCCGTAACGATTCCTACGCCATCGGCCACCGACAACATGGCAACAACGAGCGGCTTGTAGTCGGTTGCAATTCCTGGGTACGGAAGCGTAACCACGTCGATGCTTTTCAACCGTTCAGGGCCAATGACCAAAATGCCATCGTGTTGTTCCACAAGAACTACGCCCATGTCGGCAAAGCGTGCGAGCAACATTTCCATATGGCCCGCAATGGCACCTCGTACCACTACTTCACCACCAGTAATTGCAGTTGCTGCAATGTATGTTGCGGCTTGAACGCGGTCGGCCACCACCGTGTGATGCACTGCGCGTAATGTATTGCGCTCAACGCCATGCACAACAAGTGTGGAACTGCCAATACCTTCAATGTCGGCGCCCATTGCCACCAACATGTTGCACAAGTCGCCAATTTCTGGTTCACGTGCAGCGTTTTCTATTGATGTAGAACCTTTGGCAAACACTGCAGCAGTCAGAAGATTTTCTGTTGCTCCAACGCTAGGAAAATCGAGTGTGATGTTGGTGCCATGCAAACGTTCTGCGCGCGCATAAATATCGCCGTGGCGCATTTCAAATTGCGCACCCAGTTCGGTGAGGGCACGCAAGTGCATGTCGATGGGGCGCGAACCGAAGTCGTCGCCACCAGGAAGCGCAATTCGTACTTCCCCGAACCTGCCAAGCAGCGGGCCCAGCACGTTGACGCTTGCGCGAATGCGCTCAACAAGTTCATAAGGAGCAAAGAGCTGCAAATTGCCGTTGTTTGCAATGTGCAACTCTTTGGTGTCGCGACGATGCTCAATGACGAGACCGATAGCCGACAACAATTCGCCCATGGTGGCAACGTCTTCAATATCGGGCACATTCGACAACACAAAGTTGCCATCGGCCATGAGGCAAGCGGCCATGAGCTTCAGAACCGAGTTTTTGGCCCCAGGTACGTGGACGGTGCCGCTCAATGGCGCACCGGGAGCCACCTTGATGCGCGCACCGTTTGACTTCACTCTCTCAGTATGCTCCCGCCGTGGAACGCACGCCGAACTTTTCCCACAAGTCACAGGCCCGTCGCTACTCATTTCAGCGCAAAATCTCCAGGAATAGCGCTAATTTCCTAAAATTAACCGAGTCCTACTGCACTGTGGTGGAAGAAACTCCAGCCGCAGAACCACAGGAATTGTTGGCTGGTCGCCACATCTTTTTACAAAAAACAGGGCCATGCGTTGAGTACAAACGAAGCGTTGATGTTCCTGTCGACACAAATGCTGATGCAACAGAGCACACGGAATGGTCTCTTGATATTCCGTGGTTCGGCTGGATTTTCCGACCACTCATTGTGCGCCACATCAGACAACGTCACCACACAGACCGTCGTCCGTGGTGGGCGCCGCCACAAACATTTACCGCTCACGAGACTCTTGTACTTGCCATGCTCGCCGCCGCATCAATGGTTGCTGCATTTATTAATACACTTTTTACGCAGACCGTTGCCTTTGCCGCTGACGAATTTGATGTGACGACCACTGAGCAAGGTGTTGCTGCTGCAATAGTTCGCTTGGGCATTGTTCTTGCTATTCCACTTGCCGTATTGGGCGACCGCATCGGGCGCCAACGCATTGTGGTGGCACTTGCATTTATCACCCCAGTTCTTGCTTCGCTCGGTGCACTTGCGCCAAACTTTGCCACCCTCGTTGCAACACAGAGCATTGCGCGACCCTTGGGTCTTGCACTCGACGTTGCCGTTCTTGTCATTGTGATTGAAGAGATGCCAAAGCACGGGCGCGCTTATGGCATTAGTGTTCTTGCACTCGCGAGTGGCTTTGGTGCCGGCTTCGCCGTGGCTGCACTTCCCCTTGCCGATCTCGGAACATCTACGTGGCGCCTTGTTTATGTGTTGGCTCTTGGATGGATCATTGTTGCGGTGAGTTTGCGACGCCGGCTCACCGAAACACCTCGGTTCATTGCCCATCGCACCGAACCGAAGGGTTCTCGGCGCGAAACGTCGCGATATACGGGCTATACCGCGCCGAGAACACTTTTGATGGTGGGGGCGGTGGCGTTTCTCGTCAATATCTTCGTGGCAACAGCTTCGCTTTTCCAGAATCGCTATCTCCAAGATGTTCGGCATTACTCGGCGGCCATGGTTGCGTTGTTCACTTTGTCTACGGCTACTCCAGGCTCGCTTGGTCTCATCATTGGTGGAAAGATCGCCGATGCCAAAGGTAGGCGCCGAGTTGCTGCACTGTGCATACCGCTCGGTTCAGCACTCATTGGCTTGTCGTTTATGTTGTCGTCTGTTGGCATGTGGGTAAGCGCTATTGCTGGTGGCATAGTGGGCGCCATTGCATACCCGGCACTTGCCGTGTACCGCGGTGAACTCTTTCCCACAGGTAATCGCACAACGTCGTCATTCCTTATCACCGTGGCGGCACTTCTAGGAGGAAGCATCGGTCTTGTTGGAGCAGGTTTGCTTGTTGACAGCGGATGGTCTTATGGCGCCGTGATGCTTTCTTTTGCCGGCATTTCGCTTGTCGCGTCACTTCTAATTGTGAACTTTTATCCTGAAACAGCACATAAAGATCTCGAGGATCTCAACCCAGAAGACGCACACGTGCGTTTTGAGCGTTAGCAATAACTAGCGCAGCTGTTGACACCACTCACGAATAACCTCGGCAATTTCTGCATCTTTTCCCTTGAGGTCGTGTCGTCCTTTTTCAATGAAGTGCATAGTGACATCACCCGGAATTTTCTTCACATGTTTTTTTAATTCTGCAGGCGAGCCAAAGGGGTCGTTGGTTCCATGCACAAATAAAACTGGCACAGAAATGCGAGGCAAGTGTGCAATGCGCAACTTCTCGGGGTGTGCTGGTGGGTGCAAGGGGTACGAAATCAGCACAAGCCCCCGCACTTTTAACGGGTCACCAAAAAGCGGTGGCTCCCCTTTTTTTCGTAAGCCGGTGTCGCCAGCAGCAGCCATAGAGCACATGCGCCCGCCCATGGAACGCCCACCAATAACAAGTGACGACGTACGCACACTGCTTGCTTTGGCAAATGCCTGAACCTCATCGCGCACACACTGCAATAACACCGGTGCGCGATCGGGAGCGCGCTTACCTGCTCGGCGATACGGAAAGTCGATGCGTGCGACAGGTGTGGGTTGCATTAACTCTTCAATAGCAACAAGCGATGAATGGTCTGCACTGCTTCCTGCACCGGGGAACAGCACAATTCCTTTTGCGCCACTCACGACTGTTGGCTCAAAATGCGACGCGCTTCGCTGAGGTCGGCAATAGCCCTACTTGCATCGCGTTCACTTGCGCCATGGTCGGGGTGCACACTGCGTAACATTTCACGAAAGCGTGAACTGACTTCTTTTTTATTTGGCTTCACCGTGCCAGGTGGAAAACACAAAATTTCAAGAGCCCATGCCCGCGGGTCGGAAATTGCAGTAATAGACGACGCATTGCTGCCTGCCAAATACGAAATGAACGACGCTCCAAATGGGCCACGCCAGGTCATTGCACGCCTCATCATTGGCCCCAGCGCACGCCGCGTTTCAGCATCTAATCGCTCGAGTGCATAAATAGAACCGAGCACTTGTTGCAGTGGCGAACCACCGTCGGCAAAGGCGAACTCTGCGGTGTCTTCCACCGCAATCAGTTGATGCCGGCTCATTGCAAGACCGTGGCGGTCAGATTGAAAACGATGACGCAAGCGCGGCTGCACAATGCGTTCACCACGCTCTACCTGCAAGGTGAGGCGATGAATGTCGGGGTGCATTTCCTCATCAACATCGAACAAATGCCGTGCCACGACTGCACCCAGCAAAATGCCACCGAAACCAGGTGCCGGGTCGGCAGGTAACACCAAATGACCCAACGACACCCGCCGGGTGGGAGTAATAGGCCGCGAGTGCCAGATTTCTAATTCGGCGAGAATCATCGAGTGATTACGCTACTTGCGACTCAGACGTGAGGGCGTAACGTGACAAACAATCGTTGCGCAATTTCTTGTGCTGCTTGTTCGTCGGGGAAATCGTTGCCGGCAAGTGCGTCGGCAAGTTGATCGGCCATTTCAGATGCTTGACGCCACACAGGAACAGGTACGCCAAAGGGAATGCCTCCACCCTCAATGTCATCGAGAACACGCACCAAAATGCCAAGACCATTGGCATCGAGTGGGTCACGCTGCAAACGTTCGGCCGCAAGAAACATTTGCGTGAGCGATTCACCAGAAACACTGGAGTCGCCAGCAGAAATGGTTCCTTGCCCAGAACCCGGGTTACGTGCCGAGTCGATAATGGTGACATCGCCAGCTTCTACTGCGTCAAGCAGGTCGTCTACTGCGTCTTCAAGTTCGGTGAGCGTAACGAGCAATGCGCCTTCCCAGCGATACGGAATATCGGAGGCAACAAGGAGTTCTGTGAGGCGCGAGCGCTCACCCATTGACCAATCGTCGAGCTCGTACTCAGTAATTTCCTCGTCGGTTGCTTCGTTCAATTGCAAACGACGCGATTCGCGCTGTGCGGAATTTCCTTCGTCTGAACCTACACCAAGTTTTTGTTCGAGAGCATCGAGCATTTCGTCGGCGGCGTCTTCAAGCTCGCTCGGCAGAACAACTTCATTGCCCACCCAAGCGTGTGGAACTTCGGCATCGGCAAACATTTCCGCAACTGATGCACGCTGGTCGATGCTCCAACTAGACAGGTCGTAATGGACACTCTCGGCATCGGGGTCAAGTGGGTTCCATTCAGACATAACTGCACGCTACAACGTAAAGATGAACTCACCAATCAGTTCGTATTCGCGCAGCTGATTGTGGCGTAAACGAAAACCGTGACCTTCGCCTTCCATGATGTGCAAGGCAACTCGCCCACCGGCTTTACGTAGGGTCTGGGCAAGAGTCACACTGTGATTCATTGGTACTGAAGTGTCGAGATCGCCATGCAGAAGCAGCACTTTTACCTGCGCCATTGTCTCCACTTTGCTCAATGGTGAGCGTTGGGCGTACAGAGTTTCATTCTCGGGGGAATCGCCCACTAAGACAGCAATGGAATGCTGCTCGTAGTGCCATGAATGCTCTGCGGAATCGGCAAGATCGACAACCGGATACAGCGCAATGACCCCCGCACAAATATTGGGCGCCGTACCAGCAGCGTTCAACGCAGCAAAACCGCCCGCAGAACCGCCCATCAAAAAAGTGTTCTTGGGCGTTGCCCAACCGTTGTGATGTACATGTTGCACTGCGGCAATGAGATCGGCGGTATCGAATTCGCCCCAATGACCATTGAGCGACTGTTGAAAGTTGCGCCCATGGCCCGAGGTTCCGCGATGATCAACAATCATCACGCGCACTCCACGACCTACCCAATACGCAACACGCGCCATGAAGGTGACTTGCCACTGATCGGTTGGCCCGCCATGCACCCAGACAATGAGGGGCTGCTCGGCAGACAAATTGTCTACGGGAGAATACAAACGATACGGAATGTTGTAGTTGCCGCACTCCACTTTTCCTAGCGTTGGTTCCACCAACTCATACTGCGACCACACACCGCCAGCACTTTCTACTTCACTCGTTGCTAACACTTCTCGCTCAAAAGTTATTGGAGAGTAACGCACTACTTGCGTTGGCGTGACCGCGCCCGTGCGCAAAGCCAATATGCCCGCGCTGCCCCACTGCAATGAGCCATGTACTGCTCGCCCAATAGAGCGCATCTCACCTGTTGCTGTACTCACCACAACGAGGTCGCCAAAACCTTCCAGGTTGCGGGCCACAGCAATTTCTGTTCCATCGGGCGACCAACACCACGTATGTGCGCCCATTCCCCATTGCGGGTTGCCACATTCCACTTGCTCACCTGCAGGCAAAAGCGGCACCAGTTCACCAGTAACAACTCGATACGGCTGGAGCCATCCGTTGATGTCGCTCAACACCCCCATTTCACTATGTGCAGAAAATTGCAGCTGTTGAAACGACACACCAGGGCGATGCAACACCACACGAGCTTCGCGATCAGCAATGTGTGCAGACCAAATTTCTGATTCATCCCACGGCATGTGTGGTTGCGACCATGCTTGCCAAAACAATTCGCTGCCATTCCACACCGGGTCAAATACAAATGCATGTGGTTGTGCAATGACATGTTCTTCGCCAGTTGCTCGATGCACTACAACGAGTTCGCACAAGTTCTGCACACATGCCACCCACTCACCATTTGGCGAGACGGCAACGCCGAAGCGCGAGGCACCAACAAGTGCTTGTGTGTCGATGCGACACGCACTTGTTGCACCACGAGCAGCTTCCCAAAGCCCTCCTGTTTTTGCTGCATAAACTAATCCGCTCGCATCGGGCAGCCACTGGAAACAGCCACCCCCAAAACCGCGTGTCACACTGGGTGCCGGTTCAAGTTGCCACAGGTCTTCATCGCCCTTTGGCACCGCAATGGTGCGCAGCTCACCTCTTCCCTGCTGGCTCGCCCCGAATGCCACAACGTCGCCCGTAGGGCTCACCTGAGGCTCTGAGAGGTCTCTGGAATCGAGGCAACGCTCTAGAGGTACAGCGGGAATTTTTATGGGCATTAGCCCGAGGGTATCGCCCGCACTACGGTAGGGGGTAATGAACACACGACGCCCGCAAAAGCCAGAACGTAACCTCGCCATGGAACTCGTCAGAGTCACTGAATCTGCAGCCCTTGCTGGGGCGCGTTGGGTGGGTCGCGGCGACAAAAATGGAGCCGATGCAGCCGCCGTCGATGCCATGCGCACCGTGCTCACCACCGTTCCTATGGACGGCATTGTTGTTATTGGTGAAGGTGAAAAAGATGATGCACCAATGCTCTTCAACGGCGAGGCGGTCGGCGACGGCACGCAGCCCCGCACCGATGTTGCTGTGGACCCTATTGATGGCACCACGCTCACCGCACTTGGGCTCGGCAATGCTATTTCCGTCATCGCTGTTTCTGAGCGCGACACCATGTTTGACCCGGGTCCATGTATGTACATGGAAAAAATTGCTGTCGGGCCTGATGCAGTAGGCCACATCGATATCACTGCTTCAGCCACACAGAACTTGCGCTGGGTTGCAAAAGCGAAAGGTGAATCTGTGCGCGACCTGACCGTCATGATTCTCGATCGCCCGCGCCACAAAGAACTCATTGAAGAAGTGCGCTCCACAGGAGCAAGAATCAAGCTCATTAGCGACGGAGATATTTTCGGCGCAATTGCCACTTCATGGCCCGATGCTGGTGTCGACATTCTCTTAGGTATTGGCGGCACACCCGAAGGTGTGGTGTCAGCAGCTGCATTGAAGTGCATGGGTGGAGAAATTCAAGGTCGCCTGTGGCCTCGTGACGATCAAGAACGTAATGCTGCCATTGCTGCGGGTTACGACATCAACAAGGTGCTCACAGGTGATGACCTCGTGAAAGGCGACAATTGCTTTTTCGCGGCTACAGGCGTGACCGACGGCGAACTACTGCGCGGCGTACGTTTCGACCATCGCGGTGCACGCACACAAAGTTTGGTCATGCGCTCATTGTCGGGAACCGTGCGGCTCATCGACGCTCAGCACCGACTCGACAAACTTGCTACATACGCTTCAGTTGATTACGCGTAGTTACTGCGTTTAAACCCCGACAATTTTTGCCGAAACGCGACGCATGACAACACGCGGAATCAGGCGTACCCACACGAGCATGCTCTTGTATTGCTTGCCCGGAACAATGAGAACTTTTCCTTTTGCTGTGCCAGCTAATGCTTCCGAAACAACCATGGCAATATCGAGCCACAAGAACTTAGGAATGGAATCAATCTCTTCACCCGTTTGTGCAACTTCTTGAAACTCTGTTCGCACAAAACCTGGGCACAATGCACTAACTCGCACTGGGCCCTTGCGCAGTTCTTCATGAAGGGCTTCTGAGAAGCTGGTAACAAATGCTTTTGTTGCGGCATAAACAGCCATACCTGGGCCCGACTGGAAGCTAGCCACGCTCGACACGTTGAGTAAATACCCGCGCTTGCGCTCTTGAAATGCCTGCGCCGCAGCATGCGAGAGTTCTACGACTGCACGAACGTTTAAGTCGACCTGGCCAATGGAGTTCTCGACGGGAACGTTGAGAAAAGTTCCTGACGACCCGAAGCCGGCGTTGTTCACTAAAAGGTCAACAGGAAGAAGTGGCGATGCCAAGCGTTGCGCAACACGTGCAATACCCTCTGCAGTAAGAAGGTCGGCAACGAGTACTTCACAAGTGCTGTACTTCTGCGCTAGTTGCTCTAACCGGTCGCCGCGACGCGCAACGAGTACGCAGGGAATACCCGCACGACTGAGTTGATGAACAAACTCTTCGCCAATACCTGCTGATGCACCTGTAATGAGTGCGCGCTGGAAAGGCAGAGTCATGTATTAATGGCCGGCGTTAGCGCCAGCAAGACCACCAGCGGCTGCAAGGCGGGCATGCGCACGACGCAAGCTGGCTTCAACTTCGGTGGAGTTTTCAGTACGCATTTGCTCTTCAGCACGCTCGACAGCACGACGGGCGCGCTCGATGTCGATTTCAGTACCGAGTTCGGCGCCATCGCTGAGCAATGTGACCACGTTGTTTGACACTTCAACGAAACCGCCGTGAATAGCCAAGTTCATAATGGTGCCATCGGCCAACCACACGCGTGTGTGATTTTCCGTGAGCGCACCAAGAAAAGCTGTGTGTCCAGGAAGGAACGCAATTTCTCCCCCACCAATGGTGCGGGTGATGATCTGAGTTGTTTCGCCAGAGAACACAACGCGCTCTGGCGAAACAACTTCGATACGGAAGCCGGGGGCTTCAGACATTAGGCATTCTCCTGCAAGGTCTTCGCCTTTGCGAGAACCTGCTCAACGCTTCCCACGTTCAAGAAGGCCTGTTCTGGCACTTCGTCGAGTTCGCCGTTGATGAGTGCTTCAAAGCTCTCAACCGTTTCTGCAACTGGAACATATTCACCAGGAACACCGGTGAAGACTTCAGCAACATAGAACGGCTGCGACAAGAAGCGCTGCACCTTGCGGGCACGTGACACGGTCTGGCGGTCTTCTTCAGACAACTCGTCGAGACCGAGGATGGCGATGATGTCTTGAAGTTCCTTGTAGCGCTGCAAGATTTCCTGCACGCGACGAGCAACCAAGTAGTGACGATCGCCAACGGTTTCTGGAGTCAAAATAGATGACGTTGAAGCCAATGGGTCTACAGCTGGGTAAATACCCAACGAAGCGATTTGACGTGACAATTCCGTTGTTGCATCTAAGAAGGTGAACGTTGTGAACGGAGCTGGGTCGGTGTAGTCGTCGGCAGGAACGTATACAGCCTGAAGCGAGGTAATTGAACGACCACGCGTAGAGGTAATGCGCTCTTGCAACTGACCCATTTCGTCAGCGAGTGTTGGCTGGTAGCCCACAGCTGAAGGCATACGGCCAAGAAGCGTTGATACTTCTGAGCCAGCCTGAACGAAACGGAAAATGTTGTCAACGAACAACAACACGTCTTGGTTCTTCACGTCGCGGAAGTACTCGGCCATGGTGAGTGCCGACAATGCAACGCGAAGGCGCACGCCTGGTGGTTCGTCCATTTGGCCAAAGACCAAAGCGGCTTTTTCGAACACGCCCGACTCTTCCATTTCCAAACGAAGGTCGGTTCCTTCACGGGTGCGCTCGCCTACTCCGGCGAACACCGATACACCACCGTGCTTTGAAGCAACGCGGTTAATCATTTCCGTAATGAGAACGGTTTTACCTACACCAGCACCACCGAACAAGCCGATTTTTCCACCAGCGAGGTAAGGGGTGAGAAGGTCGATGACCTTGATGCCTGTTTCGAACATGCGCTTTGATGGTTCAAGGGTGTCGAATGCAGGAGCGGGACGGTGAATTTCCCAACGCTCTGTGTTTTCAAACTCTTTAGGATCAGCGTCGAGTACGTCGCCCCATACGTTCCATACGTGGCCAAGTGTGCTGTCGCCAACGGGCACGGAGATGCCGCGTCCGGTGTTGCGCACTGGTGTGCCACGTGTGAGACCGTCTGTTGGCTTCATGCACACGGCACGAACACGGCTGTTTCCTAGCTGCTGTGCAACTTCAGCCAAAACGACGTTGGGTTTGCCTTCGATGAGCACGGTGAATTCAAGCGCTGTGTTCAACTCGGGCAATGCGCCACGAGGGAACTCAACGTCGATCACCGGGCCGGCGATGGCAACCACACGACCGTCTTTAAGGTCTGTAGGTGCGTTGTTTGCAGTCATCGTCATGTCAGTTTCTCCTGCTCAGACTCGATCGCTCGATACGAAAGGGTTTTCCATTCCAAACACGCTAGAGATGACAATTGCGTCTTCTCCAGATGATAAGGCTTCTGCTCCACCCACAATTTCCATGATTTCTGTGGTGATGGAGTCTTGACGCGCGCGGTTCATTGTGCGCGAGAGATTTTTAATGAGTTCTTCAGCGTTGTCGGTTGCCGACTTCATGGCGCGCTGACGAAACGCATGCTCAGATGCAGCCGCGTTGAGAAGTGCTGCATAGATGCGAGCTTCTACGTAACGTGGCAAAAGAGTGTCGAGGATGCCCTCTGGATCTGGTTCGTATTCATAGTCGCCACCGGCATCGGTTGCTTCATGATCGTCAGCGTTTGCAGCAACGAGATCATGGCCAAGCGGTACGAGTGGGCGCAAAACCACTTCTTGGTTACCTGCAGAAACAAAGCGTGTGTAGACGAGTTCAACTTTATCGACTTGCCCGGTAAGGAAAAGATCAACTACGTACTTACCAATTTCGCTCGCGTTGCTATGCGCCGGGGCATCGCTGAAACCAGCAAAGCCCCGACCCAGGTTGTAGCCACGAAAACGCAGGTAACCCTCGGCCTTACGCCCAACAGGAATGACAATGTAGTTTTTGCCCGCAGCAAGGTCGGCTTTAATTTCACCTTCTGTTGCACGCAATACACCAGTGTTGTAACCACCACACAAACCGCGGTCAGCAGTTATGGCTACGTAACACGTTGTTTTGACATCGGGACGACCGGCAAGGAACGGTGAGTTACCCACCGCACCGCCAGATGACAGATGCTTCACAACATCGGTAATTTTTTCACTGTAGGGAACGGCGGCCGCTACGCGTTGTTGCGCTTTCACAATGCGCGAGCCAGCAATGAGCTCCATCGCGCGTGTGATTTTCTTTGTTGCCTGCACTGAGCGAATTCGCCCACGCAGGATGCGTTCCTGACCGCCAGCCATCTACATCACTCCGTTGCGAGGGTCTTTGCGCTCTCAGCTTCGCCGACTTCAACAACATTGGTTGAAGTCTTGGCAGCAGCTGTTGCTACGGACGTTTTGAATTGTGCTTTAAATGCGGTAACGATGTCGCCGAGATCTTTTGGTACGTCAGACTTTGGATCTTGACGAATACCAGCAATCATTGCGCCGTGACGTGATTTCACGTACTCGAGCAATTCATTTTCGAAACGACGCACGTCGCCGACGGGAAGGTTGTCGAGGAAGCCTTTGGTTCCAGCAAAAATGCTGACTACTTGCTCTTCCACTGGCATTGGGCTGTTGAGCGGTTGCTTCAACAGTTCCACCAAGCGATAACCGCGCTCAAGTTGTGCTTTTGAAATGGCGTCGAGTTCAGAACCGAATGTTGCAAATGCTTCCAACTCGCGGAACTGAGCAAGGTCAAGTTTCAAAGTACCTGACACGCTCTTCATTGACTTAATTTGAGCTGCACCACCTACGCGAGATACCGAGATACCTACGTCTACTGCAGGACGCACACCAGATTTGAAGAGGTTGTCTTGCAAGTACACCTGGCCATCGGTGATAGAGATCACGTTGGTAGGAATGTATGCCGACACGTCGCCAGCTTTGGTTTCAATAACTGGCAAAGCTGTAAGTGAACCTGCACCGTTGGCGTCGCTCAATTTCGCAGCGCGCTCAAGCAAGCGACTGTGAAGGTAGAACACGTCGCCTGGGTACGCTTCGCGGCCTGGTGGACGGCGCAACAACAGTGCCATCTGACGGTATGCCTCGGCCTGCTTCGACAAGTCGTCGTACACAACAAGTGCGTGCTCGCCATTTTCCATCCAGTGCTGACCAAGTGCGCAACCGGTGTACGGAGCAAGGTACTTAAACGGTGCTGGCTCTGATGCAGGAGCAGCAACAACAACGGTGTACTCAAGTGCGCCGTACTGACGAAGTGTTTCTACTGTTTGTGCAACGGTGGAACCCTTTTGACCAATAGCTACGTAAATGCACTTCACACCGAGACCACGCTGGTTGATGATGGTGTCAATTGCAATAGTGGTCTTACCAGTTTTACGGTCACCAATGATGAGTTCGCGCTGACCGCGACCAATGGGAATCATGGCGTCAATAGCCTTGATTCCTGTTTGCATTGGCTCATGCACAGGCTTACGACCCATGATGCCAGGAGCTTGAATTTCTACACGGCGAATGATGCCGCCAACAATGTCACCCTTGCCGTCAATTGGCTCGCCGAGTGCGTTAATAACGCGACCCAAAAGCGCATCACCAACAGGAACCGACAAAATGCGTCCGGTTGCTTTTACTGGCTGGCCTTCTTCAATGCCATCGGCATCTCCGAGAACTACCGCACCAATGGTGTCTTCATCGAGGTTCAAGGCGAGACCAACGGTGCCGTCTTCAAACTCGAGCAATTCGTTTACTGCGCAATCGGGAAGACCCGACACGCGGGCGATACCGTCGCCCACTTCTGCAACACGACCGACGGTGCGAGCCTCGAGTGACGGCGCATAGCCCTCTAACCCCTTGGTGATCGCCGACGCGATGTCGCTTGCTGACAATGTGATGTCTGCCATGACTATTTCCCTTCTGACACTGGTAAGTGACGACGCCTAGAGGCGGCTCTTCACTTGATCGAGGCGAGTACGGACACTTCCGTCGATGACAGAGTCGCCAACAGTGGCAACAACGCCACCAAGCACGCTCGGATCGACAACGACTTTCAAGTTCACCTTTTTGCCTGTTGCCTTTTCAAGGGCGGCAGCCAAACGGCTCTCTTGCTCTGGCGTGAGTGCAACTGCTGTACGCACCTCGGCGAGATCTTTGTTTTGTGCGCTTGACGCACGCTTCACCACTTTGTCGACAATGGCGGGCAAGTCGCGACCACGACCAGCGCCAATAATCAAGCCGACAAGTTGTGTTGTGGTGTTGGTAGCAGTGCCACCAATAAGTGCTTCCACTACAGCCTGGCGGCGTGCAGCAGGTATGGATTCGTCGGTGAGCGTTGAGCGCAAAGTTTCGCTTTGCTCAAGTGCGCGTGCCAAACGGAACAATTCGTTTTCAACAACAGCCAAGTTGCCTTCGGCTTCTGCTATTTCAACGAGTGCGCGGGCGTAACCCTCGATACGTGATTCGCTCATCGTGCTGCCCCTACTGAGTTAATGAAGTTCTCAATGAGTTCTTGCTGTGCTGAAGCGTTCAACGACGCACTCACTGCACGCTGTGCAGCTGCCGAGGCAAGAAGTGAAATTTCGCCGCGAAGTTCATCGCTTGAACGTGAACGTGAAGCGGCAATTTCTGCATCGCCACGAGCTTCAAGTTCTGCAACTTCTGCAGCAATGCGTGCACGACCTTCGGTGAGCATTGTTGCTGCTTGCTGATCGGCTTCTGCCACAAGACGATTGCGCTCACCAGCAATGTCGCCAATTGCTGCGCGAATGTTGGTGGCTTCTTGCGTTGCTTGTGACAATGCATTTGCCGCGCCATCGAGTTCTTTTTGAATGCGCTCGGTACGGGCGTTCAAAGCCTTCTTCGCTGCTGGCAAACCAAATTTGTAGATAGCTGCGAAAATAATGAGCGATGAAATTCCACCGTAAATAATTTCAGCGGTTTCTGGCAAGAGCCAGTGATGCGTCTGCGAAGGATCTTCGCTCGCGATGAGATGAATGAGTCTCATGATCGGCTCCCTGCATTTTGCATAGCTTCTGATACAGCTTGCGACACCACGCCGGCATCGGCAGTTTTACCAAGTGCAAGTGATGCGACAGTTGAAGTTACTGATGTAACAGCTGCGCTTACTTGTGCCTGAGCTGCTGCTCGTTCTGCATTTGCTGCAGATTCTGCTTCAGCTTTTTTAGCTGCAATGCGAGCATTGACTTCTGCAATTGCGCGTTGACGCTCTTGGTCGAGTGTCTGACGTGCTGCATCGATGCGCTGCGCTGCTTCTGCACGAACACCAACAAGTGCTGTGTCGTACTTCGCAACTTCTGCACGAGCATCGGCCTTTGCAGCATCGGCACCATCGTGGTTGCTGCGGATGCTTTCGTAACGTGAGTCCATTCCTTTGCGTAAGCGTGGGAAGAGGAAGTACCTCATGAGAATAAGGAAGATGATGAAAGCACCGAAGCTCCACAACAATTCCTTATTTTCTGGTGCAATAGGGTTCGGACCCGTCTTTTCTACTTCAAGAGTGCCTGTTTCAGCAGTAGGACCTGATTCATCAGCAGTAAGCGCACGTGATTCAGCTGCAACCGGGACTTCTGCAGAGTCCTCTATAGGGGTGTCGGCAGACATCGGCTCTGCCGACATCGTCATCAACTCTTCATTTTCCGCCGGGAGGACGGTTTCGGTTGGTGTGGCTGAGTCTGTACGGACCAACCTCACCGACACGGCCGCCTCACCCGAGCGGGTGACTATTGCAGTCAACATGTGATCTCCTGAACCTGCGCTTTAGCAGGAAGATAGATGGACAACTCTCAAATTCGCTTTAGGCGAACTTGAGAAGAATGAATACAACGAATCCGATAAGTGCAAGTGCTTCAGTAAAGGCAATACCTAGGAACATTGTGGTACGAACCATGCCTGCAGCTTCTGGCTGACGTGCCATTGCTTCGACTGCTTTACCCACGATGTAACCGATACCAATACCAGGTCCGATTGCAGCGAGACCGTATGCATAACCAGCTGACGCTGCTGCTGCATTGTTCTTTGCTGCTGCTGGATCAGCTGCTACTTCTGCTGCTTTCACAACAATTTTGGCTAATGCTTCCATTTCTTATTTCTCCTCGTTACTTATGAAGATTGGGTATTCAGAATATTCAGATTGTTCTTAGTGTTCGGGGTGTACTGCCCCACCGATATATACCGCGGTGAGGATAGTGAAGATGTAGGCCTGCAAAAACGCTACCAACACTTCAAAACCAGTTAAGAAAATCAACATTCCCATAGGCAGAACGCCAAAGGGAATAAGGATTTTGTCTTTTGCTTGGAAAAGCGACTCGGTGAGAAGTGCAAAGGTCACGAGCAAAATGTGACCTGCGAGCATGTTGGCGAAAAGTCGCACGGCAAGTGAGAACGGGCGCACGATGATTGCCGAGATGAACTCGATTGGAGTTACTAAAACGTAAAGAGCTTTTGGCACTCCGGGTGGGAACAACACCGACTTGAAATAGGCAATGAAACCTTGATGCTTAATTCCTGCACCGTTGTAGACAACCCACACCATGAGAGCGAGTGCTGCAGGCAATGCCATACGTGCCGTTGCAGGCATCTGCAAGAACGGAATAATTCCCGGGACGTTGCAGAGATAAATGAATGTGAAAAGCGAAAGGAGAAATGGTGTCCAGCCAAGGCCATCGCGACCCATGGTTTGCATGACTACACCGTTTTCAATGAACTCCACTGTGCTTTCAGCAACGTTGCGAATGCCGCGAGGTGCAGTTTGTGCGCTTTGACGGCCAGCCAACAAAAACACCACGGTGCCTATGGTTGCCGCAAGAACTGCGATGATAGAAATTTTGTTGAAAGACTCAAAGAGATCTTTCCAGCGAAGGATCTCGTTAATCGGCGGGAACTCAAGAGCGATCACGTGCGATTCCGTTTCGTATTAGTTCGAGGACAGGGATAAGAACAAAAAGAGTTGATAAAAATCGACTTCGCTCAATTTAGTAGAACGAAGGCGAGAAGAACGAATTTCAC
Organism: bacterium; assembly: GCA_037133935.1. Taxonomy (GTDB): domain Bacteria; phylum Actinomycetota; class Acidimicrobiia; order Acidimicrobiales; family Ilumatobacteraceae; genus F1-20-MAGs119. The sequence continues at coordinate 21,074 of JBAXNF010000002.1, forward strand.
GATGAGGTGCTTGCCTCACCACCCGAAGTTGGCTTCAGACCTGGGTAGGCCAACGAGGCCGACACATGCCGAAGTTCCCAAAAGAGAAGACCAAGGTGCGTCACAATAATGGTGCATCCGAGTGCCGGAAGTGAAATCCACGACATATTGCGCACCAATACAACTGCCGCGAAAATGATGCCTAAACGGATGAGATAGCCAAAAAGCACCGCCCCCATCATAAGTGCCAGCGAAATGCGTGCTGTGGTGGAGATGAGAGCTGCTGCCAAGGCGAAATTAACCATCACAAGCGCACAACCAAAAGCGCTCGACGCCGCCCCGTCGGCTCCCCAAATGAAGCTGGCAATAAGAACGAGAACGGGTGCCGCAACTAGCCCGCGCAACAACATATGCCGCGTAACGGCAACCTCTGGAGCATCACCCGAGACTTGCGAGGTAAAGAGAGAACTCGAGTCGTTCACGACTCGCCCTGTGACGGAGGTTGCGCCCGGCGCGTTTCTGCCCGCTCAGCTTCCAGACGTTTCATTTGAATGTCGTAGCCAAACCACATTTTGATGAAATTCCCCACGCAAGAAAACACGGTCATCACAATCATGAATAACGGGGTGGTTCCGGCGAAGTAGTCGATGGCAAAACCAATCAGAAAAAAGACCAGGACGCCAAAAGCCATTTCTGCCCCGTGACCTAGACCACCTGCACTATTTTCCACTGCACGCGGGTTGCCCGCAATGCGGCGCACAATTTTGGGGTCGGGAAGAAGTCTCACAGCATGGCCTTTGGGGTTTGCTTCAAACTACGGCAACTCAACGCGAATCACCAATTTCTTCTTGCGATACAGCATCATCACGCGATTTGCGTCGCACACTCGGGTGCAACACGGTGTACAAACCCAAGGCCACAGCAGCCACACCAAAGGGTGCGATGCTTCCGCCCGAAGTTGAAATGACCGGATACAAAGCCATTCCCGACAACAAGACCGTCCAGAGCCACAAAATGAGCACACTGCGTCTTTGGCCGTGACCCAAGTTCATGAGTCGATGATGGAGGTGACCTTTGTCGGCCGTTGCAAAACTTTGCCGCTTGTACGCACGACGCACAATGGCAAACAACACGTCGAAGATGGGCACGCCCAAAATGAGCAGTGGAATAAAGAGTGGCGCCAAAAAGAAATACGTCTGGCTATTGAAGTCTTGCGTAGCTGGGTCTGCCCTGCCCCCTACCACGCTCGTAGAGATAGCGAGCATGAGACCAAGCAACAACGCTCCGCTGTCGCCCATGAAAATTTTTGCTGGGTTGAAATTGTGTGGAAGAAATCCGATGCACGCACCAAACGTGACAGCAGCAACAAGTGGGCCAATGTTGGGTTCGGCAAGTAAACCTAAATCTCCAAGATGACGGCTGTACAAAAAGAACGCCCCAGAAGCAATTGCAACGATTCCTGTTGCCAAACCATCTAAACCATCGATGAGGTTGATGGCTTCGGTCATTACTAACAACCACAAAATGGTGACGAGCGGTATCCAGTCATTCGATAAAACAAACACATCGAAATACGGAACACGGAAATAAAACATCGTGACACCAGCCGACACCAAAACCATACCAACAACTGCGGTTCCTGCAACTTTAGCCGGTGCACTAATTTCGCGAATGTCGTCGATGAACCCAATTGCGCAAATTGCAATGGCACCAATTGCAACACCGAGCATTTCGGAACTGCCATCAAAAATTGGGCCGAACCTATCCATCTGCCACGCCAAGAGCAATGCAGTAATAATGCCAACGAGTAACGCGACACCACCAACATCGGGTGTTGGTGTGGTATGTACTTTGCGAGGGTCTGGTTGAGCCATCCAGTTCTTCATGCGTGCCAAGCCCATGACGAAAGGAGTCACAGCAAAAGTGACAATGGCTGCGCATGCAGCAACGATGAGATAGCCATTGATGTCACTCATGTGGTTCTAGATTAGACCGCTGAACCACTACTTCTGAAGTGTCTGAGTTTCCTTTAGTAAACAGGGAACTTTGCGCAGAGTTCAGCAACGTCGCTGCGCACTTTTGCCAAAGCCGCAGTGTCGGTACGGTTCCGTAAGGCAGTGGCAACGAGCTCGGCGATGAGCACCATTTCTGGCTCTTTCATGCCTTGCGTGGTGACCGACGGCGTGCCAATGCGCACGCCCGAGGTAACAAATGGGCTGCGCGGGTCATTAGGAATTGTGTTTTTGTTCAGCGTGATGCCTGCCGAGTCGAGCACCAACTGCGCTTCTTTACCAGTGAGTTCTGCATCGAATGGAGTGAGGTCGACCACCATCATGTGCACGTCGGTACCACCCGACACCAAACGAAAACCTTGTTGTGCGAGCGCCTGAGCAAGAGCACTGGCATTTTTTACAATTTGCTCGGCGTACAAACGGAAGGTTGGGTGTAGCGCTTCACCAAATGCCACAGCTTTTGCGGCAATGGCATGCTCTAAAGGCCCGCCTTGGCTACCCGGGAAGATTGCCTTATCAATTTTTTGTGCATGTTCGGCCTTGCACAAAATGCAACCACCGCGCGGACCACGCAATGTTTTATGTGTGGTGAAAGTAACAACATCGGCGTATGGCACTGGGTTCGGGTGTGCACCACCAGCAACCAAACCTGCGAGGTGCGCAATGTCGAACATCAAAAGTGCGCCTACTTCGTCGGCAATTTTCTTAAATGGTTCTGGTTCAAGACGACGTGTGTACGAAGTAGTACCTGCAACAATAAGTTTTGGTCGATGCTGCAATGCAAGTGCACGCACTTCTTCCATGTCGATGCGCTCGTCGCCGGGCGACACTTTGTATGAAACAAAGTTGTAAAAGATACCACTGGCATTCACAGGTGAGCCGTGAGTGAGGTGACCGCCGTGGTCGAGGCTGAGACCAAGAACGGTGTCTCCATGATTCAAAAGAGCTAGATAAACAGCCATGTTTGCACTAGCCCCTGAATGAGGTTGCACATTTGCATGGTCGGCACCAAAGAGTTTTTTGATGCGCTCAATCGCAATACTTTCAATATCGTCGACAATGGCATTACCGCCGTAATAGCGCTTGCCTGGGTAACCCTCGCTGTACTTATTAGTAAGTACCGAGCCAGTTGCCCGCATGACTGCAGGAGAGGTGAAGTTTTCACTGGCAATGAGCTGCAGGCCAGTAACTTGGCGCTTGCTCTCATCATCAATAAGTGAGAAAACTACATCTTCACTTTCGAGTTCTGACGGCCAATTTTTGGGGGTACTCATTTTTGTGCTCCGAAATTTTTTGCTTCTTCGCGTTCGATGTCGCCAAGTTGTGCAACGCGGCGTTCGTGACGACCACCTTCAAATGGGGTGGCAAGAAATGTTTGCACGATTTCCTCTGCGAGTCCTATTCCTACGACACGTGCCCCCATAGAAAGTACGTTGGCGTTGTTGTGTTCACGTGCCATGCGTGCCGTATAGAGGCAGTTGCACAAAGCAGCACGCACACCCATGACCTTGTTTGCTGCAAGTTGCTCGCCTTGACCACTTCCCCCCAACACGATGCCCAGCTGTGCCTTGCCGTCGCGCACCGCACGTCCCACGCCCGCGCAGATGGGTGGATAATCGCAACTCTCGGTGGAGTGCGTGCCAAGGTCATCGACCGTGTGCCCAGCAGTGCGGAGAAATTCAATGAGGTGCTGCTTGAGGGAATAACCGGCATGGTCGGCCCCAATAGCAATGTGGAGTGCTGCAGTCATGTTCTGAGCATAGGGTTTGCAAGCCTCAGAACGCCTAACCTGCGCGTATGACTCTTTCACCAAAGACTCCCATTCTCGTTGGCTCTGGCCAGTCACTACAACGGCCAAACGACCCACGCACCGCATCGTTCAACACTGCTGCCGACCCCGTTGCGCTCATGGTGGAAGCAATTCGCCTTGCCACAGCCGATGCTGGTTTAACTTCTCTTCCGACTCTCGATGCACTGCGAGTGGTGGGCTTACTCAGCTGGAGATATGGCAACCCCGCCTGGCTCATTGCACAAGACCTTGGTGTGACCTCGCGCGAATACGCACTGAGCGCAATGGGTGGCAACACCCCACAGTCTTTGGTCAACGCTGCGGCCCAAGAAATTCAAAATGGTCAAGCCGACATCATTGTTCTCACCGGTGGTGAATCCACACGCACCAAGGCACGTGCGAAAAAAGCAGGTGCACAACTCACTTGGCGCAAAACTGGCGCCGATGTGCCAGCACCAACAGCAGTTGGCGAAGACCTGGTCATGGTGAGCGAGTACGAATTCGAACGCAAAATTTTAATGCCGGTGCAGGTATACCCAATGTTTGAAACAGCAATTCGCGCCCGTGCAGGACGCAGTGTTCAAGATCATCAAACACATATTTCTGAATTATGGTCACGCTTCAGCAGCGTTGCGGCGAAGAACCCCAATGCCTGGTCTCAAAATGCAATGAGTGCAGAAGATATTCGCACTGCCGGCCCAAATAACCGCATGATTGGCTTTCCGTATCCGAAGTTCATGAACTCAAACAATGACGTCGATATGGGCGCAGCGCTCATTATGTGTTCTGTTGAAAAAGCTGAAGCACTTGGAATTCCTCGCGATCGTTGGATCTTTATTCACTCCGGCACCGACTGCCATGAGCATCAGTACATCTCTGAGCGTTGGACCTTTGCCGAAACTCCGGCAATTGAACTTGGTGGAAAACTTGCGTTGCAAAATGCAGGCGTTGGAATTGACGACATCGGCATTGTTGACCTGTATTCATGTTTCCCGGCAGCCGTGCAACTTGGTGCACAGTCGCTAGGTCTCGACATCAATGCACAACTCACCCGCACCGGCGGCTTACCTTTTGCAGGTGGCCCATGGAACAACTACGTCATGCACGCAATTGCCACCGTCATGAACGACCTGCGTAATGCACCAAACGAGCTCGGTCTTGTGTGGGCGAACGGTGGCTACACCACGAAACATGCCTTTGGTATTTACGGCACACAACCACCAAAAGAGAGTTTCAAACACGCTTACCCACAAGATCAAATTGATGCAATGCCACGGCGTTCGGTGGCTAAAGCTGCCGAGGCAGTTGGGCCAGCAACGCTTGAGGCGTATTCGGTCATGCACGACCGCGACGGCAAACCTGCAATGGTGCATGCCGCTTGCCTACTTGCCGATGGTCGTCGTGCGTGGGGCGAAAGCACCGACAGCACACTTGGTGGCGCAATGTGCACTGAAGAGTTCGTCGGACGCGCAGTAGAACTCGACGCTGCTGGTGTTGTACACATCAAATAAGAGAAAAGCACACTTGTGACCCAGAACGACACCTTTCCTCGGCAATACGCTCGCACACAACGCCTGTCGCTTGGCGAACCTCGCAGTTTCACTTTGTCTCCGTGCTCTCAGCGACTCGTTTTTGCTCGCGCAGAATCGGGCAGCAACTCGGTCAATATGCTCTGGGTGCTCAACACGCAATCGGGTGAAGAAAAATGCGTTTTCAATCCACTCACCGTTGTTGAGAATAAAGGCGACATTACTGCAGAAGAGTTGCGCCGACGCGAGCGGGCTCGTGAGAGCGCCAGTGGAGTTGTTTCTTATTCTTGTGATGCAGCAGTTGAACGTGCAGTTACCGTTATTAACGGGCAACTCTTTCTCATCAATTTATTGAATGGCGACAGCAGCGCACTGAACATTGAGCCTGGCATTTTTGATGCTCGCTTGAATGCTTTGGGTACTCACGTTGCTTATATTCGCAGCGGTGCATTATGTGTTGCCATTATTTCCAACAGTACCCATAGTGCTCAAGAAAAGATTTTAGCTTCCGACCCACTTGCTCATATTTCGTGGGGCATGGCCGACTTCATTGCTGCCGAAGAAATGGGCCGGCAACGTGGCTATTGGTGGGCACCCGACGGAGAGCACCTTGCTGTTTGCCGCGTTGACGAATCGCCTGTGAACACATGGTTCATTGCCGACCCAGCTCACCCAGAAAAGCCGGCTACTGAACACCGCTACCCCGCTGCCGGAACTGCAAATGCCAAGGTAACTCTGCATATTGTTCACCGTGAAACGGCTACGAGCACTGCGGTAGATCTGCCTTCTTCTCATGAGTATCTCAACTCTGTTGCATGGAGCGCAGCAGGCCTCATTGTGCAAGTGCAAACGCGCGACCAGAAATCTGTAGCAATTTTCTCTGTTGAGCCAACAACAGCCAAAGCAGGAGAGATTTTTACTGATACCGATGATGCGTGGGTGGAACTCGTGGGTGGCGTTCCTGCACTGACCTCAACTGGACAGTTGGTGACCACGGTTGACAGAGAAGGTTCGCGGCGCCTCTACGTTGATGGCTCTCTCGTTACTCCTGCGCATCTGCAAGTACGTGCAGTACTTCACGTAGGAGACAGCATTGTCTTTCAGGCGAACCGCATTGACTCACCATGGACTCTTGATGTGTGGCGTTGTGATGTTGCAACCCACAACCTCACGTGCCTCAGCAGCACATTCCCAACTCCACATTCGGTTTCCGGCGTTGCCACCGACAGTGCCTTCTTGCTGAGGGTGTCGCATATGACTGCTCCACGCGCAGAATTTGTGACCAGCACCGGGCACAGCATTCACTCACATGCAGAAGAAATGCTTGTTGCGCCCAATGTTGCTTTTCATACAGTGGGCAACAGCAAAATTCCCGTTGCCATTGTGACCCCCCGCGATAACGGCACACACAAACTTCCTGTACTTTTCGACCCATACGGTGGCCCACATGCTCAACGTGTGGTGGGTTCACTGTTGGCTTATGCCACTTCACAGTGGTTTGCCGACCAAGGCTTTGTTGTGGTTGTTGCCGATGGTCGTGGAACCCCCGGCAAAGGAAGTGCGTTTGAGCGCAGCGTGTTGCACGACCTCGCCGGGCCAGTTCTTGACGACCAAGTAGAAGTTGCACGAGCTCTTGCACAACTAGAACCTCGTGGCGATGTAACACGTGTAGCAATTCGTGGCTGGAGCTTTGGTGGCTACCTTGCTGCACTTGCTGTACTACGACGACCCGACATTTTTCATTGTGCAGTTGCCGGAGCACCCGTGACCGATTGGCGTTTATACGACACGCACTACACCGAACGTTATTTGGGTAACCCAGCTGTTGATGCAGGCCCATACGAGGGCACTTCACTCATGGACGATGCACATTTATTGGAACGCCCGCTACTACTGATTCATGGTCTTGCCGACGACAACGTGGTTGCGGCCCATACGTTGCAATTATCAAGTGCACTTCTTGCTGCAGGAAAAGATCATGAGGTCTTGCCACTGTCGGGCGTCACGCACATGACACCTCAAGAAGTTGTTGCAGAGAATTTATTACTCCACCAGCTCTCGTTTATTCAGCGCTCGTTGCCCGCTGCCCCATAACGATGCGGTCGAGACCCGCAAAGTCTTGACGAACTTCAACATTCACATAGCCCAGTTGTGTGAATTCTGCGCACACCACATTGGCCTGCTCAAAACCTATTTCGCAAATGAAAAATCCGCCAGGTACGAGAAACTCAAGCGCCTCTTGGGCAATTCCTAATATGTCGCTTAAACCTTGGTCGGGAGAAAAAAGAGCAATGTGTGGTTCCCACGTGCGCACCGACTCTTCAACAAGTGGGTCAGCGGCATCTATATATGGCGGGTTTGAAACAACAACCTGAAACGAGCCAGCCAATTCGCGTGGAAGCGCGGCACACCAACTTCCTTCGGCAACGCGCACATTGGGCGCATTGCGACCAATGCCTGCAATATTTGCTCGAGCAACGTCGAGAGCATCAGATGAAATATCACACAGCCATACTTCGGTGTTGTCGTGAGGCAATTCATTTGCCATTGACAGACCAATGGCCCCGCTCCCGGTACCAATGTCGGCGATGCGCAACATGCGCCCATCACTCCGCAGCGAACGAGCACAACTCAATGCGACTTCAACTACCTGCTCAGTTTCTGGACGCGGAATAAGTACACGCTGGTCGATGAGTAAATCAATATGGCGAAATGGCCAATGACCAAGCACATATTGCACTGGCTCACCTGCCAATCTGCGCCCCACCATTGCTTGCAAAGACACACCCATCCGCATTGTTGCTGGTTCGTTCAGCGACTCAAGAAATTCGCTACCGTCGAGCCCGCTTGCTTCTTCACACAGCCAACGTGCTTCTTTTTCGTCGCCCAGTAGTGCCGTGGTTTCACTCCACAACTCACGCCATGTACTTGCCTGATCGTTACTCATTGAGCACACCCAAGAATGGGTTTATTTTTCTCCGGCCAACTGCCGTGAGCGTTCGTCGCTAATAAGAGCTTGCGATACCTCGAGCAAGTTGCCACTTAAAATATCTTGCAACTTGTACAAAGTGAGCCCAATGCGGTGGTCGGTAAGACGATTGTCTTTGTAGTTATACGTACGAATTTTTTCACTTCGTCCGCCCCCACCAGTTTGCGCTTTGCGTTGCGCAGAGGCTTCGGCATCGTGTTCTTCTTGGCGCAGTTTCATAATGCGAGTACGCAACACCTGCATTGCCCGTGCTTTATTTTGCAACTGGCTACGTCCATCTTGCATCGCCACCACCACACCAGTTGGCCTGTGGGTAATACGTACGGCAGAGTCGGTGGTGTTGACGTGCTGACCACCTGCACCTGATGAACGATAAATATCGATATCGAGATCTTTTTCGTCGATGAATACATCGACCTCTTCTGCCTCTGGCATCACGGTGACCGTTGCCGACGAAGTGTGCACACGGCCTTGGCTTTCGGTAACGGGCACACGCTGCACGCGGTGTGGGCCACCTTCAAATTTCATGTAGGTCCAGGTGAGGTCGCCACTCATAAGAATCACTACCTGGTTGATGCCACCCAGCGGGGAAAAATCGAGAGAAAGTGTTTCGCACTTCCACCCCTGGTTCGCTGCATAGGCGCGATACATCTCGAGCAGGTCTGCGGCAAAGAGGTTTGCCTCTTCGCCGCCCTCGGCTCCACGAATTTCAATAATGACATTTTTTCCATCGTTTGCGTCGCGAGGTAAGAGCAGCGTTTTAAGCTCTGCTTCTAACGACAAAAGTTCAGCTTCTGCGCTGTCTAATTCTTCACGAAAAAGGTCGCGCTCCTCGCCCACGGTTTGCTCCATGAGCTCACGGGCAGCTTCCGCATTGCCACGCGTTTCACGCATAGTGCGAATGCACTGAACAATGGGCGTCATTTGCTTGTACAGGCGCGAGGCATCGCGCAGTTTGTTTTGGTCGCCAACAATGTCGGGGTCACCAAGGCTCGCTTCAAGCTCTGCATAGTCGCGCTCTATGCCATCTAGGCGATCCATCATGATGGAGAGGCTAACTGTGAGTTCTTCGTTGCAGCGGGGATGCCTAGGAACCGTGCAGGCTTTGTAGCTTTTTCCAATGCAAGTCTGTTTGTACGTGTGATGTGTGTATCGGGCATTGCAATAACGAGTTCTGCATTGGGGTCAACGTAACTGCGTGCATCGAGTGCGAAAGGAACAATGTCTGGATCTGCCCCGGTAGTAAACACAACAATGAATTGTTTGCCATCGGCACCTTGCGCTTTGCCAACACAGGGCACCACATCGAGCACATTGCTACGTGCAAACGGTGGGTCACATGGTTCAAGCGACACTGCACCAACAAGCTCTGGCTCATTCATTACGCGTGCGCGCAACATACGCTCTGGTGCAAGGCGATTAAACGGATGCGGTTCTGCATCGTGACGACGTTGTTTTGCAACAGAAGCAACAACGCCAGACAGCGCTTCTTGTTGTGGTTTATTTCCATGCAACAACACGAACGCTTCCCTGTCGTGTGCACCCATTCCGACCTCTAAGCGCACTTCGCCCGTGTATGCATCGGTAACTGCGCGACACACTTCTAAACCAAGCACTTCACCGGTAACAATGCCATGTTCAACACGAGGAACTGCGCCACCAGATGCAATGAGTTCAATAAACTCTAAGTGTTCAGCTAATGCCACTGTTGCTTCAACATGGGGCGCAGCAACGGCGCGCAGCAACACTCGCTCATTGACCTGCCACACAGAGATGGGAAAAGAAAAGTGTTCTGCCTGACGTGCGAGCACTCCTGTATTTTCTTCAGCAAGTACGTGCAATGCCGTAGCGCCTTCTTTGAGAGCCCACAAGAGTGCAGGCCCTAAACCACGTTGTGGATTGTCGCTGACCAGCACCCATACATCGGTTCCATGCTTCACTGCAGCGCCGCGCGAAAAGCCGAGTGGCTCGAGTGCAGATTCAGGAACGGCGTGACCGAGGTGTTCGCGAACGAGGACGCGCAACTTTAAAGAAAGGAGTTGGCCTTTTCGAGAGTCGTCAAGCGACACGGACGTAACCGAAGAACGTCGAGTTAGGAGGTCTTAGACTTGCGCTCGCCGTAGCGCTTGTTGAAGCGCTCCACGCGACCACCGGTGTCGACCAGTTTTTGCTTACCAGTGAAGTACGGGTGGCACTCATTGCACAATTCAACGCGGAAATCGCCAGCCTTGGTACTACGCGTGGCGAATGTATTGCCACATGAGCAAATGACGTTGGTGTCTACGTATTGGGGATGAATGTCGGTCTTCATGGCTCTCCGGATTTCTTAGCAGTGGCTTGAGTGTATCGGGCGAAAAGCGCCCTACATCGAGGGTTGTTTGGCGATTTCTGACAAGAATTCGTCGTTATTACGGAATGATTTGAGGCGGTCGGTGAGAAGTTCGAGCCCTGGAGCCCCATTTCCATCGGCAGCAAGCCCCGACAGCACTCGACGTAGTTTCCACACCAACTGCAGTTGCTTGGGCGGGAACAGGAGCTCTTCGTGGCGCGTGCTTGATGCATCGACGTCGATTGCTGGGTATACACGACGCTCGGCGAGGCGGCGATCGAGGCGCAATTCCATGTTGCCGGTTCCTTTGAATTCTTCAAAGATGGCATCGTCCATACGGCTGTTGGTCTCAACAAGACACGTAGCAAGAATGGTGAGACTTCCACCCTCTTCTACGTTGCGTGCTGCACCAAAGAATTTCTTCGGCGGATACAAAGCACCCGCATCGATACCACCCGACATCACACGACCTGTTGCCGGAGCAGCAAGGTTGTATGCACGCGAGAGACGCGTAATGCCGTCGAGAACAACTACAACGTCTTTGCCAGCTTCCACCATGCGCTTGGCTTTTTCAATTGCCATTTCCGCAACGATGGTGTGCTCTTCAGAAGGACGGTCGAAAGTAGACGAAATGACTTCACCACGAACGGTGCGCTTCATGTCGGTTACTTCTTCTGGTCGTTCATCGATAAGCAGAACAAGAAGGCTGACCTCGGGGTTGTTCTTCTCAATTGAACTCACGATGGTCTTCATAATGGTGGTCTTACCCGCTTTTGGCGGAGACACAATGAGCCCACGCTGACCTTTACCAATAGGCGCAATGAGGTCGATAATGCGCGCAGTCATGTTGCCCGGATCACTGTCGTCTTCAAGACGCAATTTGGAATCGGGGAACAACGGGGTGAGATCTTCGAAACGTGGACGCTTTTTTGCATTGTCTGGTGACTCGCCATTCAACGTAGCGATATCGAGCATTGCAGGGTTCTTTTCACCACGCGCAGCGGGTCGTGCCATACCAGTGACATGGTCGCCTTTACGCAAACCGTACTGACGTGTTTGCTTCACCGAGATATATGCATCGCCACTTGTAGGCAAGTAGCCGTTCACTCGCAAATAGCCGTATCCCTCGTCGCGCAAGTCGAGGTGACCCGACACTGCAACTGGCTCTTGGCTTATTGGATCTTCTGAAACTTCAGCGTCTATTTCGTAGCGGTCGGTGCCCTGTGGACCCTCATCGTCACGACGTCCTTTACGACGACGACGGTTGCGATTGCGATTGCGATTTGCTGGGTCGTTATCGAAACGCGAACCCGGAGCGGAACCTTGTTGCGCACCTGGCTGACCGCCTGGCTGACTACCTTGTGGACGCGGGCCGCGATCGTTTTGCGGGCGTGGGCCGCGGTCATTTTGTTGACGATCGTTTTGCGGGCGTGGTCCGCGGTCATTTTGCTGGCGATCATTTTGTGGGCGATTCGGACGATGGCCTTCAGAGGCGGTCTTTTCAAGGGTTCCTTCGTGCTCAGCGAGCTCGAGTTCCCACTCTGACAGTGGTTCACCATCGAGGCCAATGACAACACGGGGGGCCACTGTGGCTGATGGAGAATCCTTCGGTGCAGCTACCTCTTTTGGCGCTTGCTTTTCGGCTCGCGCGGGCCTTGCTGTCTCTACAGGCGGAGCAGTTTGCTCCAAAATTTTGTCGATGAGTTCAGCCTTCTTGGCACGTGAAACTGACTTCACGCCCAATGCTTGGGCGATTGCCATGAGTTGCTCACGGTCCTTTGATTCAAGTACTGATTGCTCTAGTGCTTCTGCAGCCATTGCTGCCACCTTTCATATGCCAACTCATGTGCGTTCAGGTAATCACAGCGAAATAAGTGAAAGTTCACGAGATTTCGTGCAGATATACCGCAAAAGCAGTAATGAGCGGGAGCGGGACGCCGCTTCGGAAATCAATCTCGGCAACCCGAGATATGACCACCATAGCCACCTTGCGTACATGTTGCAACGCTTAACGAGAATTAAGCACCGGCAGTGAACCGAGCAACGGCGTTTTGTACCGCTTCTAGGTCATTTTCTACCGCAGTTACATATTCCTCGTGGTCGAAAAGGTCAGCGAGATGTGCAGGCAACGACGGCCGGCTTCCTGTTGCCTTTTCTACTGCATCGGGGAACTTCGCAGCATGCGCAGTAGCCAACGTCACCATCGGAACATCTGCTCCTTGATGCTGACGTGCTCCAAACACACCTACTGCAGTGTGTGGGTCAATGAGTTGCCCGGTTTTTTCAAACACATCGCGAATCACTTCAAGCGTTGTTGCATCGTCGCATCGCGCAGCGCGAAACACCGGTGCGAGCCAGGTGTTGTATTGCTCGGGGCTCACTGCAAAACCGCCTTCAGAACGAAAGCGTCCAAGTTGACTAGCTGTGTGAGCACCGTCACGATTGTTCATGTCAAAAAGCAAACGCTCGAAGTTTGACGACACCTGAATGTCCATGCTGGGACTCAACGTTGGTCGCACGCTTTGTGCACGCATCTCTTGTGTTGCAAAAAAGCGCGTCAAAATATCATTGGAATTTGAGCCGACTATGAGCTGATGAATGGGTGCACCCATTTGTCGCGCTATCCAACCCGACAAGACATTGCCAAAGTTGCCCGTGGGAACACTGAAGGAAACACCGTTGCTAATGGAGACACCGCTCGAGGCCAATTGCTGTGCCGCAGAAAAGTAATACACCACTTGGGCCATAATGCGTGCCCAGTTGATGGAGTTCACGGCCGACAAACGTTGCTGTTCACGGAACTTCTGGTTATTGAACATTGCCTTCACGAGATCTTGACAATCGTCAAAGGTTCCATTGACGGCCAGTGTTTTCACATTGGGTGAATTCACAGTGGTCATTTGGCGTCGTTGCACTTCGCTCACGCGACCTTCTGGATACAGAATAACAATTTTTACTCGCGAGCTATTTTTTACTCCGTCAATTGCTGCGCTACCTGTATCGCCACTCGTTGCGCCAACAATGGTGATGTGTTCGTCGCGTTCGTCAAGAAGCAAATCAAACAATTGCCCCAAAAACTGTAATGCAACATCTTTAAAAGCCAAGGTCGGACCATGGAAAAGTTCGAGCATCCAATGATTGGCTTCTAATGGAACAAGCGGCGTTACACGTGGGTCACGAAATGTTGAATATGCAGTGCTGCAGAGTTTGTGCAATGTGTCTGCAGTAATTTCATCGCCAATAAATGGCGACATCACCGAAGCGGCAAGTGATGCGTAGTCGGTGGTCAATGTTTCTGGCGCCGCTGGCCACTGCTGTGGCACATACAAACCGCCGTCGGTAGCTAGGCCAGCGAGTACTGCATCGGCAAAGGAAAGCACCGGAGCAGCGCCACGAGTTGATACGTACTGCACGTGTTACTGCCCTACAACTCGAATGAAGCCACCCGATCGTTTCACCACTGAAAGCCCTGCGAAACCGTGCAAACATTTTTGCACCGATGCTTCTTGGGCAAGGTGCGTAATAAAAACAAGACGTGCATTTTCGCCAATGCCTTCTTGTTCGGCCGTACGAATGCTGACGCCATTTTGGGCAAACACACCAGTAATGCTGTGCAGAACACCTGGTTGGTCGAGCACCTCAAGTGCCAACATATATTCGCTATGTGTTTTATCAATTGCAGTGAAGCGTGGCTTTGAGAATGACCCCAGCATGGCGTGCGTGCCTTTTTTCAAGTTCACAGCAGCATCGATGGTGTCGCCCAAAACCGCACTTGCTGTTGGGCTGCCACCGGCTCCGCGGCCATAGAACATGAGAGACCCAACAGCGTCACCTTCAACGAAAATGGCGTTATATGCCTCGCGCACACTGGCAAGTGGATGGTTGAGCGGCACCATTGCTGGGTGCACACGTACTGCAAGTTCCTGTGACTCTGCGTCAATTTCTGCAATGGCCAACAGCTTCACGACATACCCAAGGCGTTTTGCAACAGCAATATCGGCAGCTGTCACTGTAGTAATTCCTTCGCGATGCACATCGTTTGAAGTGACGTTGGCGCCAAAAGCGATGCTGGCAATAATTGCACACTTTGCTGCAGCATCGAATGCTTCAACATCGGCAGTGGGGTCGGCTTCGGCGTAACCCAATGCTTGAGCTTCAGCAAGAACCACTGCGTAGTCGGCGCCCTCTTCTGTCATTTTCGTGAGAATAAAGTTCGTGGTGCCATTCACAATGCCCATGACGCGGCGAATGGGTTCGCCACGCAAGCTCTCGCGCAACGGACGAATAAAGGGAATGCCGCCAGCAACAGCAGCTTCGAAGAGAAGGTCGATGCCAGCTGCATCAGCAGCTGCAAAAAGTTCTGCACCCTGCTCGGCGAGAAGTGCTTTGTTGGCAGTAACGACCGGCTTACCTTTGCCGAGTGCTTGCGCAATGAGGCCACGTGCAGGCTCAATTCCGCCCATCAGTTCCACCACAACATCAACATTGGGGTCATTCACCACTTCGAACGGGTCGGTGGTAAATGCTTTTGCATCTAGCGCAACACCACGCGCACGCGAAAGATCGCGAACTGAGGCCCGCGTCACGACCAATGAAATACCTGTGCGCTGGGTAATTGTTTCGGCACGCTCATTGACAAGGTTGATAAATGCCGCTCCGACATTTCCTACACCAATAACGCCTAAACGCACCTCTTGCTTCATCCCTTCAGGCTATAACCCCCTTTTAGTGTTCTCGGCGCCGTATGTACCGCTTTTCGGGACGAAACGCGCCGAGAAACCAAATTTTTTGTCACCCTCATGCGACTAATGCACACAGTCGGGTATGTACCTCAGCACACTTCATCAATTTGCAGATCAATTCGGCCTCATCGCCCATGGTGAAGTCGTCCCAGTTCACGTTTCACGCTCATCGTGGAGTCGCGCGGTTCATCGCGGTCATCTCTCCATTCTTCAACCAGGAATTGGCGCAGTCGCCCATACACAACAGTCACCAGAACAACGCATTGCAGCTGCAGTGCGCGCATCTGGAAAAGATGCAATGGCTGCCGGCGCGACTGCAGCATGGTTACATGGAGTTTCTCTTCCGCTCATTGAGCCCATCCATGTTCTCAGCCCTACACGTCCAGTTCATCGCAAACTTGTTGGTGCCGTCGTGCATCGACCAACTGACACTTGTGACCTTTCACCCATCAGCACGCAAGGGATACCCTCCACTTCACCATTTCGCACGCTGCTAGATACGTGCGCATGGAACCCCGGGCTTGCGCACCGCGTATTAGAACATTTTTTAGTTGCCGATCAATTCACCATTCACTCAGCTTGGCGACAGCTGTTTCTTCATGCAAAGCAAGGTCGCCCCGGCATCACACAGCTCAAAAATTTGCTCAATAAATGGGATCTAGACACCGAGCAACCAGAAAGTGTGCTGGAAGCAAAAATGCTGTCTCTGTGTTTCATGAACAAATTGCCGCCGTTCGAGTTCCAAGCCCAAGTTGGTAACTACCGGGTTGATTTTCTGTGGCAGCAATTTCGGGCAATTGTGGAATGCGATGGTTTCACCTATCACGGATCAACTCGAGATGCTTTTGAAAATGACCGCCTCCGCGATGCGGAATTACAATCATTGGGATACACGGTGTGGCGCTTTTCATTCCGTCAAATTTCATTTGAGCCAAAACTCGTTGCAGCACGCCTGGAAAAAGCTTTCTCGGCGCAAAATGTCGCGATAAACGTGACATACGGCGCCGAGAACACTCAAGGGGGAGGGGGTACCTGCCGATAATCATCATGTCGGCACAACTACCCTTTGGAGGAACATGATCCACGCGTCCTCAACTCAACTTCGTCGCATCATTGTTGTGGCAATGACGTTGAGCACCGTTGTGCTCGTAGCAGCAACAGGCCCAAGCAAGGCAGAAGATATGGCTGGCCAACCCCCTGCATCAATTTTGGTGAACGGCAAAGGAAATGGCCACGGGCGCGGCATGAGCCAGTACGGCGCACTTGGCTGGGCCACTACCTATAACAAAACCTGGCAAGAAATTCTCGACTTCTATTACGGCGGAACAACGCTCTCGCCGCTCACCGATGCAGATGCAGATACAGGTCTCACTACCAATGGCGTGATGAGCGTGCGACTCACCACCCTCGACAACAAGCAAACCGCAATGGTGTCAGAGAACGCTTCCCTACTTCTTGAAAACGACCCCGTGCCAGATCGCAAATGGGCAGCACTTGTAGTGCGTGAAATTGCCGGCACTGTGGGCACCTACCGCATTTGGGGAAGCACTACTTCTATATGTGTTGCTGAACAGTCTGACCCCGTTACAAATAAGTTCGTACAAGTTGCCGACATCACTGGCGCAGTAAATGTTTCCACAACTCTCAGCAACGACGCATCTGCTGCAGTCATGCCAAACGACGCTATTGGAGTGTGCGAACCAGCTGGTGCTACTCGTTACTACCGCGGAACTATTCGTGCAGTGAACGGAACCGACAAAGAAAATCGCACCGTGAACCTCCTGAAGCTTGACGACTATTTACGTGGAGTAGTTCCTCGAGAATCTCCTGCAGCATGGGGAGACCTCGCAGGTGGAGCAGGAATGAACGCGTTACGCGCGCAGGCAGTTGCTGCACGTTCATATTCCCTTGGTCAAAAGCGCTACAGCTACGCCAAAACCTGCGACACACAATCGTGCCAGGTATACGGCGGTGCCGCCCTACGTGAAAAAACGGGCAGACCAATACTGGTACTGGAAGACATTCGCACGAATACCGCCATTAGCGATACCAGTGGTTTTATTCTGCGCACCGCTAAAGGGGCTGTAGTCAGCACCGAGTTCACTTCGTCGAACGGTGGCCGCACTGCCGGAAGCACCTTCCCCATGCGCGTCGATGAAGGCGACATAGTGGCAGACTCGTCGGACCTCAATTGGAGTGCCGTTATTGATGCGCAGAGCATTCAAAAGAAATACCCCACCATTGGCGTGCTCCTCTCTGTTGTCACCACACACGACGGGCTGGGAAGCGATTGGAATGGCTACGCAACCAAAGTGACTATTTCTGGCACAGCGGGCGTAGTGAATGTGAGCGGATGGGATTTCAAGTCGGCATTTAGCTTGCGCTCACCATGGTATGAAACCACAGCCATTTATGGCTCTGCACCAACATCAACCGTGGTCGGACCCATGTTGTTTATTGGCGACTCTGTTGGCGAAAGCATTACTGCTGAATTCAATAGCGTTGTTCGCCCGGCTTACCCCAATGTTGATTACCAGGCATTAAGTTCACGTTGCCTTATTGGCGCCTCATGTGTGGGAACACCCGATGGAATTACCATCATCAACTCGTTACCCGCAGACAAAACACCAGCAATTGCTGTTATTGAACTGGGTTATAACGATGCGCCAAATACCTTTGGTACCGAAGCTGAGCAAGTGGTTGCTGCTCTCACTGCCAAAGGTGTGCAGAGAATTATTTTCATCAACATGTCTACCCGGCGCACAACGGCTGGGTTTGATGTGTCGAATACGGCATTAGCCAACGTTGCCGCCACACATGCAAATGTCACCTTGCTCGATTGGAATACGTACACATCTGACACTCCGAAGTGGCGCTGGTTTGTAAAAAATGACAACGTGCATCTCACCGCAACGGGCAAAACAGAATTCGCTTTGTACATTCGTGCTCAACTAGATGCACTACGCACTCAGGGTCTGCTCCCCCAAACGCCGGGTGCCCCCGACGTGGTCATTGGGCTACCACTACGCACCAACCAAAAAGGTGACATGGTGAAATTGGTACAAAAGTCGCTCAACACCGCTTTCAAACTAAAGAAAAAAGCGATTCCCACCGATGGTATTTTCGGTAAGAGCACGAAGTCACTCGTCATGAGATACGAAACAGCTATGGCTCTTCCCGTTGATGGCATTGTTGACATTGATGTGTGGAAAAGCCTCGGCCTTGACAAAAAGCCGCGCTCATCTGTGTTGCGCCTCGGCACTCAGCATCCGTCGGTGAAAGTTCTGCAAGCAACGCTCAACCGTGTGCTCAAAATTACCCTCAAAACTTCTGGCTACTACGACGGCCCCACTGTTTACTACGTGAAGCAATTCCAACAGCGTGCAAAGTTGCCCGCTACCGGCAACGTGAATAGAGTTACTTGGATGGCGCTGATGACGACCGCAGATCGTCTATAGAAAGACCAAACCTTTTCGCCCACGCTTCATCGCTGACCATTTCGGGGTAATACGCACGGTATTCACGCTTCAAGCGTGGGTAGTCGCGGCGTAAACGCATGAGCGATACACGCAAGGCCTTCATGTCTCGCCAGAAACGTGGCGTGTCGCGCACCAACACGTAACCCTCATCGAGGCGTGGATGGCGATGCAAAATACTGTTGCGCCGAGTAGCTAAGCCAACTGCACGTGAGTTAATGGGCGCAACACCCATCTTTTTCGTACGCATCCACTGCGGCAATATGTAGCCACCCACCAGTGGTACTGCAGCAATGAAACCAATCAGGCGAATGGGCTTTGGAATACCAGCAGGAATTTGAATAGCACCGAGGTCAGCACTCAATGGTCCGGCTTTTTCTTCGGGGCATACACGCACTTCATCGTGCATTGCAGCGTGGTCAACATTGCGCCAGAAGTCGGGCCCTTCCAAATAATGGTCGAGGCCTTTCAGCATGTATTCCAAGCTGGCATAGCGCAGTGAGAAAATATTGCGGAAGCCGAACGACAACGTGCGATATGCAGTGTGGTACCACTTGTGCTGGTCGTAGACCAAGGTTTCCACCAATAGCATGTTGCGTGTTTCGTAATACAAAGTCATCGGGCCATTTTTTAAGGCGAAGTCGGCGTGCCAAACAGCAACGCCTTTCATGGTGATGCTGTGTTCACCAGTGTGCATGAGCCCATAGGCAACGTCGTCGCCACGAACAAACACCGGTACAGGGTTTTCTTTTCCTACCGCAATAGGGAACGCGGTGTACCACCATGCCGTGTATTCAAACTTAGGTTCTAGCTCGTCGGCCAACACCGTAATGCGATCACGCAGGTCGTCTTCGCGGCCAATTGCGCGCAATGGATACGTGTATCGCCATGCGTAGTGCGCGCCGGCTTCAAACTGCATCCAAGGAATTTCTTCTGAGATCATGGCGCCATGAATACACAACTTGTCGTCGGTGGCGTAGCGGAACATCGCAATGGTGCGTACCAAAGATTCCACTTCGAGTGAAATGTCGTCATCCATGAACAACACGTGGGTGGTCCACTGGTCGTTGCGTGCATGAATAAGACCGCGAGCAAAACCACCTGCACCACCCAAGTTGGGGTTTGGAATAAGTGTTGGGCTCATGCCTGAACTTGCTGGTACTTCTAAGTTGCGCCCGTTGTCGATGATGGTGGCGCGGAAAGATTGTTCAATGCTTGGCACTTCGGTAATGAGTTCGCGCATGCGCTCAATGTTGGCAAGCACATAAGGTTGGCGATTGAAGGTTGTGATAACCGCATTCATGCGCACTTCGCGCAATGGGGCAACGCCTGAATACCAACCACCACTGAGCAAACGACCACCGTTTTCATTGCTGCGACGCACGCTGACGTAGTAGGAATCGACCGTTGTGTCTTGCAAATCACATACTCGCAGGTTGACGACACCGGCACGTTGCGCAACATGCGTAAGAACAACGCTCTCTTTGAGGCGCTTCACAGCCACTACTTCAATTTCGCATGGCCCCGATACTTCAAGAACTGCATGCAACGCATTTACAGCTGATTTACGCCGCCAGCGCGCTGCAGGAAATACCCCAAAGTAGGTATCGAAACTTTGCACGTTGCCCGCAATGCGCTCGTACAGCGGCGGCTCAAGCGCGTCGGCCCGCGCTGGCAAAATACGTTGCAACAAGTTGATGTCGG
>JBAXNF010000003.1:0-37892 GCA_037133935.1 bacterium
CTACCCGTTGCAGCCTTAGCGCTAGCGAAGTCTGGGAAAGTAGATGCAGTTGTGGCTCTTGGCGCAGTCATTCGTGGAGATACCCCACATTTTGAATACGTCTCGGGCGAGGCGGCCTCTGGTTTGCAACAGGCCGCATTGCAGTCGGGTGTACACGTCGCCTTTGGCGTGCTCACCGTTAATACCCTTCAGCAAGCACTTGACAGGTGCGGCACAGAAGGCAACAAAGGCGAAGAGGCAGCAATTGGGGCAATTATGACCGTGCAGGCCCTGAAAGAAATCGCGGCACTCTAAGCAACTCTTTGCACACACATACGTATCTGACAGGAGCGTATATGGGTGTATTTTTTGCACACGCATTAATTGCCGCAACACTTGTTGCCCCATCGCCACATAGTTTGGCTCAATCAATTTCCGTCATTGAACGTGGAGCATTCGCTACCTCCCTGTCGGCATTCCCTCGTTTCGAAAAAATCTATAGGCCACAATTCCCACAACTTGATTGGACAACTGATTATTGCAGTAGTCCGTTAGTGGGCAACACAGGACGTTCGTTTAATTTCGCCATGTCATGTCGGCGACATGATTTTGGATACCGAAGCTTTAAATTAATCAGCCGATTTTCTGGCATCGATTTTTGGACCGAAGATCTTCGCTTCAAGGTAGATCTCCAGTTTTATAGCGACATGCTCTCCACCTGCGAACCACGGGGAATTTCTCAGCGATTGAACTGCAGGGCTTGGGCGCGCACTTTTTTTCAATTAGTGAGAACGCTAGGTAGCTGAACTAAATAGAAAGGGAAATGTGCAATAACTGGGTGAGAATTCGTGCAGTAGCACCCCAAATAGTTTCATCATCAAGGTGGTACATATAAATATTGCGCGAGCCCATTGGCGTTTCCCACACTTCAGAGGCAAATGTATCGGTTCGCACAAGTTCATGTAATGGAACATGCAAGATGCGATCTACTTCATCTGCCGATGCAATAAGCGTTGGCCTGTACGGCAAGATTCCGACAATGGGAACGATGTAACTATTGCTCACGATGGTGAGTAAGTGGTCGAGCTCGCCAACCAAAGTGACATCGTGTGCCGGCAGCGACACTTCTTCCACTGCTTCTCTTAATGCGGCTTCGTAAACCTGTTCATCTGGTTCAACTCGACCCCCAGGAAAAGAAATTTCACCCTTATGATTTTTTAAGTGAGCTGCGCGCTTGGTAAGAACTACTTCAACGCCCGATGGACCCTGGTACAAGTTCACCAGCACCGCGCTTGCTCGCGCTTCTGGCATGAATTCTGTTGCAGCAACTTGTGGTGAATGCGCAGCTATTTGTGCAACGACATGCTCAAGTGATTGGAGTGGGGCGAAGTCGAGACCAATCCACCGTGCCGGACTTCCTTTTTCCCATTGCGATGGACGCGGAATCTTCTGCTGTCCACCTGCGCGCATGAAGGTGGCCTAAGCCGAAGGCACCCAGCCTGAAGTTTGTAGTTGGCGCAAAATATCGGCGAGGCCAGCAGTTTTTAAATTGGCAAGTACTCGACCTGGTGCTTCTTCGCCTTTTTCCCACGATTCCCACGCGGTAATAAGTTTGTCTAGATCGGGAAGTGGTCGTTCAAATGCCATAGGGAGAGGTTACCTACAAGCGGGCATGCTTCGTCACTCGTGAGAGGTAGATGATGAACCCCTGTATGACTGCCAGGGCGAAAAGTGAGAACCGATTCGCGACCGGTTGGCTTCCAATGGATCCGGCCAGGACTGCTCCGAGAACTAATGCCATGTCTATTGCATCGTGAATTTTGCGGGGCACTAACCGATACGCAGCAAGTGGCCCCTGTGTAGATGCTGAATTCAATAATGCAATAATGCCAAGTATTGCCAACAGCAATGGATATGTGGCCCGAGTAATGAGAACAAGAAAACCTAATGCCACTGCATAGTCGCCAACTTGATGAAAAAGACCTAAACGCTGTCCGCGAGATGACTTGTGTTGTACCACTCCCTCAGCGTAGATAAAAAAGATCCCGGGTCAGTGACCCGGGATCTTTCAGTTCTCCAAAAGGAAAAGAACGACTTACATCATTCCCATTCCACCGGGCATTCCACCGCCGCCGGCTGGTGCTGCACCTGGCTTCTCGGGCTTGTCGGCCACGAGGCACTCTGTGGTGAGCACGAGCGCAGCAATTGATGCAGCGTTCTGCAAAGCAGCACGCGTTACCTTTGCGGGATCCAAAATTCCGGCCTTAATGAGGTCGGTGAATTCGCCTGTGGCTGCATTCAAGCCAATGGCACCCTTTTCTGACTCCACACGCTGAACAACTACTGCGCCCTCAAGGCCAGCATTGTCGGCAATGTGACGTGCTGGCGATGTGAGTGACTCGTACACCGTACGTGCACCTGTTGCTTCATCACCAGTAAGTGCCTCGACAACTTTAAGTACTGCAGGACGAGCACGTATGAGTGCGGTTCCGCCGCCGGCTACAACGCCTTCTTCAATTGCTGCGCGGGTTGCAGAAACAGCATCTTCAATACGATGCTTCTTTTCCTTCAACTCCACTTCGGTTGCTGCTCCTACCTTGATAACGGCAACGCCACCAGCAAGTTTTGCAAGACGCTCTTGAAGCTTTTCGCGATCCCAATCGGAATCGGTGTTGTCAATTTCGGCTTTGATTTGGTTAATGCGACCATTGACTTCTTCTTTTTCACCAGAACCATCGACGATTGTGGTGTTGTCTTTGGTGATGATGACACGCTTTGCACGACCCAAAAGGTCGAGCGTGACATTTTCCAATTTCAAGCCCACTTCTTCGCTGATTACTTGTCCACCAGTAAGAACTGCCATGTCTTGCAACATTGCCTTACGACGATCGCCAAAGCCTGGTGCCTTCACAGCAACCGAGTTGAACGTACCGCGGATTTTGTTCACAACAAGTGTGGCAAGTGCTTCGCCTTCTACATCTTCAGCAATGATGACGAGCGGGCGACCACTCTTCATGACGGCTTCAAGAGCTGGAAGCATGGACTGCACAGATGAAATTTTTGATGCATAGAGCAAGATGTACGGATCTTCAAGAACCGCTTCTTGGCGCTCCGCATCGGTGACGAAATAAGGGCTCTGGTAGCCCTTATCGAACTGCATGCCTTCAGTGAAGTCGAGTTCGATACCAAAGGTATTGCTCTCTTCAACTGTTACTACACCATCTTTACCAACGCGGTCGATGGCATCGGCAATAACATTTCCGATACTTGAATCGGCAGCAGAAATGGTTGCGACGTTCGCAATATCTTGCTTGTCGTCTACTTCTTTTGACTGAGCTTTGATTGACTCAACAGCAGCAGCAACAGCTTTTTCAATACCGCGCTTCAAACCCATTGGGTTTGCACCGGCAGCGACGTTACGCAAACCAAGATGAACCATGGCCTGAGCAAGAACTGTTGCAGTTGTAGTGCCGTCACCGGCTACATCGTTGGTCTTTGTTGCAACTTCTTTCACCAACTGTGCACCCATGTTTTCAAATGGGTCTTCGAGTTCTACTTCTTTCGCAATAGAAACGCCGTCGTTGGTAATGGTTGGTGCACCAAATTTTTTGTCGAGAACTACGTTGCGTCCCTTTGGTCCGAGTGTCACCTTGACCGCATCGGCCAATTTGTTCACACCGGCTTCAAGTGCGCGACGTGCTTCTTCGTCGAACTTGAGAATTTTTGACATTGCTACGCCTTACTTCGCCACAATGGCGAGAACGTCACGGCTGGTGAGAATGAGGAGATCGTCTCCACCAAAAGTCACTTCAGTACCGCCGTACTTGCTATACAAAACTGTGTCGCCGACTTTGATGTCGAGCGCTGAGTGCTTGCCTGTGTCGTCGCTCCAGCGGCCTGGGCCAACGGCGAGTACGGTGCCCTGCTGGGGCTTTTCTTTGGCAGTGTCGGGGATCACGAGACCCGAGGCAGTGGTCTGCTCGGCTTCGTTTGGCTTCACGACAATACGGTCGTCCAACGGCTTAAGGTTCATGTCGCAGGCCTCCAATGGCGCTGATGTATATGGATAACGGTTCACTCTGTGCGCACTCACGCCGCAAGGCGTTAGCACTCGCAAGGAGTGAGTGCTAATGATACGGCCAGTTTTGGTCGGTTAGCAACCGCAACCCTCGAGTGCTCACCCATTCCTAGGGTTCTCGGCGCGGTATGTCCCGCAAATCGGGACATACCGCGCCGAGAACCCGTAAAAGATGGGCGGTAGGGGCAAGTGGGAGCCCAATCACGGTCGACATTGACCCCTGCACCCGCTCCACGAGCACGCCCCCGAAACCCTGCATCCCATATGCGCCTGCTTTGCCATACGACTCTCCCGTATCGAGATACCACTCCATGAGATGGGTGGAAATAGGCACCATGGTGACCCGAGCGGTATCGATGATGGTGGTGCTCCCCTTTTGCGACAAGCAGGTGACGGCTGTATGCACCTGGTGTGTACGGCCCGACAAAATGCTCAATGTGCGTCGCGCAGCTTCCCGATCTTGCGGCTGATCATGTACAACTCCGTCGAGTTCCACACATGTGTCGGCACCAAGAAAGACAACATCGCTGGTCACGCCCAACTCATCTGCAATTTTTTGCACCTTTTCCTGCGAGAGGCGCTGCACATAATGAGTTGCAGATTCATTCGCGCGTTGTGCTTCATCAATATTTGCCGGCACCACCTCAGGAAAAATTCCGATGCGCTCCAATAAATCAAGACGACGCGGCGAACGCGAAGCGAGGACAATACGCATTTTGCTTATCCGCCGCTGAGTTGCATCTCGTTGTTGTCATCAGGGACAACCATGTCATCGAGACTCTCGAGATATCCGGGTGGCAATGCAACTTTAATGGGGCCGTTGGTGTGTCCTCGTGTAAAGCGTTCGCCACCTTCGACAATGGCAATACTGCGATCTACATCTGCAAAGAGTTCTTCCAACTCTTGAACGGTTGAGCAATTTGATGCTCTCCTGCGCACTTCGCCGCCAACGGGGTACCCCGTGAGATACCAGCCAGCATGTTTGCGAAATTCTTTTGCACCACGAATGTTTTCACCAGGTAGTGCAGTAGTGGCATGTGCATCAAGCATGCGTGCATGTTGCAACATGACATCGACCACCTCACCGAGCAGCGGTGTGGGTTGAATATCGCGCCCTGAAAACACATTGACGAGATCACGAAATAACCATGGTCGCCCGAGACACCCTCGGCCAACTACAACGCCATCACATCCCGTTTGTTCCATCATCTTCACTGCATCGTGTGCATCCCAAATATCACCGTTGCCAAGTACTTGCAGATCGGGGAAGTGTGACTTCAAGGTAGCAATAGCCGGCCAACGAGCTTGCCCTGCGTAATGCTGTTCAACAGTTCGGGCATGCAAAGCAACCCATGCAACGCCTTCTTCGCCAGCAATTTCTGCCGTATGCAGATACGTCAATAGGTCGTCAGTAATTCCCATGCGGAATTTACAGGTGACCGGAATGCCACCTTTTTTGCCTTCACTTACTGCAGCACGAATGATGGCGCGCAATAAGTTTTTCTTCAGTGGCACTGCTGCTCCGCCACCCTTGCGAGTCACCTTGGCCGCAGGGCAACCAAAATTGAGATCAATATGGTCAACAGCTTTATTGGCAACAAGTTGCGCAACTGCTTTGCCCATAATTTCCGGATCAGAGCCATACAGTTGAACGCTGCGCAGATCTTCATCGGGGCTAAAGGTAACGAGACGCTGCGATTTGGCACTGCTGCGTACTAAGCCAGTAGCCATCACCATTTCGTTCACGTACACGAGCCCGGGGCCAAACTGTCGACACAGTGAGCGAAATGGTGCATTGGTGACGCCAGCCATTGGCGCCAAGACCACAGGTATCTGAAGTGTGTGCGAACCAAGTTTTAACATGAGATTGTTTTCACTTTCTCTCTCCACGGTTACCACGCACAGTAGAACCGGTGAGCGAGAGATGCGGGATAGCACCAATATCGAGGCCAGATGGACCATGGTCTCGCAGTCGATACCAACCTGCTGAAGCAATCATTGCTGCGTTGTCGGTGCACATTGCCTTGCTGGGTAATGCCACATGGAAGCCCGCACCGCTGCCCACTCGTTGCATTTCACTACGCAACAGAGAGTTTGCAGCTACTCCTCCACCGAGGACAATACTTTTTGCACCAACTTGTTGTGCTGCTCTTGATGTTTTTATTACGAGAACATCGACCACCGCACATTGGAACGAAGCGGCGATGTCGTGTGAAGCAACATCCGGATTTTTACGCACATAGTTAATGACCGATGTCTTCAGACCACTGAAGGAAAAATCGAGCCCGTCGTGCAACATTGCTCTCGGAAATTCAATACTTTGCGGGTTTCCTAATTGTGCTGCAGCATCAATGGCAGGGCCACCCGGGTACCCGATGTCGAGAAAACGAGCTATTTTGTCGAATGCTTCGCCAGCGGCATCATCAATTGTTGCTCCCAACAGTGAGTACTCACCAGGAGCCGCCATGTGAACGAGCAAGGTATTTCCACCTGACACCAAAAGAACCACCGCAGGGAACGGCAAATGAGGTTCTTCGAGAAGTGCTGCATAGAGATGTGCTTCAAGATGATTAACGCCAATAAAAGGAACACCTAAACCGTAGGCCATTGCCTTACCTGCAGAGACACCCACAAGGAGTGCACCAATTAGACCAGGGCCGATAGTGGTTGCAACTGCATTAATGCGTTCCGCACCAATGCCTGCCAGTTGAATTGCCTCATTAATAACGGGCTGCATGAGTTCAAGGTGTGCACGGCTAGCTACTTCAGGAACAACGCCACCAAATTTTGCATGGATATCAATTTGGCTAGATACGACCGAGGAAAGAACATCGTTTCCACCCATCACAATTGCAGCTGCTGTTTCATCGCAGCTGCTTTCAATGCCAAGCACGACAGTTGAATTATCTATGTGCATTGGCACGTTCCATTTCAATTTCCCGCAACCGCGCACCGTACTCAGGGCTGCTCACCTCGTGGCACCACATCACCATGGCGTCTTCAACATTTTCATAATATTTTTTCCGTACGCCAGCTGGTGCAAAACCAAATCGCTTGTATAGCTCTTGCGCAGGAGTGTTGCTCATTCGCACTTCTAGCGTGAGTGCTTGGCATTCGCGTTCGCGAGCTTTCCATGCAAGTTCCAATAAAAGATCTGTGGCAATTCCACGCCGTTGCCATTGCGGGTGAACTGCAATATTGGTGATATGAGCATCGTCTGGAGTAAATAACAACCCGCCGTACCCCACTAGTTCTTCACCAATTTCACCAATAATGTAGAAGCGCTGTTCGCGGCGCACGAGCTCGATCTCGGCATGGAACACTCCGAGCGTCCACGGGCGGGGGTACACCACTTCTTCTATGGGCATGATTGCCTTCAAGTGCTTCCGACGCATTGGCACAATGTCGAGCACAGGTGTGCGCAGTTCATCTGGCTTTCTCATGATACTCACCGTGTTAACCACTGAATTTCCGCATCGGGAGCACGTAAATAAATGGGCGCAATAGGGTCACCTTGAATACGACCAGCGGCATACTTCTTGGCGGCAAGTGACACGAGAGTTGACGCATGGGGAAGGTGTGGATTAAACGCAAAATTCTGAACTCCAGTGCGCTCTCCAAGAAGTGCAAGATCGGGAACTTCAACAAGAGACTCTGCATATTTCACTGCACCAGTTCCCAGCACAACTGATCTTTGTGACCGATCTAGTAGATCTTCAACAAGCTCTTCAATCTCTCCAACACGTGGTTCTCGTATTTCTTCTAATACCCCGCCGGATGCGTGATTAATGCGATGCATCGACCAGTACACCTGGTTTCGCCGTGCATCGAGGATTGGCACAATAATTTCCGCATCATCTAATTCCTGCAACGCTACGCGCTCTACGCCATGAGCAAGGACTTGCAAACTATCTAAGCCAATGAGAGGAAGTTCAGCTATGTCTGACAACGTCAGTGCTGTAGTAATTCCCACTCGCATTCCGGTGAAGAGTCCGGGGCCAAGATCTACTGCAATAGCACTCAGTTCGTGAATGCTGATTCCGATATTGCACAAAAGAAGTTCTATTGCAGGAATAAGAGATTCCACATGACGACGATCACTCGCAAGTTGAAAACTTGCAGAGATACTCACGTCATCTCCTACAGCAACACTTACTTGTTCGCTAGATGTATCGATGCCTAAAATTTTCATTGGTCAACCCACTCTGCATCGGCACTTGCAAACAACTTGGTTGCTGCAACCAAACGAGGCCAACGAAGTTCCCAGCGCTTCCCCACTGCACGAATTTCAATATCGCGTGATTCATCTTGTTCACCAAGCGAAATACGAATTTCAAGATGCTCACCAATGATGTCGTCACCAACGTCTCCCCATTCAATGAGGACTATGCCTCCTTGTTGAGAGAACTCTTCGAGTGCTAGGTCGGCAATTTCGTCTCTATTTTTTAAGCGATAAAGATCGGCGTGGTGCACTATTGCATCGTTGCCCACATATGAGTGCACCAAGTTAAATGTGGGTGATGTCACTGGGTCGGTAACTCCGAGCGCTGCACAAATACCCTGTGCTACCAAAGTTTTTCCGGCTCCCATTTCACCCGCAAGCACCACGGTGTCGCCGAGGCGCAAATACGAAGCAACCACTGCAGCAATTTCGCGCGTCGCAATGGGAGAAGAAGCAAATAAATTCATAAAGAGATGTACTTGAGATGCTAGTGATGCTCTTCAACGTATTGGCGTTCAATGCGAGCACCAATGCCACAAGTAACTTCATATGCAATGGTGCCCAATGCATTTGCCCAATCGGTAGCCGTAATGACTTCAGACCCTTGCTTCCCAATGAAAACCACTTCATCGCCTACCGCTACCTGATAATGCCCTACTGGCCCACAATTCACCATGAGTTGGTCCATTGTGATGGCCCCCATGATGGGGCAACGCCTTCCACCAATGAGTACCTCTGCGCCCTCGCTCCATAACTTGCGCGGCACACCGTCGGCGTACCCCAACGGAATGGTTGCAACAACACATTCCTCTTCGGCTATTGCCCGGTGCCCGTACGACACACCCTGACCAGGTTGCACAACATGAACATGTGACACCCGAGCCTTCAGAGACATCACTGGCTCTAACTCGCGGCAGTCGTCGTTGAGTTCTGGCCCTGGGCTGAGGCCATAACTTGAAATTCCTATACGAACCAATGATCGCCTTTCCTGTGGGAAACGTATTGCCGCGGCGGAATTGCAACTATGAATTTTTAGACTTTCTGACAGATGCCCTAACTGATGAAGAGACTCTGCAAACAAACGATTTTGTTCATTGTTCGCTGGATGGTCGGGCACATCTGCATTTGCGAAGTGTGTATAGATTCCTTCAAGCACAATGCGTGGAGAAAGTTTTTGCACATGTTGAACGAGCTCCATGAGTAACTGCGGTGCTACACCAACACGATGCATTCCGGTATCAATTTTTATGTGCACAGGAACTTGTGATACTCCTAATGCGGTTGCATGCTTCACCAGCTCGTCGACATACTCAATTGAATAGACCGTATGTGTTGCCGCTAGCTGCAATAAAATAGTGAGCGATTCATAAGGTTGCTGGCTCAGAACAAGTATCGGGGCCTGCACGCCAGCATTTCTGAGTTCTGCAACTTCACTAGACAGAGCAACACATAGCCCAGAAGCACCCGCAGTGAGTGCAGATTTCGCAATAGGTACTGCGCCGTGTCCGTAGGCATTTGCTTTAACAACCGCCCACACTTCTGCCGGTGCCACAAGAGATTTCAGATACTCAATATTGTGGGTATAAGCAGCGAGGTCAACTTCAGCCCATGCCCAACGATTTACATTAGATACACCCATAGCCACCAACCTGAATTTCTTGAACAATGTCTGATGCCACCACACCATATTCGGGAAGCCGCTCTAACGCATTTCCATGGATAAATGCTCCGGCTGCTGCTGCATGAAAAGCGTTTAGCCCCATGGCAAGTAAGGCTGCAATTACCCCTGTTAAGACGTCACCCGACCCTGCTGTTGCTAGTCGGGCATCACCGTTGGTGATGCAAAATACATTTCCGCTAGGTTCTGCAACCACAGTGGTGGAACCTTTCAACAGAACTACTGCTTTCAGGGTTGCTGCTGCCTTACGCGTATCTGCAATGCGATCTGCACTCGGACGCTCCCCCGTGAGGGCACTGAATTCACCGTCATGAGGAGTAAGCACCGTTTCCGCAGTGCGCTGAGCAAAAAAGTTGGTCATATTTCTGCGCTGGCCATCTCGCGACGACGCAAGTATTTGTAAACCGTCGCCGTCAATAACCAAAGGCACTGGGCAACGCGACACAAAATGAAAAACTTCGTCGACAAGCTCATCGCCACGACCCAGACCTGGTCCGATGAGGGCAGATGCAAAGCGTTCAATATCGGACAAGCATTGGTCGGCCCAATGGAGTTCTGAAACTGGCCGATACACCACTTCAAGCGGGGCAATTGTTTCAGGCACACCACCTATAGATGACAAGTGCACAATACCTGCACCTGCTTTATACGCAGCCGCACAACTGAGTTGGGCGGCACCCATCATCGTTCTGCTCCCTGCAATTGCACGAACTCCTGATTTCCATTTATGTGTTGTTGGTGCTCGCGATGGGATCCATTGTTCAATATCGCCGCGTGTCACTACATTCATTGTTTTCTCATCTACGTGTTGGCCCAAATTCAACGGTAGATCTAACGATGCCACGGTAACCACACCGGCATGCGTGCGCCCTGGCTGCAAGACAATTCCCGGCTTCAACGCACCAAATGTCACCGTTTGTTGTGCGACGAATGGAATGCCACGGCACTCACCAGTTATTGCGTCAACTCCACTGGGAATATCGACTGCAAGAATAGGCGCATTCGTGATCGGAGCAAAAAATTCACCACGCAAACCTGTGCCATAAACAGCATCAATCACTAAATCACATTCTGGAAGTTGCGGAGGTATTTCATTTGATGCGAACAACGAAACCTTGATACCGCGTGTGCGCAAAAATTCACTGGCAACTCTTCCGTCTTCGCCGTTGTTGCCTTTTCCTGCCAGAACGACCACGTGCTTGCCATATGACCCGCCGAGCATGCGTAATGCAACCTGTGCAACCGCAAAGCCTGCCTGACGGATAAATACAGCAACATCTACCGCACTATGAGCATCGATGTATCGCATCTGCTCTGGGGTAAAGACGGCCTCCATGCCTTTAGCGTACGGCGCTATTACGATGCGGCAACAACCGCCACAGCAACAATGTGCGTATGGCTCAGAGATACACGCCACTGCGTAATTCCCAGTTGTTCAGCAAGTTCCTGAGCCCGACCAGAAACGATGAGTTCTGGAGCACCCGTAGGAGCTTTGCGTACCGAAACATCATGAAAATCGAATGCGCCTAAACCCACACCGAGTGCTTTCATGGTTGCCTCTCGTACGGCGAATCGAGCGGCCAACGATGCTGTTGCATCTTTACGTGTGTCGGCTAGTTCTAACTCTGCACTCGTAAATACTCGAGTCTTCAATGAAGGGGTACGGCTCAGCACTTCACGAAAGCGTTCAATATCTACAGCATCTACCCCAAGGCCAATCATGATTGCTTAGCCCGCCACCGATTTGCAGTTTCTGAGATAGGCAATATGAGAGCATCGACAACATCGATGTCTGCAAGTAGATCGTCGCGGAATTCACTTTCGGTTTCTTTTACCCAGTCGACAAGGCGGTTATAGCGATCGTCATAACCTTGCAAAACAGATTTCATTACGCTTGCGCTCAGCCGTTGTGCGAAAGTGACATGCAGCAATGTGATTCCTGTTGTTTCACCAGACTTCAATTCTGGTATAAAAATAACAGTTCGGTTGTCTGATCTTCCACGAGCAACTAATACTTCCTGATTGCTTGCCACGCGATGTTTTGTTCCTACCAAGCGAGTAATTCCATCTACTCGAGATTTCAAATTGACGGAAATACCACCACGTTCAATGATGGAAATATTTGCTTCATCTATTTCGCTGCCATCAATGCCATACCTCGTGAAACCATCCACCGATGTAACGGCAGCATCGAGATCGGCAAGGATCTTGAGAGTGCGATACGCAAGACGATCTCGCGAGACACCTGCAGCCAATACTGCTTGCACTAAGGCTCTATCCATGAGACCTTCATCGTTACGTGAAATTCCTACCGTCACCGTTTTTGCCTGATGCTTGATTGCGTCAATTGGGCGTGTTAGTTCATCTATTGCCTTCGTTAATGAATTAATGAGATCGTCCAGCAAAACTGCTGGTGTGACTACTTTTCCTGAATGGCGCTGATATGCGTCAATTGGATCTTTCGACAGGACATCGTAGAGAATTGAAGTGAGGCGCACTGCAGAAGATGCTTCAAGGGTTCCGTCGTATTGCCCCATAGAGAGGGAATCAAAGAATCGTCCTGCGGGCTGAACTGCATGACGGCGAATGTGAGAAACGGCCTGAATTGGCTCTGCGTAAGCACTCGCGATTTCTTTGATGGACTCGCGAATTTCACGAAGAGGTCGGGCAGTGGCATCGATTGCAAGTGCAGCTTCGTACCCAAAGAGATGCCCAACCATCGCCGAAAGTATGAAAGCAACCGATGTATCTACTTCTGGAACCATTAAGACCGCAGATGCGGCGTCGAATCGTTGGTCGCCTCGTGTTGCGACAACAATTGGGGTTGCCTTATGCGCCTTGTAAATGGCAATTTCCTTTGCCACGTCTGCAGCGGTTCCTCCAACGAGCCCGGCAGCGCAAACCAAAATCATTGGCTCACAGGAAAGGTCAATATGCTTTTTATCTTCTGTGATGTCACAAGAAATTGATTTGTAGCACAATTCAGAAAGTTTGATACGCACTTCGTTTGCAGAAACTGCGTTGGGTCCATTTCCCACAACAGCCCAATATCTTTTCGCCGGCGCGAACCGCTGTGCCGCCTCGGCAATGTGTGGCCGTTCGCGAATGACTTCTCGCATCGCATCAGGAATGGACTTCAGTGAATTCAATACACGATGTCGAGCTTGATTACTCCCCACCCCAGCTGCGGCAGAAATGGCGCACGAAAGCAAAACACCAGCTGCCACTTGTGCATAAAAAGCTTTTGTACTCGCCACGCTCATTTCGATATCGCGACCATCAGATGTGTACAACACGCCATCAGCACGCATCGCGAGGTCGGAGTTTCGACGATTCACGATTGCAATAATGTGAGCGCCACGGGCTCGCGCTAGATCAACAGTTCTATTGGTGTCGGTTGTGGTTCCACTTTGGCTCACTGCAACAACCAACGTGTCGCTCATATCGGGCAAGAGGCCAAACCCGGAGAATTCGGTTGCCGTCAACGCATCTATATCAAACGCTTCTTCTGACAATGAATTGAGTAGCGCCACCATGCTGCTTCCGGCGACAGCAGCGGTTCCTTGGCCAATTATTCGAATACGACGTATTTTGCGAGCGACCAATAAATTGACCAGTTCTTTCGGCAATACATCTTCATCAAGATCTGCTTCACAGATGCCGTCGTTTTCATGAATACGACCGCGCAATGTTTTACGAAAGCTTTCCGGAGCCTCAAGAATTTCCTTCAATAAAAAGTGCGGTGAGGTTCCACGATCAATATCGCGTGTAGTCACTCCTGCATCGACAACGTCACCACCTGTAACTGGCAGAGCGGATCCGTCATAACTGACGCGTTGCATACCATTTACATTTCCAGCATCACTTGCTAAAAGTTGAATGATCTGCCCACGACTTGCGGGCTGGTCGGGTGACACCAGTGACTCGCCGTCCATGCGCACAATGTTGACCGTGTCTTCAACAGTTCCATAAGGTTCACTGGCTACGATAAACCGGTCTTCGGCGAGCCCGATACACATACCCTGGCCACTACCTCGTAATCCAAGCATCACACTGTCGGGGTGATCAATGCTTAATGCAGCAATGGCAACCGAGCCATCGAACTGTGCTACCGCATTGAGGAAGCTCTGTTGTAGTGGTTGACCTGCTTGCAAACCACGGGCAATCAAACTAGGAATCACTTTGGCATCGGTTGTGATGGAAGCAGCAACCGAAATATCGTGTTCCACTTTGAGATCTGCGTAGTTATCGACATCGCCATTTAAAACTGCCAATACCAAAGGCTGTTTTTTATTTATTTCCTCACCAGTAACAGGATGCGCATTCGGCTCAGAAATAATTCCGACACTTGCCCAGCGAGTATGCCCAATAATGCTGACCCGAGCATTTTTGGCAGAGACCACGCGCCGCAACAACGTATCTTGCAAAATATGTTGCCGCATTGTTTTTGTATTGTCGCCTAGCTCACCAATTTCTGCTGCGGCTTTGTAAACAAATACCCAAGCATCACCTTCAACACGGACCGAACGTGACGTAAAGAGAGTGTCTTCATTCCGCGGCATAAATGCGTTTCGTAATGCCTCATCGCCCAAAACAACATCTTCAGTAAGGCCGTGACCCCATACCACTACACCGATACCTGCAGAATCTCTACCGCGCACTTCCATACGATCGATAGCAGAGAGAGCCTGCTGAATCGAGAGATAACCATGTAACGATTCCTCAGATGCATGCATTCCTGCGAGAAGTGAAACCTCGCGTGCGGTACGTAGGCGGTCTTTGGCAATAGACCACAGCGCATCTTTAATTGCAGAAACAGTGTGTGATGCATTTTCAATGAGATGAGCGTCTTGGCTCGCCTCTAAAGAGGCTTCGTACTTCTCTACTTGAGGGGCTAATTTCAAGAGCGCGCTATGAATGCCATCGACCAATTCATGGCTGCCCACCATGGCGCGAACCCCTGCATCGCCTTTGAGCAATGTGTTAATTGCCTCTAACGCCTCGGCAGCATGTTCTGCGCTGGCGAAATCGGTGGAAGCACGTTCAATATGGGCTTGTGCCGCGAGAAATAGATTGAAAATGTGATCTGGTGTGGGAGTTGCACGATCGCCTTGACGGCTCAGTACACAAATAATTCCACACATGGTTGTACTTTACCTGTCTTGCCCGGAAGCAGAGTGGCTCAATATGTGGGCAATACGTTCAGCATATTTTTGGGCTACTGCAGATGTTTGAGCCTCCACCATGACCCGCACAAGAGGTTCAGTTCCACTAGTCCGCACCAACAGCCGCCCCTTGCCGACCAGTAACTGTTCCACCTCTGAAATTACTGCGCGATGCTCAACTAATAGATCTTGCGGTGTGACACCACTCTGTATCGGCACATTAATAAGCACTTGCGGAAGTGACGTCATTACTTCTTGTGAAGCTGCTTGCAAACTTTGTTGCCGAGAGTGAAGCACGGAAAGGAGCTGCACAGCAGCTAGTAAGCCGTCGCCAGTAGTTGCATGTTGCGTGAAAATAATGTGGCCACTTTGTTCACCACCCAAACAGGCTTTTGCTTCCTGCAATGCGACTAATATTGATCGGTCACCCACAGGTGTTGTGATTACATTAATGCCTGCGTCTTGCATGGCAATATGAAAACCCATATTTGTCATCACTGTTACTGCAACAGTGTTGTTCGCAAGAGCGTTACGAGCTTTTAATTGCAGTGCAAAAAGAGCAATGAGTTGATCACCATTTATCACTTCGCCATTGCCATCAACTGCAATGACGCGGTCGCCATCGCCATCAAACGCAATTCCTAGGTCTGCCTTACTGCGAATTACTTCTTTCATTAATGAATCTGGGTGGGCTGCACCACATGCTTCATTCACATTCTTTCCATCGGGCGAACAATGAATAAAGCTTGGGGAGATACCCAATTTTTTAAACACACGTGGCGCCACTTCACTCATGGCACCATTTGCACAATCAATAACAAGTTTGATTTCTGTAGCGACTTCTGTGATTGAGGCACAAATATGTGCACAATATGCATCGAGATCTAGCGCCACTTCCCCAGCACCACCATTGGTGACCTCTACAGTTCCACTTTGTACAAGCGACTCATAAGTATTTTGAATTCGCAACTCTTCTTCGTCGGTGAGCTTCATTCCCCCCTCACCGAAAAACTTCAACCCATTGTCTGTATACGGGTTATGCGAGGCGGTAATAACGCCAGCTCCTGCCTGACAATGTTCGGCAAAGAAGGCAACCGTCGGGGTCGGGCACATTCCGGCCCACAGAACCTCTACACCTTCTGCAACAAAACCAGCCTCTACTGCGCGCGCAAGTTGCACGCTTGATTCACGGGTGTCGTAGCCAACGACAAAAAGGGAACAGTGAAGTTCGCGCGCAGCGGCGCGAGCGTATAACTGAACGGCATGAGTTGTGATGTCGCGAAGTGCAACGCCACGAACTCCGTCGGTGCCGAACCGCAGCAAGTTCTTTAGCGCTTGGTGAACTGAGGGGCTTTACGTGCCTTCTTGAGGCCGTATTTCTTGCTTTCCTTGCGGCGTGAGTCGCGCGTGAGGAGTCCTGCTTTTTTCAGTACTGGACGAAGTTCTTCATCGAGTTCAATGAGTGAACGTGCAATGGCCATACGCAATGCACCGGCTTGGCCATTCACACCGCCACCGTGCATCGTTGCATCGATGTCGTATGTCGTTTCAGCATTTGTGACACGAAGAGCTTCAACAACAACCATGCGCTGTGTTGCCATGGGGAAATAATCTTCGAATGTGCGTCCGTTAACTGTTACTACACCGGTACCGGAACGCAAACGCGCGCGTGCAACAGCTTCTTTACGACGACCAGTTGTTTGGGTGAGAGGCTTTGTTGCCACGGTGATTCCTTTGATACGAGTGCGAGTGAGACGGACGAAAAATTAACGGGCTTTTGCGTGAGCAAAAACAATTGGAGTTGGTGCTTGTGCGGTATGTGGATGATCTGCACCGGCATATATTTTGAGCTTGGTCATTTGCTGACGACCAAGTGGACCTTTTGGCAACATGCCTTTCACAGACAAACGAACTGCTTCTGCAGGCTTACGACCCAACAACTGTGCATAGGTTTCGCTCTTCAAACCACCTGGGTAGCCGCTGTAGCGATAGAACATTTCTTTGTCGGCTTTACCCGAGGTAAGAACAACCTTGTCGACGTTGATGATGACGACGTGATCGCCAGTGTCGATGTGTGGAGCGAAAGTTGTTTTGTGCTTTCCGCGCAATAAGCGAGCAGCTTCGGTGCAAATACGACCAAGGACCATGCCTTCAGCGTCGATGACGTGCCAAGCGCGAGTGATTTCAGATGCTTTGGGAGAATATGTACGCATTGTTGTACTTCGTTTTTCTTTCTGAGCCTCGAAGAAGCCTTGTCGATGGCCACCGAACCTGACAGATCGGGGCTGTTAAAGGATAGGGGCGTTCGGCCCAATTCGGCAATCTGCCCTCATGAAACCGCATGAAACTGCCGTACGGCCTCCCGCAACCACATTTCGCTGCGGACCGCAAAAGCATTGGTAGAAAACTCCGTTTCCACATGGGTGCGGCACTTCTGACGTGACAGGGCTGGCACCTCCTCCAGCGCAGCTACCATCCCCGCTATATCGTCTGGTTCCACCAAATAACCGGTTTCCCCATGAAGTATGACCTCGCTTGGCCCTCCCCTGCGGTACGACACCACAGGGACCCCGCAGGCCATTGCTTCAATAGCCACATTGCCAAAGGCCTCGACCCATTTTGAGGTCATGAGCACAGCCGCACACTGCCCCACCTCGGCTTGCAGTTGATCGGTGGGCAAGAACCCTTCATAGGTGACATTGGCACTGGGGTACGCATGGCGCGCTTCTTCCCAGCACAAAGTGTCTTGCATCAGCCCCCATACCTTCACATGTCTCTTCGTGACGACCGCAATGTGAAAGAGATCCAAGATCCCTTTTTCTGGCGATACGCGACCGATGAACCCCAAGGGAGCATTGTCGGCCACGTGTTCAACAAAGTCATAACGCTCAACGGCTACACCGCTTCCGATAACGCGCGCCTGGTGACCTAATGCAAAAGTCTCTGCTTGGGCATTGCTGTGCATTGCTACTGAAAAAGGTGCGTTCAGCAATCGCTCATGAATGGCATCATCCATCGCATCAGTGATTGATGCCATTGATACCAAATGTGCAATGGGTACCTGAAATGTACTGCTGATATACATTGGCAACCAATCGTATGCAAGGTTCACAATGACATCGAATCGATATTGTTGTTCACGAGCAAAGGCCCACATATTTGCCAGCACTGAATGCGGTGGAATACAAATTGCCTCATCTCGTTGTGCAAGATGTCCGAGAGGTTGCAGTGTTCCTGCAATGTGGTGTGTGTGTTGTCCTACATGGAGTGAGTTTTCTGGCGCCATTACTTCAACACGATGTCCACGGGCACTTAAACCTAAAACCAAATTATGCAATGTCAGTTCAACACCGCCACCAATTCCGGAACCCAACGGGCCAACAGGTGTAGAACCAATGAGAATGCGCAACGAGTTCATGACAGATACCCCACGTCCATTAAGCACAGTCCTTGTGGAGGTGCAATATGAGGCGTATTTAATCGACTCATTGCGCGCAAAGCTCCCGACATTTCTCCGGCTTTACGGCGACCGAGGCCAACATCAACAAGTGTGCCCACAATGGAACGCACCATCTGATGACAAAAAGCATTTGCGCGTATATCGAACGTGAGAATTCCATTACCCGTGTCGCGCCACCGTGCAACATGTACGCGGCGCATCATTGATGGGCCCTCAGCATTGCGGTTCACACCCGACTGCTGTGGTTGTCGGCAAAACGAGGAAAAATCATGAAGACCAATCAGCGAATCGGTTGCAAGTTGCATGAGTGGCATAGAAAGCGGCCGGCGAATATGCCAACTTGTTGCTGCGAGAAATGGGTTATTGACCGGTGCATTCAAAACCGTGTAGCGATACTCACGCCATAAAGCCGAATGACGCGCATCGAAATCTTGTGAGACCCACACCGATTCGCGAATAACAATGTCGGGGTCAAGTAATGAGTTCATACTAAAAACCAAGCGGCCGAGGTCTGTGGTGTCTACAAGATCTACGTGCACCACTTGCCCCCAAGCGTGTACACCTGCATCGGTTCGTCCTGCACCCAATACTGCAACTGGGCTACCAGTGATTTGCTCAATGGTGTCATTCAAGGTCTGGGCAATAGTGACTGTTCCAGGAGTAAGAGCAAAACCGTGAAATGCGGCCCCGTTGTACGCAACTAACAAACGAGCCCGCCGTAAGGCGGGCTCAGTGTTTGTATTCATGATTGTTGTTCAACCGAAACGGTCTACTTATGGATTACACAAGTTCAATACGCGCCATTGGAGCATTGTCACCGTGACGCTCACCAAGCTTCAAAATGCGGATATAGCCACCATTGCGCTGTGTGTAACGAGGAGCAACTTCATTCACCAACTTGTTGGTCATTTCTTTGTCACCGAGGTAACCCTGAATTTGACGAATGCGGTGAACTCGCATTGGAGACTCTTCTTGAGCCTTCTTCGCTTTAGTAATGAGCTTTTCGGCGATGGGGCGCAATGCCTTAGCTTTTGCTTCTGTAGTAACAATGCCCTCGGCTGCAAAAAGTGATGCAGCAAGGTTTGCCAAAAGAAGGCGCTGATGAGATGCGCTGCCGCCGAAGCGCTTTGAACGACGTGGTGTTGCTGGCATGACTTGTCCTTTAGTACCGAATGATTGTTAATGGAAACGTTGCGCTTATGGGCGCAATGTCAACCCGCGCTCGTCGAGCTTGGCGATTACTTCGTCAAGGCTCTTTTGCCCAAAGTTGGTGATATTCAAAAGATCGTCGTAGCTCTTCATAAGCAACTCGCCGATGGTATTGACCTGTGCGCGCTTCAAGCAGTTACGAGGACGCTCTGAGAGATCGAGGTCTTCGATTGCAAGATCGAGGTCTGGTGAACCAATGTTGTGACCAATTACTTCACCGAGTTCAAGACCCTGTGGTTCATCGGACAAGCTGGCAACAAGATCGACAAGTGCACGCAAGGTTGCACCAGCAGATGACAGCGCTTCACGTGGCTCGATGCTGCCATCAGTTTCAATATCGAGCACAAGGCGCTCGTAGTTTGTTGACTGCTCTACACGTGTTGGCTCGATGTCGAACATGACGCGACGTACTGGGGAAAAAATGGCATCGATAGGTACAACACCAATAACACGGTTCTCTGAATCGCGGTCACTAGAAACATAACCACGACCACGCTCGACGGTGAGGTCAACAGTGAGTTGTGCCTTTCCGTTCAGCGAAGCAATGTGAATGTCTTTATTCAAGATTTCAATACCAGTTGGCAAAATAATGTCGCCAGAACGAACTTCTGCTGGGCCTTTAACATCGAGACGCAAAACCACTGGCTCATCACTTTCAGACACCACAACGATGTCTTTCAAGTTCAAGATGATTTCTGTGATGTCTTCAGCAATGCCTTCAATGGTGTCGAACTCATGAAGAGCAGCTTCGAAACGCACCGTCGTAATGGCAGCACCTGGAATAGACGACAAAAGCGTACGACGTAGTGAGTTGCCGATGGTATGACCGAAGCCTGGCTCGAGTGGACCAACAGCAAAACGCTGGCGGTTGTTCTCGGGTTCTCCGATTGCTTCGATTGTTGGACGTTGGATGACGAGCATGATGCTCTCCTTCAATTACTGAGGTTTACTTCGAGTACAACTCAACGATGAGTTGTTCGCGGACGGGGACATCGATGTGTTCGCGTTGTGGCAGATCGCGCACAGTTACTTGCTTTCCACCATCGCCTGTTTCCAACCAACCAATCACTGACCGGTCGAGTACGTCGATGTTGTGCTGAATAACAATCATGTTGCGAGCTTTTTCACTGAGGCTGATAACCATGCCTTTTTTCACCGTGAACGATGCAATGTCTACGCGCTTACCATTGACGTTGATGAGTCCGTGGTTAACAAATTGACGTGCCTGTGGGCGCGTACTTGCCCAACCTGCGCGGTACACAATGTTGTCGAGGCGCTGTTCAAGAAGACGCAATAGGTTTTCACCAGTTGGCCCAGCAAGACGGTTTGCTTCTTCATAGGTTTTGCGGAATTGACGCTCAAGCAAGCCATAGATGTACTTAGCTTTTTGCTTTTCTTGCAACTGAGCCAAGTATTCACTGCCTGCACCACGACGACGGGTACGGCCGTGTTGGCCTGGTGGGAAAGGACGGCGCTCAAGAGCCTTGCTTCCTTTTTCATTTTCGAAAATG
Organism: bacterium; assembly: GCA_037133935.1. Lineage (GTDB taxonomy): Bacteria > Actinomycetota > Acidimicrobiia > Acidimicrobiales > Ilumatobacteraceae > F1-20-MAGs119. The sequence continues at coordinate 21,303 of JBAXNF010000003.1, forward strand.
TTGACATTGAGGCGGCGCGAAATGCGCACCTTTGGTCCGGTGTAGCGAGCCATGAGTTATGCCCTCCGACGCTTTGGCTGACGGCATCCATTGTGTGGAACCGGGGTGACATCTTTAATTCCTGAAACTTCGATACCGAGGTTCTGGATAGAACGCAACGCAGTGTCGCGTCCGGAACCTGGTCCTTTTACATGCACTTCAGCGCGACGAAGACCATGCTCCATTGCAGCCTTGCCAGCTTTTTCTGCTGCCATTTGTGCAGCGAAAGGAGTGGACTTACGTGAACCTTTGAAACCAACTGCGCCAGAAGATGCCCATGAAATGACATTGCCTTGCGTATCGGTAATAGACACGATGGTGTTGTTGAAAGAACTCTTGATATGAACAACGCCGGTTGAGACGTTTTTGCGTTCGCGCTTACGTGGACGACGTCCACCTGCTGCTGGCTTAGCCATTACTTCCTCGCTGCCTTTTTCTTATTGGCGACTGTCTTCTTAGGACCTTTACGTGTGCGCGCATTGGTGTGTGTGCGCTGACCATGTACTGGCAATCCTCTACGATGGCGAATACCTTGGTAGCTACCAATTTCAATTTTGCGCTTGATGTCTTGTTGCACATCGCGACGAAGGTCGCCTTCTACAATTAATTTTGCATCAATAAAACCACGAATCTTGTTGACTTCTTCCTCGGTGAGGTCACGAACACGTGTGTTGTGATTGAGGTCAAGTTCTTTGCACATCTTGAGCGCGGTTGAACGACCAACGCCAAAAATATAGGTGAGTGCAATCTCCAACCGCTTCTCGCGCGGGATGTCGACGCCTGAAATACGAGCCATCATTTTTCCTTTTGAATTGCCTGGGGTCAGCCCTGGCGCTGCTTGTGTCGCGGATTTTCGCAAATGACCATCACGTTGCCGTGGCGACGGATGACTTTGCATTTTTCACAAATTTTTTTAACGCTTGGACGGACCTTCATGGCCTTCTCACTTAAATCGGTAGGTGATACGACCACGGGTGAGGTCGTAGGGGGTGAGCTCTACTTGCACTTTGTCGCCAGGAAGAATTCGGATGTAATGCATACGCATTTTTCCGGAGATATGCGCGAGGACTTGATGACCGTTTTCGAGCTCAACGCGAAACATCGCATTGGGCAACGACTCGGTGATAGTGCCCTCGAGCACGATCGCATCTTCCTTTTGTTTTGCCAGAGGAGACTCCTTAAGACGGACAGAATTATAAACTGACGGATGAATATTGAGACTTACAGTGCCACCCACCGACCATGACGGCTAATAGGGGCGAAGTGAAATGCTATCGGTAGGCATGAAAAACGCCAATGGCCTAGGCAGATTTGCTACGGTTCCGCCCAAATAATATTTGGCACTCCTATGAGCCTCCCCCGGCCCGGTCGATTACCTCGGTAATACGGTCGAATACCTCATCTTGGCTGCCCACCCCATCAACCTCGTGGAGACGTTGGGTTCCACCATAAAAGGAGATCAGAGGAGCTGTTTGGCTCTCATAGAGGTCGAGGCGGCGGTTAATGGCATCGGGGGTGTCGTCGTCGCGTAATACGACGTCACCTCCACAGGTGTCACAGGACCAAGGCGAGCGAACTACCCCAGTGACCGTGTAGTTGGCCCCACAGTCGCGACAGACGCGCCGCACTGAGAGTCGGTTCAGTACAAGGTCACGTGGCACCACTAAATCGACCGCACCTAATAAGGGCAGATCTTGAGCGATGAGATCGAGCGCTTCTGCTTGTACCACTGTTCGCGGGAAGCCATCCAAAATGTAGCCGCGTTGTTGAGTATCGGCCTTGTTCAATCGCCCGCGTACAACTTCAATAATGAGTTCATCACTCACTAATCCGCCACCACCAATAGTTTTTTCAACGCTGCGACCTAGTGCAGAATCTTCCCGAACAGCTGCGCGCAACATGTCGCCGGTAGAGATATGCGGAACAACGTAGTGACGCGACAAACGCAAGCACTGTGTGCCTTTACCTGCGCCTTGGCGCCCAAGTAACACGATGCGTGTGCCGCTGCTCATGAGCTTGCGAGGTGTCCTACGGAAATCCTTTTAGCAATGCCGCAGCACTACTTCAAGAAGCCCTCGTAATTACGCAACATCAATTGGCTGTCGATTTGACGCATCAATTCGAGCGCCACACCCACTGCAATGAGCACAGTTGTTCCGGCAAACGGGAATGACTTGACGTCGCCGACCCACAAAATGATGTACGGGAGAATTGCGATGAATGCAACGAACAATGCGCCTGGCAACGTGATTCGGTTTACTGTTTTTGCAAAGAACCGTTCCGTTTGCGGGCCAGGTCGAATACCTGGAATAAATCCGCCTTGGCGACGCAACTGATCGGCTTGACGGATTGGGTCGAATGCAATGGAGTTATAGAAGTAAGCAAAAGCCACAATAAAACCAAAGAAGACTGTGATGTACAGCATGTTTTGGCTATTCACCAAGTAGTCGTTCACAAACTTTGCAATGCTTCCACGCCACCCTTCAGCGCTGCCCAACATGTTCGACAAGAGCACAGGGAGCAACAAAATAGAAGAAGCGAAGATGATAGGAACAACGCCGGCCTGGTTGACCTTCAGCGGAATGTATGTGCTTTGACCACCATACATACGCCTTCCAACTACACGTTTAGCGAACTGCACAGGTATTCGTCTTTGCCCAAGTTCTACACGTACAACTGCAGTCAGAATTCCAATAGACGCTGCTACGAGGATGGCGAACACAATAAATTTCTTGCTTTGCAAAATGGAGTAGTAGCTATATGGCAAACCACTCACAATGGATGCAAAAATAATCATTGACATTCCGTTACCAATTCCGCGTTGGCTAATGAGCTCACCGAGCCACATGAGAAATGCAGTGCCTGCAACCAGTGATGGAATCACCAAAAGTGCACGTGGCATGAACGGATCGAGCAACACAACATCAGGTGCTTTGTTTGCCGCACCAAAGAATGCCGAACCACGTCCTTGTCCGAAAATAAAAGTAAGACCTGCACCTTGCAAGGTGGCAATACCAATGGCAACGTAACGAGTCCACTGAGTAATTTTGCGTTGACCTGTTGCGCCCTCTTGTTGCCATTCCTCAAGTTTGGGAATAACTACTTGCAACACTTGCATAATGATGCTCGCAGTGATGTAGGGCATGATTCCCAAAGCGAAGATTGAGAAAGACCCAAAGGCCCCACCCGAGAACAAGTTCAAAAAGCCGAGGGCTCCTTGTGATTTTGACGCTTCGCGCAGTTGCCGTACAGCACTTGCATCGACACCGGGAACTCGCAATGCAACACCGAATCGGTACACCATCACAATGAAAAGTGTGAAGATGATTTTATTGCGCAGGTCAGCGACCTTGAAGATGTTCTTCAGGTTCGACAGCACGGACGCTCCTTTAAGCCTTGTTGAAAGATGGTAACGAAGAAACTTTTAACGGTTGGTGAACTGGTTGCCCTTGGCAGGCGGACGCACACCCTTGTACGACGGAGGCAAAATAGTAACAGTGCCACCTGCAGCAACAATTGCTGCTTCCGCTGCTTTGGAAACGGCATGTGCATGCACATTCACCGCACGAGTAATTTGACCGCGGGCAAGAATTTTTACTGCTTGACCTTTATGCGCCGCACCACCAGCCACCATGATTGCCGGGGTGACGTCAGTTTCGGTGAGTTCATTTAAAGCATCAAGATTCACGGCGTAATACTCCACGCGGAAAGGGTTATTAAAGCCCTTCAACTTTGGAACGCGTTGCTTCAAAGGCATTTGTCCACCTTCAAAACCACGAGCAACCGTGTTACGTGCATACTGACCCTTGGTACCACGGCCGGCAGTTTTACCGCCACGACCACCAATACCGCGAGCTACACGCTTGCGACGCTTATTTGACCCTGGGGCCGGAGCGAGTTCATCGACGCGCATGGCTTAGTTCTCCTTCACTTCAATGAGGTGTGGAACACGTGCGATCATGCCACGAATTTCGGGGCGGTCAGGCAAGGTATTGGTATTACCAATACGTCCAAGCCCAAGAGCACGCAAGGTGCCCACGGCCTTTGGCTTTGCTCCAATTTTGGAACGAATTTGTGTGACGGTGACGGTTTTCTCAGACATGACTAGTGACTTCCTCCTGAAGCACGACGCTCGTTATAAGCGCGCAACATACCCTTTGGAACAAAATCTTCTGCAAGAAGACCGCGACGTGCAGCAATAACATCTGGGCGTTGCAATGCTTGCAAACCCTGAATGGTTGCGCGAGCAACGTTAATGGCATTAGCTGAACCCAACGACTTTGCAAGTACGTCGTGAATGCCTGCTTCTTCCAAGATAATTCGAGCAGCACCGCCGGCAATAACGCCGGTACCTGGTGTTGCTGGCTTCAAAAGAACACGTCCTGCACCCATCACGCCAATAACAGGGTGAGTGATGGTGGAACCTGCAAGAGCAACATCGAAAAGATTCTTCTTTGCTTCTTCAGTTCCTTTTTGAATTGCAAGTGGAACTTCTTTTGCCTTGCCATAACCAAGACCTACACGGCCGTTGCCATCGCCCACTACAACCAGTGCAGTGAAGGAAAAGCGACGTCCGCCCTTAACAACCTTTGCAACACGGTTGATAGTGATAACGCGTGATTCACGCAGACCACCTGGATCAACCTCTGCTGGCGCATTGTTGTTGCCTTTGTTGTATGTGACGTTACTCATTAGAACTCCAACCCTGCTGCGCGGGCTGCTTCAGCAACCGCTGCGACTCTGCCGTGATACTTGTAACCACCACGGTCGTATACAACTTTGCTGACGCCAGCAGCTTTAGCGCGTTCTGCTACTGCTTGACCAACGCGAGTTGCTGCACTGACATTGGCACCAGTTTCTGAACCGCGAACTGATGGTTCAGTTGTTGATGCCGAAGCAACCGTACGACCAAGATCGTCGTCGATGAGTTGTACCGTAATGTTTTTGTTGCTGCGATGAACAGCCAAGCGAGGACGCTCGGCAGTTCCGTAGACCTTTTTGCGCACACGACGGTGACGACGCAGGCGTGATTCGCGGCGCTGTTGTCCAACGTTTCCCATGATGCGGTCTCCTTACTTCTTTCCGGCTTTGCCAGCTTTGCGGATGACCCGCTCGCCGACATAACGAACGCCCTTGCCCTTGTATGGCTCAGGCTTGCGAATGGAACGGATGTTGGCAGCAACTTGGCCGACAACTTCTTTGTTAATACCTTTTACGATCACTCGTGTCGGCACTGGCACTTCGAAAGTGATTCCTTCAGGAGCATCGATAAGAACAGGGTGAGAAAAACCAAGTGCAAGACGCAACTTGTTATCTCCTTGTGGTTCCGCGCGATAACCCACGCCCACAATTTCTAATTCTTTAACGAATCCTGTTGTAACACCTTCAACCATGTTGGCTACAAGTGTGCGAGTCAGACCATGAAGTGCACGGCTATCGCGCTCGTCATTTGGACGCTCTATAAAAATGATGGACTCTTCTTTGCGAACGATGATGTCACCAGGAATAGGTCGCGAGAGAGTTCCCTTTGAACCTTTTACTGTGACATTGCCTTGCGCAATGGTGACTTCGACACCACTTGGGATGGCGATGGGAGATTTACCGATACGTGACATGATGAGTCTCCTTAATCACCAAACGAAGCAGAGCACTTCGCCGCCCACTTTGCGCCTACGCGCTTCGCGGTCGGTCATGAGCCCATGACTAGTGGATAGGACAGCAACACCAAGGCCACCCAAAACGCGGGGAACCGAAGTGGCGTTGCGATAAACACGAAGACCAGGAGTCGACACCCGCTTCAAACCAGAAATGGTGCGATGTCGGTCGGCTGAGTACTTCAAGATTACGGTGAGTTCTTCGCCTGGGCCTTTGCGAGCAGGTGCGATCGAGAAGCTCTCGATATACCCCTCTTTTTTCAGCACTTCAGCAAGAGCACGCTTTTGTTTGGAAGACGGCATGATGACTTCATCACGCATTACCGTATTGGCATTGCGGATGCGAGTAAGCATGTCGGCGATTGGGTCAGTCATCATAGTGTTACCTCACCAACTCGCCTTCGTTACACCTGGTACTTCACCTGCATGAATGAGTTCACGCAAGCAAAGACGGCATAAACCGAACTTCCGGAATACTGCACGAGCACGACCACAACGCTTGCAGCGTGTATAGCCCCGTACTTTGTACTTGGGCTTGGCGTTTGCCTTATTGATCAATGATTTTTTTGCCATTGTTATATTTGCCCTCTAATTACTTCTTGCCCTTGCCGGGGCCACCAGGACCACGACGACGAACGACTTTTTTAGGCTTAGGACCAGCGTCCTTGCCACGCTTAAACGGAAACCCGAATGCATCGAGTAGTGCTTTGCCCTCATCATCAGATGTGGCGGTGGTGACAATAGTGATATCCATTCCGTGTGGAGCATCGACCTTGTCGTATTCGATTTCGGGGAACATGATTTGTTCAGCGAGACCAAAGGTGTAATTGCCGCGACCATCCCACGAATGAGCTGGCAGTCCGCGGAAGTCGCGGATACGAGGAATTGCCACCGACACGAGACGGTCGAAGAATTCCCACATACGGTCGCCGCGGAGGGTGACCTTGCAACCAATGGCCTGATCTTCACGCAACTTAAATTGTGCGATGGAGATTTTCGACTTGGTCACAATTGGCTTTTGTCCACTGATTTTTGTGAGGTCTGCAACAGCGCCTTCGAGCAACGATGGTTGCTGCGTAGCACGGCCAACACCCATGTTGATCACAATTTTTTCAAGCGTTGGAACTTGCATCACATTTTTGATGTCGAGTTGAGTTTGCAGAAGCGGTTTGATTTCGCCCTGGTACTTCAACTTCAAACGGGGGGACGTAGATGTAGTCATCAGATCTCCTCACCAGTTGTCTTAGCGATACGCACTTTGGTGCCATCATCTTTGATTTTGTAACCCACACGAGTTGGCTTACCTTTATGCACAAGCATCACGTTTGAAGCATCGACAGGAACTTCCTTGTCGATGATTCCACCCTGCTGATTTGCAGCACGAGCTTTGGTGTGACGCTTAGCAATATTGAGACCACCAATGAGCACTTTGTTCAACTTCGGAAGAACAGCTTGGATTTCTCCTTGTTCACCCTTGTTTTTGCCAGCGATAACAACGATGGTGTCGCCTTTTTTGAGTTTCATTTAGAGCACCTCCGGTGCCAGGGAAACGATACGCATGAATTTCTTATCGCGAAGTTCACGTCCAACTGGGCCAAAAATACGTGTTCCACGTGGTGTGAGATCTTCTTTAATAAGCACTGCTGCGTTTTCGTCGAAACGAATGTAACTGCCATCTGGACGGCGCTTTTCTTTTTTCGTACGCACTACTACGCAACGAACTACTTCACCTTTTTTGACACCAGCACCAGGGATGGCATCTTTAACGGTTCCGATGAAAACGTCACCAATAGATGCGTAACGGCGGCGAGTACCACCGAGCACTTTGATAACGAGAACTTCACGTGCGCCACTGTTGTCGGCAACACGAAGTCGAGACTCTTGCTGAATCACTTTGCACGCTCCAAAACTTCTATAACGCGCCAGCGCTTCTGCTTGGACAAAGGACGAATTTCCATGACACGAACACGGTCACCAATATTGACGTCATTGGTTTCATCGTGTGCATAGAGCTTCTTGGTGCGAAGTACGAACTTTGAGTACTTCGGGTGACGAACGCGTTCAACAACCGCGATGACCGCTGTCTTGTCCATTTTGTTGGACACGACAACGCCTTCGCGTACTTTGCGCGCGTTACGTTCTGCGACAGTTTCTACAGTCATAGTTTCCCTTACTTCCCTGCTCCGCTCGCGGCAGCAATTTCGCGCTGACGAATGAGCATGTTGAGTCGGGCGATGTGCCGGCGAACTTTACGGAGTTCGCTTGTTTTATCGAGCTGACCAGTGGCATTGCGGAAACGCAAGTTGAGTGCTTCTTGTTTTGAAGCGCGCAACTCTTGCACCAACGCTGCGAGGTCGAGTTCGAGAAGGTCATTAATTTTATTTGCCATGATCAGATTGGCTCCTCACGCGTAATAATGCGTGCCTTGATGGGCAACTTCTGTACTGCACGTTCAAGTGCTTCACGGGCAGTTGTCTCTGATGGGTAAGACAATTCGAAAAGAATGCGACCAGGCTTCACAACAGCAACCCAAAATTCTGGGTTACCTTTTCCTGAACCCATGCGAGTTTCCGCAGGCTTCTTCGTGACTGGCTTGTCTGGGAACACGTTGATCCAGACTTTGCCACCACGCTTGATGTGGCGGGTCATGGCAATACGAGCAGCTTCAATTTGACGAGCAGTTAACCAACCTGGCTCGAGAGCTTGAATACCGTATTCGCCAAATGCGAGTTCGGTTGCACCTTTTGACATACCACCAGTGCGACCACGGTGGTGTTTGCGGTGTTTTACTTTACGAGGCATCAACATGATGATTAGTCCTCCGCGCCGCGGAAGTGCGGTGTCTCGTGAGCATCGGTGATACGACGCTCGATGTCTTCTTCTTCAGCAAGCAAACGTTCAAATTCTGGGTCTGCTTCTTTAATGAGCGGTGCTACTTCTGGCTCAAGAACATCGACGCTCTTTGGCCCACCACTCGAAACTACTTTGCGACCAGCTTGTGACTGACCAGAGGTTTCGCCAACTGCCATTGCGGCTTCACGAGTAATTTTGTCGTCGTTCTGGCTCTTGTAAGGAAGAATATCGCCCTTGTACAGCCACACCTTGATACCAATACGACCAGATGATGTACGAGCTTCGCGGAACCCATAATCGATGTCGGCGCGCAAAGTATGAAGAGGTACACGGCCTTCGCGGTACCACTCTGTGCGGCTCATTTCTGCGCCACCCAAACGACCTGAGCACTGAATACGAATGCCAAGGACACCATTTTTCTGTGCATTCTGTACAGCGCGCTTCATAGCGCGACGGAATGCAATGCGGTTCACCAATTGGTCGGCCACACCTTGTGCAACTAAAGCAGCGTCAAGTTCAGCTGTTTTAATTTCCACAATGTTGAGTTGTACTTTTTGGTTGCCTGTAATGCGGGTAAGACCGGTACGCAGCTCATCGGCTTTTGCACCCTTACGACCAATGACGATGCCCGGACGTGCGGTGTGCACATCGATGCGCAATTTATCGCGAGTCCGCTCTACTTCTATGCGACTTACTGCGCCGTCAGACAAAGCTCCCATAAGGTACTCACGAATTTTCCAGTCTTCGGTGAGATATTCCTTATATTCGCGTGTGCTGAACCAGCGGCTCTTCCAGTCGGTAGTGATACCGAGGCGGAAGCCGTAGGGATTGACCTTCTGGCCCATCAGTTCTCCTCGTTCGTTTCTGGAGCGTCAGTTGACGTGTTGTCAGATTCTGTTGTTTCTGCAGCGCTCGCTGCAGCACGTTGCCGGCTGCGCTCAACGCGAGCACGACGTGCAGCAGTTGCTGGTGCCACTCCGCGGCCAGCATTTTTTGCCTGCAAAACTGCAAGGCGATCGTCACCAAGTTGAGCAACGATCACAGTGATGTGGCAAGTGCGCTTGTTGATACGACCAGCACGACCCTTTGCGCGAGGACGGAAACGCTTGAGCGTTGGCCCCTCATCGGCAAAACATGCCTTGATATAAAGTACTTCAGGGTCAAGTTCATCGTTGTTTTGTGCATTAGCTACTGCAGACGCAAGTAACTTGCGCACAACGTGTGCTGCTTCACGGGTAGTGAATTGCAAAATCTCGTCGGCTGATTGCACATCTTTCTCACGAATGAGATCGAGCACAGGGCGAACTTTTTTGGCCGACATGCGTACCCAACGGGCAACTGCTTTCGTACCTGTTTTCTCGCCTGCTACGAACGAGAACTCATTGAGCTTTGGTCCGGTCATTACTTGCCCTTCACATTCTTTTCTTGGCCAGCGTGGAAACGGAAGGTACGTGTTGGTGCAAATTCACCAAGTTTGTGACCGACCATTGATTCGCTGATGTAGACAGGAACATGCTTGCGTCCATCGTGAACACCGATGGTGTGACCCACCATGTCGGGAATGACTGTGGAACGACGTGACCAAGTTTTGATGATGCGACGCTCTGTTTCAGAGTTCATTGCATCGACCTTCTTGAGCAAGTGCTCATCGATGAATGGACCTTTTTTAAGACTGCGAGACATGGATTACCTCCGACCCTTGCCGGAACGACGCCGGCGAACAATGAGTTGCTGTGATGGCTTGTTCTTGTCGCGTGTACGACGCTCGGGCTTACCCCAAGGCGACACTGCAGGACGACCACCAGAAGTTTTACCTTCGCCACCACCAAGTGGGTGGTCGACAGGGTTCATGGCAACACCACGAGTTTGTGGCTTGACACCCTTCCAGCGGTTACGACCAGCCTTACCAATTTTGATGAGCTCGTGCTCAGAGTTGCCAACTTCACCAACAGTGGCGCGGCAATCGATGAGTACTCGACGCATTTCTGTACTTGGCATACGCAAAGTGGCGAACTCGCCTTCCTTTGCAACAAGTTGAACTGCCATACCTGCAGAGCGTGCAATTTTGCCACCCTGGCCTGGACGCAATTCAACATTGTGCACGGTGGTACCAACAGGCATATAGCGCAACGGCATTGCATTACCTGGCTTGATGTCTGCACCTTGACCAGAAGAAACATGCTGGCCTACTTCAAGACCCTTAGGAGCCAAGATGTATGCCTTTTCACCGTCGGCGTAATGCAAAAGTGCAATACGGCACGTGCGGTTTGGATCGTATTCAATGGCAACTACTTTTGCCGTAGTGGCATCTTTGTTGCGCTTGAAGTCGACGATGCGATACTGCTGCTTATGGCCACCACCACGGTGACGAGCAGTCTTGCGACCATATGAGTTACGTCCACCAGTACGTGGACTTGGAGCGAGAAGTGTCTTTTCAGGAGTGCTCTTTGTGATATCTGCGAAATCAGAGACTGTCTGAAAGCGACGACCGGCGCTCGTTGGTTTACGTTTGCGAATTCCCATGACGTGGTTCCTTGGTTCCTAACGATCAGCTCTCGAACAACGGAATTTCGTTGCCGGCTACAAGCGTGACGATTGCGCGCTTTGAATCTTTACGTGCGCCAACGCGGTTAGTACCACGTGTGCGACGTACTTTGCCCTTACGGTTCATTGTGTTCACTTTTGCTACCTTGACGCCCCAAATGGCTTCAATTGCATCGTGAATTTCTGGCTTGCTTGCCGCAGGTGAAACTTCAAAGGTATACACGCCACGTTCAATGAGGGCATACGACTTCTCGGAAACAATCGGCTTCAAGATGATGTCGCGGGGATCTTTCATCACTGAGCTTCTTTCTGAACTGGAAGGGTGGCCTTCGAAAAGATGATCCACTCATTGCACAACACGTCATACGCGTTGAGCTCGTTCACTTGAATAACTTGTGCGTGGTACAAGTTGCGGAAACTTTTTGCTACTGCAATGTCATTTTTGTCGACCACAATAAGAACTGATGTTTTAATACCGAGTGCTTCTAATGTTGCAATTGCTTTTTTGGTGCTTGGCTCGGCGAAGCCCCATTCGTCGACAACCAAAAGACGCTCTGTGTTCACGCGATCTGAAAGTGCAGACTTCAATGCAAGGCGCACCATTTTTTTCGGTGTGCGTTGTGTGTATTTACGAGGCTTTGGCCCCAGAGCAATACCACCACCACTGAAATGAGGTGAACGTGTTGAACCCTGACGAGCTCCACCGCCACCTTTTTGATTTCCTGGCTTATGACCACCACCGGAAACTTCAGCACGGGTTTTGGTGCTTTGCGTACCCGCACGACGATGTGCGAGTTGTGCAGTAACAACTTGGTGCATGACAGGAACATTTGGCTGAACACCAAATGTGGCTGCGTCGAGTTCAACTGTTCCGGAATCTTTTCCTGAAGTGTTTTTAATAGTTATGGTTGTCATGACTTCACTTCGCCTTCACTGCGTTGCGAACAATAACAACGCCACCATTTGGCCCGGGAACCGAACCCTTTACCAACAACAAACCACGCTCCATATCGGCTTGGACAACTTCCAAGTTGAGTGTGGTGACTTGGTCATGACCCATGTGGCCAGCCATTTTCAAACCTTTGAAAACGCGACCAGGAAATGAACATGATCCAATTGATCCTGGGGCACGGTGATGCTTGTGGTTACCATGGCTTGCGCCTTGACCAGAGAAGTTGTGACGCTTCATACCACCGGCAAAACCTTTACCGCGGCTCACTGCAGTGACGTCGACTCGTTCGCCAACTATCAATGTGTCGACGGCAATTTCTTGACCGACAACAAAGCCATCGATGGAGTCGAGTCGCAACTCGACCACACGACGACCAGGAGCAACGCCTGCTGACGCAAAATGCCCAGCTTCTGGTTTGGTTAATTTCTTTGCGTCCTTGGAGCCATAGGTAACTTGCACGGCGGTATAACCGTCGCGCTCACCTGTTTTGACTTGGACAACGCGAGCGGGTTCGACACGAAGCACAGTGACGGGGATGACGCGCTGGTCATCGCCCCACACTTGTGTCATGCCGACCTTTTCGCCGACGATCGCTTTTTGTGCCATATCGGCAGCCCTCTTCGTTGTTGTATTAGTGGGTTGTTGTAACTTCTAGTTGTCTATTCACGCAAATGCTCCGCGCGGCAAGCCGGCGGAGCACGTATTTCAGTTGTTGCTATGTGGTACCCGCCGGACGGGCGCACATAGACGTCGGTTGTAAAACAGTTGCCGTGAGGTCTCCCCTTGGGCAGACGCAAACTCTATCGGGAGGAACCTCTTGTCCCACCTGCTCATTGAGGAAGGGTTCTCGGCGCGGTATGTCCCGATTTGCGGGACATACCGCGCCGAGAACCCTCAGGAAGTGAAGGGGAAACGGGCCTCGTCGAGTTCATCGCCAGGGGTCAGACCATTGTCGGGAAATGGCGGTGATGTGGTCCAGGGGCGTTGCGCCCACTGAGCATCATCACCGACGTAGCGAAAACTCACCACTCGTCGCCCTCCCCCATGATGTTCAGTGCCAGGGGCGCTGTGCAAGGTACGGAAATGAAAAGCCACCACATCACCCACTTCTGTGGGAAAAACACTGAGTTTTGGGTCATTTTCCAGCGATTCTGGGGGAGGAAGGTGCTCAAAACCTTGTGCATTTGTGATATATGCCTTGTCATTAACGAATTTCCGTGGGATATAACGCTTTCCCCAGAGGTGGCTCCCCCGAATACAGCGCAGTGCAATAGATGTGGGCACCGGGTCGAGAGGAACCCACAAGCTGACGTTCTGGAGGCCATCGACCCCGTAATACGGGTCATCATGGTGCCACGGGGTGGGGGTCACCGTTCCGGGCTCTTTCACCAACACATGCTCGTGGAAAAACCGGGGCCGTTCAACCCTCAAGAGTCCTGCGGCCAGGCCCGGTAAGACCCCATTCAGGGCTGCTGCGCGAAAGGCAGGGATGGTCTGCCAATTCACATAGTCATCGAAAAAGCGACCACCAGAACCTGAGGGGGCGTACTCATTGGCCCACTTACTTGGAGCGTCCATGTTGGCACGCACACCTTGTACTAATTCTTCAATGAGTTCACGTGGCAACACATTGCGCAACAACACAACTCCATCGCGTTCATACAACTGAACTTGTTCTTGTGTTACTTGCTGCTGCACTACTCAGCCCGTCGCGGTGCGTTCGGTCAGAGTTGCCTGCACCGTGATGATTTCTTTTCCACGTTCTAATTTCATAGTGATGGTTTCCTCTGGCAATGCATCACGAACAATGGCAATCATTCCCGCACGACCAGTAATGGGTTCATCATTAATTGCAAGAACAACGTCGCCTTCTTTTACACCAGCTTTTGCTGCAGGTGACCCAGATTGAACATTTGCAATGACTGCACCTTGACCACCGTCGTCGCGATCGGTCAGACCAACACCTAAATAACCTTCCTTACGAGTTTCACCATTCGCTTGCTTGCGCAAAAGTTCTACAACTCGTAAAACTTCTTTTGTGGAAACAGCAAACCCAATATTGTTTGCAGCAGTGGAGTTATCGCCACGAGCAACGGCAGTGTTAATGCCAACCACTTCTCCTTTGTAATTCACCAATGGGCCACCTGAGTTGCCAGAAGAAATAGCAGTGTCAGTTTGTATGAGACCATTTAAGGCGCCATTTTGAGTTGTAATAGTGCGATTGAGTGCAGACACGATTCCCGTTGTCACACTTGGACCACCATCAAGATTCAGTGCGTAGCCGATTGCAATAACTGCATCGCCTACGCGAATAGCTTTCGGATCTGCAAATTGTGCGGGCTTAAAATTAGTACCTTCAATTTTGACGAGTGCCAAATCATTTCCAACGTCTGCCGCCAAAACTTTTCCTGCACGCGGTTCAGTTTCGTTGGAGAGGCGCACTTGAATTTTTGTAGCGCCTTCAACAACGTGCGCATTCGTGAGAATTTCTCCTGCTGCTGTGAGAAAAATACCCGTACCGACAGACTCGCCAGTACCAGCAGCACTTTGTGATGTAGAACTAATGGTCACAACACTTGGTGCAACAGCTGCGGCAACTTTTGCAATTGAAGTTGCGCCAATCGAGTTTTCATCTGCAGCACCATCGGAAGCCACAAGTAGTGGAGCAGAATAAGTACTTGACAAAGTGTAATCAGAACTATACATAGCACCTACGAAGCCGCCAACTGATCCTGCAATGAGTGCAGCAAGTGTGACGAACACAAAACTTTTTTTACTGATGCTCGCGCGCCTTGATACCGCGTCGCCACTAGGAGCGCTTGGTATGTAATGGAGTGGTGGAGGTGGAGGAAGCGGCGACCGCTGTTGCACTGGGGTCCACACTGGGTCGGCAACGGGAATGTTCTCAGGGCTCCACTGATTTTCTGTCATACCCCATACTTACAACGCAAAGGGCCGGCGCACGTAGCGCCGGCCCTAAGAAGTTCTTAAGAATTCAGAAAATGATTAGTTTGACTGAATTTTGATTTCAATATCGACGCCTGCAGGAAGCTCAATGCGCTGCAAACTGTCGATAGTTTTTGCGTTCGGGTCAACAATGTCGATGAGACGTTTGTGGATACGCATCTCAAAGTGCTCACGGGAGTCTTTGTCTACGTGTGGACCACGAATCACCGTGTAACGGTGCTTATCGGTGGGTAGTGGAATGGGTCCACGGATCGTGGCATTGGTGCGAGTGACGGTCTCAACAATTTTGCGTGTTGATTGGTCAATGATCTCGTGGTCAAATGCCTTGAGACGGATGCGAATGCTTTGTGCCATTGGTGGTCCTTACTTCAGGATCTTTGTGACTCGACCAGCACCAACAGTACGGCCACCCTCACGAATAGCGAAACGCAAACCCTCATCCATAGCAATGGGCTTACCCAACTCCACCGTCATATTCACATTGTCACCAGGCATCACCATTTCAGTACCAGCAGGCAACTGAACAGTGCCCGTCACATCGGTCGTACGGAAAAAGAACTGCGGACGATAATTATTGAAAAACGGCTTATGACGACCGCCTTCTTCTTTCGTCAACACATACACCTGACCCTCAAAACTCGCATGCGGAGTAATAGAACCCGGTGCACACAACACCTGGCCACGCTCCACATCTTCTTTTTTCGTTCCACGCAACAACGCACCAATATTGTCGCCAGCCATACCCTCATCGAGTAACTTGCGGAACATTTCCACACCAGTACACGTTGTCTTTTGCGTATCACGCAAACCAACAATTTCAATTTCATCACCAGTATGAACCTTGCCCTGCTCAACTTTGCCAGTCACAACAGTTCCACGACCAGTAATAGTGAACACGTCTTCAATAGGCATCAAGAAAGGCTTATCAAGCTCACGCACAGGCTCAGGAACAGACGCATCACACGCAGCCATCAACTCCATCACTTTTTCTTGCCAAGCAGCATCACCCTCAAGAGCTTTCAAAGCAGAAACACGCACAACAGGCGCATCATCACCAGGGAACTCGTACTCGCTTAACAACTCGCGAACCTCAAGCTCAACAAGTTCCAACAACTCTTCATCTTCCACCATGTCGCTCTTATTCAAAGCAACAACAATGTAAGGAACACCCACCTGGCGAGCCAACAACACGTGCTCACGAGTTTGAGGCATCGGACCATCAGTAGCAGCAACCACCAAAATAGCGCCATCAACTTGTGCAGCACCAGTGATCATATTCTTGATGTAGTCAGCGTGACCAGGCATGTCAACGTGGGCATAATGACGATTCGCTGTCTCATACTCAATATGAGCAATAGAAATCGTGATACCACGAGCTTTTTCTTCAGGAGCCTTATCGATCTGATCGAACGGCGTATACGTAGCCAAACCACGATCAGCCAACGTTTTAGAAATAGCAGCCGTCAACGTGGTCTTACCATGGTCAATATGACCCATCGTTCCAATATTCACGTGAGGCTTATTACGCTCAAACTTTGCCTTAGACATTTCTGATTACTCCGTTTACGTTGTGTGATGTTT
>JBAXNF010000004.1:0-37113 GCA_037133935.1 bacterium
AACACAGCAGATTCTGGTTCTGTTATTCAGGGTTCGATTCCTTGCTCCCCAGCCAATTGAAACGATGTTTCTTGAATGGGCGATAGCCTTCGGTCTGCTACTTGGCCCCATCGTCTAGTGGCCTAGGACACCACCCTCTCAAGGTGGCGGCACGGGTTCGAATCCCGTTGGGGCTGCCAATTAATACTTTCTTTTACCCCATGCAATGAGATGCACAAATGGATTCCTCATTTTTATTATGTTGGACTTCTACGGAACCGTATTTCCGTGTTCATAACAAATTAAGTGGGGAGATATTAAATGAAGATGGTTTTTGAAGACAGTACTTTGAATCAACTGGTGTACAACGCGCTTTCATTTGGAACCGCTGTAATGCTCGGTGCGTTCGTTTACTTTCTGACGCAAATTAAGAGTGTGGCAAAGCAGTACCAATCTGGTGTGGCTGTGTCAGCAGTTGTTGTAGGTATCGCTGGTTACCACTACTACAGAATGTGGAGTGGCTGGTCAGAAGGTGTCGTCAACGAAGGATATCGTTACGCAGACTGGCTCATTACTGTGCCACTTCTCGTTATTGAATTGCTCATTGTGTTGGGTGTTACTGCAGACCGTCGCAAGAAATTGATGACGACTTTGGTACCAGCGACCGTGCTCATGATCGGACTTGGCTACCCAGGTGAAACAGCATCAAGTGATGGCACAAAGTGGACCTTCTGGATCCTCTCAATGTTGCCATTCATCTACATTTTGTTCACCTTGTCGGGTGAGTTGAAGGCTGCTGGATCACGCGAAAAGGGTGCGGTTGCATCATCAATCAAGAATGCAACAGGGATTTTGTTGCTCACCTGGTTGGTATACCCAATTGGCTACCTGTTCCCAGTGATCTTCGATGCTGGCAACGAAGGTGCCGAAACTGCACGTCAACTTGCTTACACCGTGGCCGACATTACGGCCAAGGGCTTGTTTGGTTTGATGATTTTGAACATTGCTAAGGCTCGTTCAGGCGATTCCAACTAGAAAAAGTTTTCAAGGGGTGGACGTGCGGCAATGTGTCGCACGTCCACCCCTTTTTTTCTTAGATGGGTTAAAATAAGAACATGAAGCCAAAACTCATTCTGCAAGTGTCTGTTCTGCTATCAGCTGCGGCAAGTCTGGCGCTAAGTATTTCACTGTATTTTGCAGGGGATGAACAAAGCGACAAGCTCAACGGCATCTACGTAGGGGTGTGGGTTCCATCAATTCTTGCGCTCGGTGCATTTTTACTTGCTGGGCAGAAAGGTAAATAGATGTCTGAAGCGACACTGTTCTCGTTTGGTGCAGTCATCTTCTTCGTTGTTTTCACTGGAGCCATTTTATTTGGAATGGCGTCATTGAAGGCTTACCAAGAAAAAGAATGACGCAGTAATTATTTAGTCCCGTCACTTTGCATCAAAGTTGGTACTATCAGCCACACGTATGACGCCTCTTTCGATTCTTGACGCGATTGTCCTCGGAGTCGTCGAGGGCATCACAGAGTTCTTGCCCATCTCTTCAACAGGGCACCTTCTTGTTACTCAACATCTGTTGGGCCTCGGTGACGAAGCCGGAAAAGTTGCGGCCGATACCTACGCCATTGCTATTCAGCTCGGCGCCATATTGGCGGTTGTCGCCTTGTATCGCGCGCGCATTATGAGCATGGCGCAAGGCATCGTTGGCAAAGACGCAGAGGGTCGTAGCATTTTGACACTTCTTGTTTGTGCTTTTCTTCCAGCAGCGGTCATTGGTGTTGCCTTTGGCGACAGCATTAAAGACAAGTTATTTACACCGTGGGCAGTAGTTGCGGCGTGGGCAGTGGGTGGCGTTTTTCTTTTGTGGTGGAAGCCATCGCATGGGGCGCGCAACATTTCCGACATCACGTTGAAGAATGCATTCATTATTGGTGTCGCGCAGGCGTTGGCAATGTGGCCCGGGGTCAGCAGAAGCCTCATCACTATTGTTGCGGCGCTTCTGGTGGGGTGTTCAATGGCGGCTGCTTTGGAGTTCAGTTTCTTATTAGGTCTTGCAACATTGACGGCGGCGACCGCACTTGACTTGGCAAAAAATGGTGGCGAATTGGTCGATGCTTACGGCTGGGGAACTCCCATCTTGGGCGCGGTAGTGGCCTTTATTACCGCGATTGTTGCTGTGAAATGGCTGGTGCGGTACTTGTCGGCACGCCCACTTGCGCGGTTTGGTTGGTATCGCCTGGCGGCAGCTGGGGTCACCGCTGTGCTGATAATCAGCAACACAATTGGGTGAACTACAGTTCGCTTCTATGACGACACCTCAAGAACTCAATGGTCCATTGTCTCCAGAAGCAGCTATTGCGGCAGAGCGCGCGATGCGCCGTTGTATTTTGAACTATTGCCTTGGCATTGACCGTTGCGACCCAGAACTTGTTGCTTCAGCATTCCACGCCGATGGCACCGCAGACTACGGATCATTTAAAGGTCTGGGTGCGGACTTTGCAAAGCATGCGACAACCAGTTTGCGTGGGTATGCCATTGCAACAAAGCATTTCCCTTCCGACACCGTGTTTAGCTTTACTTCGCTCACCACAGCAGAAGCTGAAACGCAAGTGTTGGCGTGGCATCGGTGCAGCAACGACGGTGGTGAGTACCTGGAAAATTTTGCAGGCCGGTATTTCGACACTTTTGAATTACGCAATGGCGATTGGCGTATTGCGCATCGTCGCCTCACCCACGACTGGAATCAGAAGTTGATGGTGGAGCCAGCATTTGCTCCCGACCGTTTCGTTCAATCACCCCGCAAGTAGGGAAGTGGTGGTGGTTTCTGCCACCACAGTTGTACTGGTCGAAGTGGTAGTTGACATAGTCGTGGTTGTTGTGCCCCGTGAACGACGAATATCGATGACTTCGCCAATTGCCTTACCTAAATAACGTGCCAAGTTTGTGCCGCCACCACGACTCATGTGAATGCGATCGCCGCTAAACCAACTCAATTTTCCCAGTGAGAATTCATTCCAGTCGTAGAGGAAGAACTTTGGGTCAGATTTGGCTACGCGGCGCAAGATGGCATTAAACCGTTTAGCTTTTTCAGTGACGTTGCCATTTTCGCGGTAAGTAAGCCAAATGATGGAAACTTTTTGCTTTTTCGCTTCGTCACGAAACTTTTTAGTGGCATTGAAGAAAACTTCGTCACTGAATTCGTTGTAGCCAGTAGTAACGATGATGACATCACTAAACTTTCCCCGTGCATTTCTGAATCGTTCAAGGGCGCTCTCTTCTGTCTCTGGAATACAGCCAGAATGCGTAAGCAATTGACATGGCTCGGCCTGGAACAGCACCGGATGTTCCTTATGGAGCGCCTTGAGTGCTGTATCGAAAACACCGAGCACACTCATGACGGAATCACCAACAATGAGTGCCTCAGGTCGCGAATCTTTTTTGGCGAATGCACTATTTGCATTAACCGAGAGGGCGCCGATGCCAACACTGATGCAACTCAATACGGCAACGCCGGAGAGAAAACTAGTTTTGTAGTGGCAAAAGTATGCGAGAGGCTTCTTCAAGGTGGCTAATCCAATGTTGTGCGCTGGTGGGTTCCACAATAGGCAAGACAACAAACTTGCTCGCGCCTACTGAAATGAATTCTTGAATTGTTTTGGTGAGTGCATCCCAACTATTTGGAACGAGCACGCTGGGGTCGGCCAAATCGGGTCGACGAGCGGCTAAGCCCGCCATGAGGGCATTGGGAACTTCGCCTAAGGCGTAGGGAATAAGCACGCCAAAATGTTCGGGGTCAATAGTGCGGTTGTGCTCTTTTGCATGTTCGGTAATGGTGGCCCATCCCGATGCTCCGTCGCTTGGGGTCACAAATGAAGGAAGCCAACCATCGGCAGTGCGCCCAACGCGCTTCAACTCGCTTGGGGCAATTCCGCCAAGCCATACCTCGGGCGGTTGCTGTTGAGGCTTTGGTAACACTCGTAAGTTGTTGAGTTGAAAAAATTCTCCATCGTGGTTAACCAATTCGTCGGTCCAGCATTTGCGCACCACTTCAAGAGTTTCATTGAATAGTTTTGCGCGGGTGGTGCGCTCTACTCCGAATGCTTGTTGCTCGGCAACATCGGCAACTCCTAAACCAAAGGCAGGGAGCAGGCGGCCGTTCGACATGCGGTCGAGCGTGGCGAGTTGCTTGGCAAGAAGAACAGGGTTGCGACCAGGTAGCACCATGACGCTCATGCCGAATTTCAATTTCTTCGTGCGTGCAGCGGCGACCGACATTGCTACTACTGGGTCGGGTGCTTCTGCGCCGATACGTTCACTGACCCACAGACTGTCGAACTTCAAGTCTTCAAGCGCATCGACAACATCAAAAAATGAAGTGTCGTTGAGGTGTGTGCGAACACCAAGGCCGTAACCAATGCGAACTTTCATAAAAGCACAATATTCGTAATGATGTCTGCGGTACTAGTTGTCATGGAAATGAATGGCGAATGGTCGGTGTTGAGGCTGAGCACATTTGTGCACCGCTTGGCCATCATGCGTTGATGGTTGGGGTGAATGGCTTTGTCTTGCTCGCACACCACGTATGTGCTGGGAATTGTTTTCCAAGGTGCAGCACTTGTTGGTTGGCCAAGAGTGGCCATGGGCTGAGGCGAGAGCCGTGAGATAGCAGCATCACTCACATTGGTGGGGCAGCAGCCGTAGAGCGCGTCGTGAGCTTTGGTGCAGTCAAGAACAAGCGTGCCACCACTAGCACCGTCGGGCCCGGGCAAAATTGCAGCATTGAGTAGAGCATTTTCTGCCGGAAGCGATGCGGCAAGACCGCCCACACTTTCGCCTTCATCGAGGCAAAATGCAGTGAGATACAACAGGTGTTGCACAGGAGCAGTTGTTGAGTTGCGCAAAAGATGTGCGGCTTCACCAATGACTCCGCCACCATATGAGTGGCCCACAAGCATCACGGGTCTGCCAATTTTTGAGGCGATATCGGCAACATGTTGGGCGTCGCCGTGCATATTGGAAAGTGGCAACGTAGAAGCCCCGTGACCAGGTAAATCGATGGCTAAAGACGCAATACCGCGCTGATCGAGCTCACTTTGCAGCGCGGCCCAGCACCATGCGCCGTGCCATGCACCATGTACGAGAAGCACCAATGGTCGTAAAACTGTGTCAGAGGTTTCCATATCTGTCATCGTAGTAACCGTGCCAGACCAGTTTGACCCCCGTGCCCTTGACCCGCTCTCACAATTTCGCCTCGACGGCAAAGTTGCCTTAGTGACCGGGGCTTCTTCGGGTCTAGGCGTGCGCTTTGCCAAAGTGCTTCACGCAGTGGGAGCACAGGTAGCCATTTCTGCGCGGCGCGCCGACCGGCTTGAAGCACTTGCTGCAGAGCTGCCGGGTGTACTTGCTGTACCTGGCGATGTGGGAATAGCAAAAGACCGTGAGCATCTTGTTGCCACAGTGGAAAAGCATTTCGGACGCATTGATGTATTGGTGAACAACGCTGGTATTTCACGTACTGGTGGAATTGAAGTAGAGACCTTAGAAACATTTGAAGATGTGATGCAGGTAAACACGGTTGCTGTGTGGCACTTGTGCAAGTTGGCAGGTGTTGGCATGGTGGAACGTAAAAGTGGATGCGTAGTGAACATTGCTTCCATGCTTGGTCTTGTAGGCGCAACCCCAATTAAGCAAGCAAACTATTCAGCAAGTAAAGGTGCGGTTATCAACTTGACGCGCGAACTTGCTTTGCAGTGGGCGCGTAAAGGCATTCGCGTGAATTCACTGTGCCCTGGTTGGTTTGAAACGGAAATGACTGCGGGAATGGAAAGCGATGAAGGCAGCCAGCGCTACATCACTACGAACTCGCCGATACCGCGAATGGGTTTTGCTCACGAACTCGATGGTGCATTGCTCTTTTTGGCAAGCGGTGCGTCGAGTTTTATGACGGGTCAAAATGTTGTTGTAGATGGCGGCTGGACTGCGCGTTAAATATTTGGTGTGAGGTCGGCCCACGGCGCAGCAGCTTCAATTTGAGCAGCAAGCGCAATGAGAATGTCTTCGCGGCCATAAGCGCCAACGAGTTGTACGCCTACGGGTAATCCGTCGGCGGTCATGTGCAGCGGCAAACTGATGGCGGGTTGGCCAGTGGTATTGAACTGGGCGGTGAAGCCCATCCATTCGCCGGCAATTTTGAGAGGTGCCATGGGGTCATTGGGGTTGTTTGCTGAAACACCAATAGCAAGTGGCGGGGCCGCGAGTGTTGGCGTGAGCAAAATATCCCATCCATCTTCCCACCATTGCTGTACAGCACGTCGGTACACGCCACTTTCATTAATGGCAAGTGCGTAGTCGAGTGCGCTTACCTTCGATGAGTACGCGGCCATTACCCAGTTCACTAACTCAATATCGTTGGTAGTTACTTCACGGCCCAACATGGCGGAAATGCTGTGCCGGCTTGTTGCCATATTTGTTGACCATAAGGTCATGAATCGGCCGCCTGCTTTGGGGTCATTAATTGCAGCGGGAAATGCAAGTTCAACGTAGTGCCCAAGTGATTCAAGCAAATGTGCAGCATCGTTGACGGCAGTTACACACTCTGGGTGAATGGGGTTGCCATTGAAATGTGACTGAACAAACCCAATGCGCAATTTGCCGGGGTGTGTGGTGAGCTCGTCTACATAGGGGCGAAGTGGTGGTGGAGCAATAACCGTGTCGCCCACGCCGGGGCCATGCACCGCGTCGAGTAATGCTGCAATGTCGCGCACGCTGCGTGAAACTGCAAGCTCGACGCCGAGGTTTGTTTCCAATCGTGAGGGGCCA
Organism: bacterium; assembly: GCA_037133935.1. GTDB lineage: Bacteria > Actinomycetota > Acidimicrobiia > Acidimicrobiales > Ilumatobacteraceae > F1-20-MAGs119. Next base: position 6,804 of record JBAXNF010000004.1, read on the forward strand.
ACCGAGATGCGGCCTTGTGAAACTTTTAATCCAACGAGACCAGAACACGAAGCAGGAACGCGAATAGAACCGCCGCCATCGCTGGCATGAGCAATAGGAACCATGCCCGATGCAACTGCTGCGGCTGCTCCGCCACTCGAACCGCCAGGGGTGAAGTTTGTGTTCCAAGGGTTACGTGTTGCGCCCCATGCTTCGGGTTCAGTAACGGGCAAGCTGCCGAACTCGGGTGAATTGGTGCGGCCAAGAAAAATGAGATGCTGTTGTTTGAAGCGCGATACCAACGTGGTATCTGAAGTTGCAATGTAGTTTGCTTCCTTGAGTGCTTTGTTGCCTTGCGAAATATGTTGACCCTCGTACATGGTGTGGAGGTCTTTGAGTAAAAAGGGAACACCAGCAAATGGAGTTCTTGGGCTTGTTGCGTCAACTTGCTCGGCGAGCTCGCGACCATGGTTGAACCACGGAATATTGACTGCATTGATAGCAGGGTTTATTTGCTCAATGCGCGTGATGGCAGCTTCGGCAAGTTCGCTTGCGGTGACTTCTTTATTTCGTACCAGTGCTGCTTGTGCAGTTGCATCGAGCCAGCGTGTTTCGTGAGCAATGTTCCCCATAGAAAGGTTCTAGCACGTTGCGCCTACCCGCTAGTCTGCCAAGACCGTGTCAAATGCTGTTTCTCCATCGACGCCACCGGAGCTCACCACTCGTGACGTTATTCGTGTACCTGCTGTAAGGAACATGCTCATATATTCGACCACGCTGTATACGGGGCTCATGCTGCAAGCAGCGGCCCTGGGCAAGCAGGTGTACGACATTACGGGGCGAGAAATTGATATTGGCTGGATTGGTCTTGTTGAGTTTTTACCAGCGGCATTTCTTGTTTTGGTAACGGGAATGGTGGCAGACAGATTTCAACGCAAAAAAATTGCCATGTTGGGAATCGTTGGCGAACTTGTTTCAGCTCTTGCGCTCATGTTCTATGCCCGCACGCACCCCACCGCAGTTGCTCCTATTTTCTTTATTACTTTTCTCTACGGGGTGTCGCGTGCCTTCATTGCGCCAGCGGCACGTTCGATTTGGCCAATGGTTGCTCCGGCAGGTGGTTTGCCAGCCGTTGTGGCACTCTCGTCAGCAACATGGACCGGTGCAGCCATTCTTGGCCCCGCTTCTTCGGGTTTGTTGTACAGCGTCGACCCTTGGGTGGCGTATGCGGTGGCATCGGGTCTCATATGTATTGGCCTATTGAGTTTGATGCGAGTAAAAACGGGGCAAGCCGCAACGGAAGAAAATCGGGAACGGCCAACGCTTCACGACGCGCTAGAAGGTTTGCGCTTTATTCGTCGTACTCCTATTTTGCTTGCGGCAATTTCTCTCGATCTCTTTGCAGTTCTGTTTGGTGGAGCAATAGCACTACTTCCCGTTATTGCCGAAGAGCGTTTGCATGTAGGTGACGTTGCATATGGCTGGCTACGTGCTGCAGCCGGTATTGGCGCTGCTGGCGTTGCGTTGTTTTTAGCTTTCCGCCCCGCTCGCCGCCATATTGGCCGCTTGTTGTTTTTTATGGTTGCAACTTTTGGTTTTGCAACAGTTGTATTGGGTCTCACGCATAGTTACCTTGTGGCATTTGCTGCGGTCATTGTGCTCAGTGGTGCCGACATGGTGAGTGTGTTTATTCGTGGTTCCATTGTTCCTTTGGTAACCCCCGACGATAAGCGCGGGCGGGTGCTCGCAGTAGAGAATGTGTTCATTGGAGCTTCTAACGAACTGGGTGCATTTGAGTCGGGAGTTGCTTCACAGGCATTTGGCGCGCCAGCCGCCGTGGTGGGCGGAGGTATTGCCACCGTTGGCATTGTTGGTCTCTTTTGGTTCTTATTTCCTTCGTTGCGCAAAATTGACAGGTTTAGCGACCTTGAAAGTGATGACAATTCTCAATAGCCACGGTGACCTACATTGGGTATATGCCGAAAGCAATTGAAAAACCCAGCAAAGTGGTGAAAGAGTTCCGCGAGTTCATTGATCGCGGCAATGTGGTGGAAATTGGTGTTGCATTTGTGATGGGTGCAACTTTCAAAACTATTATCGATGCCTTTGCTGGTGACGGCAAAGATAACCAGGGCATCTTGGGCGGAATCCTCGGCGCAATTTTTGGTGGGCAACAGCCAAATTTCAATGATAAGGGTCTTACTCTCAATGGCAGTTTCTTGCCATTTGGAACTTTGTTGTCGGCGGTCATCAACTTTTTGCTGGTTGCATTTGTGATGTTCACCATTGTGAAGTTGTACAACAAGTTCCGTTCGGCAGCTGCAGCTTCTTCGACAAATGATCTTTTGGCCGAGATTCGCGACGAATTACGCAAAAGTAATGGCACTAGTCACTCATAATTGACTTGCTTTTCGGAACTTTTGGCGGTGGACTAGAACTCTCATGTTGAACCGCAAGACCTTCCCCATTTTTTTCGCGACGGCGTTTCTTGCTGTTGGAGTGTCGGCGTGTTCCCTCGTGACGAGTGACGGCAACGGCGGAGAGCTCGATGGAGTGGGTCGCATTCCCGGAAATGATTTTGTTGGCGTTGCTACATTGCCGCCAAACCTTGCTTCCGATGTGAAGTTTCCGAAACTTGAAGGTGCAGTTCTAGGTTCTGTTGCGCAGGGAAATCGCTTGCTCATGATTGGCGACTCCATCATGGCGTCAATTTCAAAACGGTACGGCAACGAAGCATGTGGCTTAATGGTTCCACAAGGTTGGAATGTTGCTCTTGAAGCAGAAGCTGGTCAGTTTGCTGAATTTGCCAGCAAAGTGCTCGACCGGCGCTGGAACGAAGGCTGGGACGCAGTAGTCATTGGGCTTGGTTCCAACTACGACGGAAACAAAGAGCGTTACCGCACTGCTATGGAAAAAGCCATTGCTCGCGTGTCTCCGCTGCCCATACTCCTTGTGAACACCACAGAGTTTCGTAGTAAGCAAGCAGAAGTAAACGCCATCATTGAAGAACTTGTTGCCGCCCACGAAAATATAACGTTGCTCGACTGGCGCACCATTTCAGCTACACGCTCATTGCGATCAAACGATGGCATTCACCCCAGCCCCGATGGTCGGGTAGTGCTCGCTACTGCCATTGCGCGAGCTGTTGGCATTGCGCCAAGTGCTCCAGGTGATTGCCTGAAGGTCTACTATCAAGACGATTCTCGGGTGCTGCAGGGCGTGATGCCCACCACAACCACGCTGGATGCGGGTTCTTCAACAACATTGGCGAGTAATTCCACCTCTGTACCTGTGCCGGTGGCAACCACGGGTCCGGCCGTGGCCACAACTATCGCAGCAGTTCCGTCCACAACGGTTCCGGTTGCCACAACTGCTGTACCTGCAACAACTATTCCCACGCCAAGTACCGCTGCGCCTGCAGGTTAGAACGAAAGTCACGCTGCCTATTTGAAATGGTGGTTGTTACTGGGCGCGAGTGGTGACACGATAGGTCGGTGCTTCAAGTCAATGCCATCACCGTTGAAATAGGCGGCAAGACCATTGTTGAAGACGCAACCTTCACAGTGATGCCGCGCGACAAGGTAGGCCTTGTTGGTCGCAATGGTGCAGGTAAGACCACGCTCTTCAAAACTCTCGGTGGCGACAATGACCCAACGAAAGGCAACATTTTGCGAAAGGGTGGCTACGGCTATTTGTCGCAAGACCCTCGAGCAGCTGGTCAGTTCGACGGACGGCTTGCAGTGAATCATATTTTGTCGGGCCGCAACATTGACGAAGATCTCATTCGGTTAGAAAAATTACGCATTGGTATGGAAGAAAATGCGAGTGAATCAAATATTCGCAAGTACACCAAGGCCGAAGAGCAGTTTCGCGACAAAGGTGGCTATTCGGCCGACAGCGAAGCGCGCTCCATTGCGGCGGGTTTGGGGCTGAAGCCCGATCGGCTCGATTTGCAGTTAGGTGTTCTGTCTGGTGGAGAGCGTCGCCGAGTAGAGCTGTCACGAATTTTATTTGCGGGTAGCGATATGTTGTTGCTCGATGAGCCCACCAACCACCTCGACGTTGATGCAAAAACCTGGTTGCTGAACTTTTTGCGACAATATCGTGGTGCTTTGTTGGTCATTAGCCACGACCTCGAGTTGCTCGATGAAGCAATTACTCGAGTGCTGCATCTCGACAGGCCCGGCGAAGATGAAGTGGGTACCTTGGTGGAGTACAAGGGCACCTACACGCAATACAAAACTTCGCGTGCCGATGACGAGCGCAGAACGGCAAAGAAGGCCGCAATGGAATCGAAAGAAATTGACCGCTTGCAAACATTGGTCGACCGCTTTGGTGCAAAAGCAACGAAAGCAAGCATGGCGCACAGCATTGAAAAGCGCATTGACCGCATGGAGTCAACTCGCACGAAGGCCGGTGCAAAAGATCGTGTAATGAAAGTGAAGTTCCCCGACCCACCACAAGCTGGTGAAACGGTTATCACGGTAAGCCATTTGTCGAAGGCGTACGCAGGGCCACCAATTTTTGAAGATGTTTCTTTCGATTTGGGTAGAGGTGAGCGACTGCTCATTTTGGGTCTCAACGGTGCGGGTAAAACAAGCTTGCTGCGCATTTTGGCTGGCGAAACAGAAGCAAACTTGGGTAACTTTGAGTTCGGGTACAAAGTGCAAATGGGTTATTACGCGCAAGAACACGACAACCTCGACCCACATGCCAACCTCATTGACCACATGCGCAAAGAGGCTCCACCGCAGTTGGCCCTGACGGAAACTCAACTGCGTGGCTACTTAGGCATGTTTGGGCTATCTGGAACCAAAGTGTTCCAAGAGTCGGGCACGCTTTCGGGTGGAGAAAAAACAAAGTTAGCTCTTGCCATGTTGATGGTGGGCCGCAACAACTTGCTGTTACTCGACGAACCAACGAACAACCTCGACCCCGCGAGTCGTGAATCAATTGCCAACTCACTTTCCGATTGGAAAGGCGCCATTATTTTCGTGAGCCACGACCCCGAATTTGTTGAACGGCTTTCACCAACCAAGGTACTGTTGCTTCCCGACGGCGAAGTGGATTATTTCAATAAGTCGTGGCTCGACCTAGTGAGCCTCGCCTAGAGATATTCGTTGCTCTATGAGTGATACGGTTTCGCTCATGAAAATAGGAATTTTTGGTGGAGCAGTTACTAGCGGAACCCTCGATGTCATTGTGGCCGAGGCGCGCGGGGCAGAACAAGATGGTTTTTCCAGTTATTGGGCGCCACAAATATTTGGCCACGATGCCCTCACCGTTCTTGCAATTGTCGGTCGTGAAGTTCCACGCATTGAACTAGGCACCGCAGTAGTGCCAACCTACCCACGCCACCCCATGATGCTGGCGCAGCAGTGCCTCACGGTCAATGCTGCAGCGAGTGGCCGCTTGTGCTTGGGCATCGGGCTAAGCCACAAAATTGTTATTGAAAATATGATGGGCATGTCGTTCGATAAGCCAGTGCGCCATATGCGCGAGTACCTCACCATTCTCACTCAGCTTGCTCAAACATCGAAAGTGTCATTTAGCGGCGAGGTGTATTCGGCCCATGCCGAAGTTTCTGTTGCCGGCTCTCAGCCATTCTCAGTTGTGGTAGCAGCACTTGGCGAACAAATGTTGCGGGTAACCGGAGCACTTGCCGATGGAACACTCACGTGGTGCACAGGACCAGCAACTTTGTCGTCGCACACCATTCCTACTCTCAACCGCGCTGCAGATGAAGCAGGTAAACCAACCCCACGGGTTATTGCTGCACTGCCAGTGTGCGTTACAAAAGACCGCGATGCCGCCTTGGCTCGTGCATCGCAAACCTTCGCCATTTATGGCCAACTTCCCAGTTACCGCGCCATGCTCGACCTAGAAGGTGCTGCAGGGCCAGCCGATATTGCCATTGTGGGAAGTGCGGCAGAAGTGTGTGAGCGAGTCAGCGCGTTGCGCGACATTGGTGTTACCGATTTTGGTGCAGTGGAATTTGGTGGCAACCCCGATGAAGTTGCGGCAACTCGCGCTGCAATGAAGTCACTTTTGTAGGAGATGCCATGGACTATTCCGGTTATCAATTAGCGCGTGTGCAGGTGGCTGAGGGTGTTGCCTCGGTGGTTATTAACAACCCGCCCATAAATATTTTTGACCTTCCGCTATATGGTGAGTTGGCAAAACTTGCTGGTGAACTTGCAAGTGACAATGAAGTGCGTGTGGTGGTTTTAAGTTCTGCCAACCCCGATTTCTTTATTCCTCACTTCGACGTGGGTCTTATTTTGCAAATTCCACAAGACCTGCCCACACCGACTGAACTCAATACCTTCACAAAAATGTGTGAAGCATTTCGTGAGATGCCCAAAGCAACTATTGCTGTCATTGAAGGCCGCATTGGTGGCGGGGGAAGTGAGTTGGCTCTTAGCTGCGACATGCGCTTTGCGTTGCGTGACAAGGCAGTTTTTAATCAGCCAGAAGTTGCTCTCGGCATTATTCCTGGTGGAAGTGGCACCGTGCGCCTCTCGCGTTTAGTGGGGCGTTCGCGGGCTCTAGAAGTAGTGCTGGGTTGCGACGACATTGATGCCGATACTGCCGAAAAATGGGGTTGGGTGAACCGCACGTTGAATGAAAATGAGTTGTGGCCTTTCGTGTACCGCATGGCACAGCGCATTGCATCATTTCCACGTGCTGCAGTGCAAGAAGCAAAGGCGGCAATTTTGCGCAGCGATCACAATATTCAGGATGAATTACTGCAAGAGGCAGTTGGCTTCAACCGGTTGCTCGCCGACCCGCAAGCGCAACAAGCAATGCAGAACTTCATGGCACGCGGCGGCCAAACAAGTGAAGGTGAAAAGCGCTTAGGTGAACTCGCTGGCGAATTGGGCTAACGCTCTTTTTAGTGTTTGCTAATAGTTACAGGGCTTGGCTGGTACGGCTTGTTCACAAGGTCAAAGAAGTCGTTGCCTTTGTCGTCGACCACAATGAAGGCTGGAAAATCTTTCACTTCAATTTTCCAAACTGCTTCCATACCAAGTTCTGCATATTCCAACACTTCCACTTTGGTAATGCAATCTTGAGCAAGGCGAGCAGCGGGGCCGCCAATAGAGCCAAGATAAAAACCGCCGTGCGTTTTGCAGGCATTAGTTACCTGAGCAGAGCGGTTGCCCTTAGCAAGCATGATGAAACTTCCACCCTGTGCTTGGAACTCGTCAACGTATGAGTCCATGCGTCCGGCAGTGGTGGGTCCGAATGAACCAGAAGCCATACCCGTAGGCGTTTTTGCGGGGCCGGCGTAATACACGCAGAAATCTTTCATGTATTGCGGCATGCCTCCGCCAGCATCAATGCGTTCTTTAATTTTTGCATGAGCAATGTCGCGAGCCACCACCATGGGGCCAGTCAACATGACGCGAGTTTTTACTGGGTACTGCGACAACTTTTTGCGAATGTCGCTCATGGGTTGGGTGAGATCAATGTGAACTACTTCGCTCGCAAGTTGGTCTTCGGTAATTTCCGGCAAGAAACGTGCAGGGTCGGTTTCAAGTTCTTCAAGAAAAATACCTTTGGCAGTAATTTTTCCAACTGCCTGACGGTCGGCACTACACGACACCGCAAAAGCAACCGGGCAACTTGCACCGTGGCGCGGAAGGCGCACAACGCGTACGTCGTGGCAGAAATACTTGCCACCAAATTGAGCACCAATTCCCGTTTGTTGCGCAAGCTTCAAAACTTTTTGCTCAAGCTCAACATCGCGAAACGCATGGCCGAGTGCGCTACCTGCTGTAGGAAGCGCATCAAGGTAATGAGCGCTAGCAAGCTTTGCTGTTTCCACTGCACTTTCTGCTGAGGTGCCACCAATAACAACAGCTAAGTGATATGGCGGACATGCTGCTGTGCCAAGTGTTTTCATTTTGTCGAAGAGCCACGGCAAAAGGGCCTTTTCATTCAGCAAAGCTTTTGTTTCCTGGAAGAGGTAGCTCTTGTTGGCCGAGCCTCCACCTTTTGCCATGAAGAGGAACTTGTACGCATCGCCATCGACGGCGGAAATTTTAATTTCAGCAGGAAGGTTGTTGCCTGTGTTGACCTCGTCGTACATGTTGAGCGGAGCCATTTGGCTGTAGCGCAAGTTGCTGGTGAGATAGGTGTTGTAAACACCGCGAGCAATTGCTTCTTCGTCGCCACCACCGGTGAAAACAAATTGGCCCTTCTTGCCTTTCACAATTGCGGTGCCAGTGTCTTGACACATAGGCAAAATTCCGCCAGCTGCAATGCTTGCATTTTTTAAGAGGTCGAGAGCAACAAAGCGGTCGTTGTCACTTGCCTCTGGGTCGTCCAAGATGTTGGCAAGTTGTTGGAGGTGGCTGGCGCGTAAGAGGTGTGCAATATCGCGCATGGCAGTACTTGTGAGCAACGTGATGGCACTTGGCTCAACACGTAAAAATGTGCCTGCCGGCGAATCGAAGGTAGAGACACCCTCGCTTCCTAGTGAGCGATAAGTGGTGGTGTCGGGGCCGAGGGGGAAGATCTCGGTGAAGTCAAAATCAGCCATACCTCTACGGTAGGGGCTAGAGGTCTACTCGCGCACGTTTGGGTTAGCCGGCCACGAATGTTTGGGGTAGCGGCCAGCCATTTCCTTACGCACTTCTGCCCACGAACCTGCCCAAAAAGCAGGGAGGTCACTTGTTACCTGCACTGGGCGATGGGCAGGTGAGAGCAGTTCCACCACAAGGGGAACCGCACCAGCGCCAATACAAGGGTGACTGGTGACGCCGTAGAAGGCCTGAACGCGTGCAGAGATGCGAGGGGGTTCGTCGCCCCTGTAGGCAATGGTGAGCTCGGCGCCGTTGTTCAGTGTGACGCGCTCAGGGGCGAGTGCATCGAGTTCGCTGCCGAGGTGCATGGGTAAGCCGCTGCGCAAAATGAGAGCCACGTTGAGCGCTTCAAGGTCGTTGCGCGACGTGCACCCGGCAAGATACGGCTCGAGCCATTCACTGAGACTGTTCAGCAAGTTTTTGTTGCTCCAGTCTGGCCATTCGCTATTACGCGAATGAAGAAAAGCAACACGTTGCCGCAGCGAGATGGCATTGTCGTTCCAAGTAAGTGCCTGCAAACTTGTTGCATGAATACGCTCAATCAGCGCGGTAGTTGTTTGTTCACTTGGCTCTGGCTTTTGACGCACAGTACGTAGCCGCATGCCATCGAGTTTCCATTCAATATGGCGCACGAGGTCGTTTTTTTCACGATCCCACACGAGTTCGTTACTGACAGTCATGAATTCTGCAAGTTGGTCGGTGATGTCTTCTTGTGAGAGCGCTGCAGCAAGGCGAATGCGGCTGTTCTTACGGTCGCCGTCGAGATCTGCAGCAACGAGAAATTGCTCGTCGGCCAAATGTGCATTTTTCGGCATCCATGCTGCAGCTCCACTGCGCAATTGAAATTGCCCGCCGGCAGTTTTGCGTACTGCGAGCCAATCGGGATACGCACGCAAGAGAAGTTTGCCGGTTTCGTGAACCACAACCGATTCACTAGAGCCATGCGACCCGTGCACGCGGTTGGCTCTGCTCAATAAATCGCGTGCTTGGTCGCGCACGCGTGCACTTGCACGGCGGTCAATGCGGTCGTCGCTGCTTGCTCCGTCTACACATTCAATACGCCATGCCAGATCTTCAGGAATGTTGTCGCGTATTCCCCGAACAATGTCGCGCTCTTCAAGCAAACATGCAAGCAGACATGCGGTCCATAATTCTTGTGGCGCTGCACTCATCACCATTGCTCCAAGGCGAGGGTGCAAAGGAAGCGAGAGCATTTTCTTGCCGAGTTCGGTAATTGAGCCTTCGCTGTCAAGCGCGCCTATGAGAGTGAGCAGCGTGCGGCCTTTTTCAAATGCTGCAGAAGGAGGAGTGTCGAGAAAGGCAAGTTCTTGAACATCTACTCCCCATGCCGCAAGTTCAAGAGCCACTTGTGCAAGGTCTACTTGCAAAATTTCGGGCTCTACTTGTGTGCGACGTGAGCCGTGTTCTGCCTGTGGCCAGAGCCGATACGCCGTGCCATTGCCAAGTCGCCCAGAACGCCCTGCGCGTTGGTGGGCACTTGCTTGGCTGATATTGACGGTGGTGAGTCGGGTCATGCCGGTGCGTGGGTCGAATCGTGGGGCACGAGCAATGCCCGAGTCAATGACCACGCGAACACCATCGACAGTGAGCGAACTTTCGGCAATATCGGTAGAAAACACAATGCGCCGTCGGCCAGGGCGGCTGGGGGCAAGTGCGGCATCTTGTTCTTCTTGGGAAAGAGCACCAGCAAGAGGAAAGAGGTCGACTGCCCCTTCGGTAACACTTTCGGTTGCAGTAATGGCGCGACGAATTTCGCCGATGCCTGGCAAGAAAACCAAAATATCGCCTTCGGTTTCACGAAGTGCGCGAACAACAGTGGCAGCAACTTTATTTTCGAGGCGTTCGTCGTCGCGGCGTTGACCTTTACGCACAGTCGGCGAGCGCCACCAATGAACTTCAATGGGAAAGAGTGTGCCACTAGACGACACAACAGGTGCAGGTTCACCCGATGCGCTTCCTAAATATGTACACCACCTGTCGGTGTCGGGAGTTGCCGACATGAGCAAGATGCGCTGTTGAGAGCCCAAAGACTCTTGTGCATGAAGTAACAACGCAAGCCCCAGGTCGCCCGGCAGGTTGCGCTCGTGTACCTCATCAAAAATGACAATGCCAACATTGGGAAGATCGGGGTCGCTCTGCAAACGGCGAGTGAGCACACCCTCGGTGAGTACTTCAATGCGAGTGTTGGGCCCAATAACACGTTCGTCGCGTGTTTGGTATCCAACGGTGTCGCCAACTTTTTCACCCAACATGTGTGCCATGCGTCGTGCAGCGGCACGCGCAGCAAGTTTGCGAGGCTCAAGCATCACAATACGTTCGTTTGGTAAAAGCCACGATGTTTCTAAAAGGCGCAGCGGGGCAAGTGTTGTTTTACCCGAGCCAGGTGGCGCTACAAGTACAGCGCGGCGTGCCTTAAAGAGCGCAGATGAAAGTTGAGAGACACACTCTTCGACGGGAAGGTCGGTGAGTGGAAGTGTCACACAAGAGCTGGCGTGCCAGCGTACGGACTGGGGTCTTTCGGACCCGGAATGGTGGGCTGTGACCACGACGTGGTGGTGGCAATTTTTGTTGCCACTTCACGCCACTGCACGGGGCGCCAACCTTCAGCAGCAGCGCCGATGGAAAGATCACTTTGAATAAAAACAAATGCGGGAAGTTGTGCAAGACCAAGTTGGCGCACTGCTTCACGAGTGGGGTCGGCGAAGGTAAGGAACTCTGTGGCGAGCGGTCCGAGGAATTGTTTTGCCTCATCGGCGCTTGCGGTAACAATGAAATTCACGCGCACGGCTGCACCCATAAAACTGCGCAAGACGCGAGCTGCGGTATCGAGAATCCAGGAGCTTTCATTGGTGTAGGGGTCGATGACCACTGTTGCCATATGGAAGGTTGTTAGCCATTCGTTCAGGGTCTGGCTGTCTCCAGCGACGGTGGTGAGAACAAGTTCTGGGGAAGGGGTAGTTGCCACAGGTGAAACGGTAGCAAGTTGGCACTACCTTGGTGTAGGTGCATCCCATAGAACACCTGAGGTATTTGGCACGTACTGGGAATGTTGACGCCCCCGACCTTGTTTTGGAAACCGCTTCAGCCCTCTCTGGGCTCGTCCTTGACCCTGCAAGCGTGGTGGTGACCACTCGTCGTATTGTGGAGCGCCACCCCCTGTGTGGGCCCCTGTGGTGGTTGTGTGCGCACGTGGTGACCGCAAGTGAGCCGTATGAAGCGCTGCACAATTGCGTTGAACAGGTTCACGACGATAGGACCGCCGAACACCTCGCTGCAGAAATAGTAGAGAGTGCATTGATTTGTGTTGATGGTTGGTCTTTCGACGTTGCACACGCACTTGCCATTGCCGGATCAACCAGTGGCATTGAAGTGTGCGTTGTCGATGGCGACAACGGAGCCAATCACATGATTCGCGTATTAGAACGCCTAGAGATTCCTTCGCATTCAGTGAGTGCATCGCATGGTGCCATTGCTGCAGCAAGCGCCGATGCGGTGCTGTTGTCCGCATATGCAACTGGATCAATGAGTGCGTGGAGCAGTGCGGGCTCGTTGGCGTTGGCAAGCGCTGCATATTGTGCCGAGCGCCCGGTGTTGTTGTCGGCAAGTGTGGGTACAAGACTGCCTGATGCTTTATTTGCGGGCATTGTGAAAGATCTCGACCGCCAAATATCGCAACGACGCGAGGTGCGTGCGTGGCATCGTGAGGCAAGTGAAGTTCCTTTTGGGCTGTGTAAATCAATAGTGGGCAGCGACGGAGTACACGATGTTGTGGCATTGCCCGCGCAGGGCTTGTTGGCGCAGTGCCCTCCTGCAGTAGAACTGCTCACACGGTCAGCAATTTAAGATGGTTATTAGAGACTGAAAGAGGATCACATGGGCGAGAACGTTTCATTTAAAAGTAATGGCGGAACCTGTAGCGGTTACCTAGCGAGTAATGCCACAGATGCATCTGCTCCTGGTGTTGTGCTCATTCAAGAGTGGTGGGGGCTCGTGCCCCACATTTGTGATGTTGCCGACCGTTTGGCCGCCGAGGGTTTCACGGTGCTTGCACCCGACCTCTACAACGGCGAGTCGAGCACTGAACCCGATGAAGCGGGCAAGTTGATGATGGGCTTAAACCTGCAACATGCCGCAAAAGACATGAGCGGGGCCGTTGACTTCCTTCAAGAAAAAACTGGCCGCACGAAAGTTGGTGTTGTGGGGTTCTGTATGGGCGGGGGCCTCACCTTGGCCTTGGCCTGCCAGCGACCCGATGCTGTTGCTGCAGCCGCACCTTTTTACGGAGTCATTCCATGGCCAGAGGCCCAACCCAATTGGGATGCGCTCACTGCAGTTGTAGAAGGGCACTATGCGGAAAATGATGCTTTTGCATCACCTGAAATGGCAAAGGCTCTGGAAGAAGACCTCCGTAAGCGTGGAAAGAACGCCACGTTTCACGTATATGCCGGAACCGACCACGCATTTTTTAACGATGAGCGACCCGATGTGTACAACTCCGCTGCTGCGAATACAGCATGGACACGCACGCTCGCGCTCTTCCGCGCGAATTTGTAACTGAGTTAGTTCAACGCGGCAATTGCATCGGCAATTGCAATGGCACGTTGCGCATTAGCAACATGCAAGTTCTCAATCATCTTGCCATCTAGTTGAACAACACCTTTGCCGGCAGCGAGTGCTTCATCGAAAGCCGCAATGACTTTGCGTGCATGCTCTACTTCGGCTTCGCTCGGTGCCCACACGTCGTTAGCAATGGCAACTTGGTCGGGGTGAATAAGGGTCTTTCCATCAAAGCCCATTTCCATTCCCTGAACACACTCATCACGGAAAGCGTCGGCATCTTTGATGTTGTTGAACACGCCGTCAATGATGGGCTTGCCTGCTTCACGTGCGGCAAGAAGGGCAGTAGCCAGATGCGAATAGAGCGGGGCGCGGCCCGGTATTTGAGCAGCGCGAAGTTCTTTGGCAAGGTCGTTTGTGCCCATCACGAGCACGGCGACTCGTGGGTGTGCAGCAATTGCACGTGCATCAAGAATCGCAGTTGGGGTTTCAATCATGGCCCAAATAAGAATTTCTTTTGGTGCGCCTGCGGCATCGAGGTGTCGCGACACTTCATCGAGAGTTTTTACTTCGCTCACCTTGGGAATAACAATTGCCGACACGCATGCCTTTGCGGCTGCAGCAATATCGGCTGCACCCCACGGAGTATCGAGGCCATTACAACGAATGGTAATTTCGCGCTTGCCGTATTCTCCAGAAGAAGCTGCTTTCACAGCGTTCTCTCGCGCCGCATCTTTTGAGTCGGGCGACACTGCATCTTCGAGGTCAAAAATGAGCGCATCGGCAGAGATGCCTTTTGCTTTTTCGAGAGCCCGCTCGTTTGCGGCAGGCATATAGAGAACAGAGCGGCGAGGGCGAAGAGCAGACATTGCAATAATCCTTTTACTATGAAATTTTAGAAACCGTAGAGCGAAGCAAGATGTGGGTCACGTGCAGCAAGTTGCTTGGCGAGTTCTACAACCACTTTGCATTGTTTAACAGAAGCATCGTCTTCCATTTTCCCATCGAGCATGATGGCACCGGTGCCGTCGCCCATTGCATCGATCACGCGTTGAGCTTGCATTACATCTTCGGGCCGTGGGCTAAAGACGCGCTTTGCAATATCAATTTGTACGGGGTGCAAGCTCCATGCGCCAACGCAGCCAAGGAGGTATGCATTGCGGAATTGGTCTTCGCAAGCAACCACATCTTTGATATCGCCGAATGGGCCATAGAACGGCAAAATGCCATGCATTGCACAGGCATCAACCATGCGGGCAATGGTGTAGTGCCACAGGTCTTGTTGAAAAACTTCACGCGGTGCATCGGGTGCATCGGGGTTGGGGTCTTTGCGCACGATGTAGTCGGGGTGTCCGCCACCAACACGTGTGGTTTTCATACGGCGGTTTGCTGCAAGGTCGGCTGGCCCTAGTGAGAGGCCCTGCATGCGCGGTGAAGCGCCACAAATTTCTTCTACGTTTGCCACACCACGAGCTGTTTCCAAAAGTGCGTGAACCAAAATGGGGCGCTTCAACCCTGCGCGCGCTTCAAGTTGTGCTAGCAAGCGGTCAACATAGTGAATGTCTTCTGGGCCTTCCACTTTAGGAATCATGATGACATCAACTTTGTCGCCGGCCTGGGTAACGATGTCGGTGACATCGTCTAAGAACCAAGGGGAGTCGAGGCTGTTCACGCGTGTCCACAATTGCGTGTCGCCCATTGGCATGGTCTTTGCCACATGAATGAAACCAGCGCGAGCCGCAGCCTTGTCGGCCATTGGGATGGCGTCTTCCAAGTTGCCGAGAAGAATGTCGACGTTCGGAATGGTGTTGGGAAGCTTTGCCACCATTTTTTCAATTTGTGGTGGAAAGAAGTGAATGACACGACTGGGGCGGAAGGGGATCTCGCGTACGGGCTCGGGAGCACCAGCGGCGAGAGGTTTGAAGAAGTCTTTAGCACTACGCACGCCTCAATGGTAGGGCTTCGGCACCCTCATTGCGAAGTGCTGCAAGTGGAATGAGGTAAATCGCATATTTTGCCCTTGCGGTAGTGTGCTGACATGCCTGGTGAACTGAATGATCTATTCATGGTGGGCAGAGATGCTGAAGTCAAGCAACTGAGGTCTGTAGTTCGTGCAGTGGGCGACGGCGAAGGGCAGCTTCAGCAGATTATTGGGGAACCTGGCATCGGTAAGAGCCATTTATTGGAAGTTGTTCGTCGCTACGCAAAAGAACAACTCGTGAATGTTATTTCTCTGCGTGCTACTGAACTTGATAGTTATGACCCCTATGGCATGGTGTTGAGGCTTGGAGAATTAATTTCTCTAGCTCCGCCACAACGCAAATCAGGATCAGGTGATCTTGCAGCTTTTTTCCGTCGTATTTTTACAACGGCTAGCGCCGCACCCACCATTTTCTTCTTTGATGATTTTCAGTGGTGGGATGAGCAGTCAATGCACTCGGCTGTACGTGCATTTGAACATGCCCAGAATTTAGGCGTAGGAATCATCGTTGCATCTCGACCAGTTTTCCCGGCATTAGATGGCTCGGAGAACATCGCATTTCGAGCACTTCACAGAATGATGAAGAGTCTGACTATTGGACCGTTGAGCCAAGAGGAAACACTTTTGCTCGCGGAGCACATCACGGGAACTGTGATTGCTGATGGATTAGAAAAAAGCTTGGTCCGCCTTACGAGCGGAAATCCATTTTTTGTTCATGAGGTATTGAAAACGGCAACCTCTATTAATGAACTCAGCACGATGTCGCCGCCAACAGAAGTGAGTCGACTGCTCGATGCTCGTATAGATCTACTTGGGGCTAGCGAGTTGGCGGTAGCACTTTGTGCCTTGTGCGGCACATCAACTCGCCAAAGTACTCTCCATGAAGCAGCCCTTCATTGTGGACTCGACGTCAATCACTTAACTGCAGATCTTCGCAGGGCTCTTGAGTTGGGAATCATTGCGCCATTTCAGGACATCATCGAATTTAAACATGCGTTGTATGCGCAGCAACTCATCATGCGCCTCTCCTATGCACAACGGCGAGATTTCCACTCTGCCGTCGCACAGGCGCTCGCGTCGGAGGAAATGTACTCCCAAGCTATGAAGCACGTTTCAGAGTCTGGGTCAGCGATGAATTCGGCGGTAGGGATTCCCATTGCTCAAAACGCTCTTGAACATGCTGTACGCAAGGGGCACCATAGTGGCGTCAAAAACGCTGCTTCATGGTTGTTGCGTCAAGAACACCATACCCAGTTTGAACATGTCGAACTTCTTATACATATTGCGCGCGCACAAATATCAATTGGGGAGCGTATTGAAGGCCGTAAAAATGCTCTTGAAGCTTTTGGGCTGGCACGTGAATTGCACAATGTAGAACTTGAAGCAAGAGCGCTCATTGAATGGAGCGAGCGACAAGATTTCACTCCAGATCGTGAGCCACTTTTGGAAGCCTTTGAAAAAATCGAATTAATGTCGTTGGCACCCGACACCCGGGTGAGGGTGATGGCGAAGTATGCATTGTCTGTTGCTGCAGTTCCTGCAAAGGGGAAAATATCTGTTCATCCGCAGGGAGAAACAGATGCAGTTCGTCAAAAACGCTTGGGAAGCAATAGTCGACGTTTGTATACCAATATGGCATCTCGCGACTGGGAGTCGTACACCTCGCTGGGGCGGGAACTCGCAAATAACGGCCGTATAGCGGCAGAAGCCAACTCTGGCGGAGGCATTTCCAATGATGCACTACTCAGTATTTTGCTTGCATGGCATGGAACTCATCAATCTCCTGAATTTCTGAAACAACGCCTGGAAACTTCTCAACAAGCAATGCGTCTCACTGTTGTAGACCAACAACTCATGTGCTCAGCTCGTTATTACTTCATTATTAATTTGTGGCAAGTGGGAGATTACGCACAAGCAGATGCGGAGCTGCGTGTTTTCCAGGCTGAAATTTCTGAAGGAGATAACACCATTGCTCAGTGGTGGGTGTCATTTTTCGCTTCTGCACGCGCCTTCTCCCGTGGTGAACTCCAGGAATCGCAAGACCTGGCCACTGTTGCATACCGCATTGGTGAGCTCGCCGATGAGCCTGGTCGGCTCGTTGTGCTGCTTGAACAACAAATTTTGGTGGCGATGGAAAGGGTGATTGACCCTGAACTGCTGAAGTTCATGAACAAAGAGATACCGCTTATTGGCAATGTCTATGCGCGTTCCTCTGCGGCTCTCATTAATGCATCGGCGCAAAATATTGAGTACACCAATTTGTATTTGGAAAGCGTCTTGGAAGCATTTGAAGATGAAGACAGAGAAATTGGTTGGGTAACTATTATTGCCAACGCAATTGAGGCGGCACACCTGTGCGGGCGTAGTGAAATTGCGCAGAAGGGTGTTGATCTGCTTTCTCCATATGCAGATCAACATGTCTTGTTTATTGGAAATACAATCAAGGGTCCTGTGAAGCGCTACCTCGCTCTTGCGCAAATTGCCCAAGGCGAATGTGAAATTGCGGTTGAACTTTTGCTCGAAGCAAAAAAAGAATCGGAGGTAGCTCAGCAGTCGCTCTGGGCACTCGCCTCGCTCGTTGACCTCTTGGAACTACTCGCGGTTATCGACCCACAGCGCGTGTTGCAAATGAACTGCGAAGAGGAATTGCTTCTAGCGGAAAATTCAGAGATGACATGGAGAGCTTCTCGTGGACGCAAAGCATTGTCGCTTGCGCGGCGATCATGTGCGGCACAGTTGGGAATCAACGATCGAACATTCGATGTGCTTGAAGGCCTTGCGCGCCAGTTGACTATTCAGGAAATTGGAGATGAGCTTGGTTTCAGTCACTCCACCGTGCGTAAAGAGTCAATGAAGTTATACAAAATATTTTCGACAGATGGGCGTGAAGGAACAATCGCTAAAGCGAAAGAACTCCTCCTGTGCTCATAAAAGAAGCTGCAGGTATATGACTCGTGAGAGACTATTGAAATGCAGGGAAAAATTGAAGCAGTTTTGTTCGATGCAGGTGGAGTGTTGGTACTCCCAGACCCGACAGTTCTTGGTCCACTGCTTGCCTATTACGGAGCATCGATAGACCACGATGTGCATGCTCGGGCACACTATGCGGGAATGGCGGCGAAGTCGGCAAGTACCGCTGGTGAAAATGATTGGACGCAATACGACAACGTCTACCTCGAGACCGTTGGAGTGAAAGCCAATGTACGCGAAGAGGCACTACATGTCTTTGGGAGGGTGAAAGGTGTTGCCAATTTATGGCGACACCCCACTGCACACGCCAAAGCAGTTCTTCAAACATTGCACGACAGGGGAGTTCCCATTGGCATTGTGAGCAACGCAAGTGGACAAATAGAAGATACTTTGCGACAGAGTGCCATTTGTCAGGTAGGGGAGGGTCCTTTGGCCCCGGTGCGTTTTGTGATTGATAGCCACATCGTTGGTATTCAAAAACCTGATCCTCGTATTTTCCAGATTGCACTTGAATTGCTGCCCGACATAGACCCATCACGCATTGCGTATGTGGGTGATTCGCTCATTATGGACGTGCAAGGTTCGCGCAATGTTGGACTTGTTCCAATTCTTATTGACCCATATGGGAATGCAGAAGGCCATGATGTTCATCGCATTGTTTCCTTGGAAGAAGTAGTTCATTTCTTTTCTGATAAATAAAAAAGCGGGGCTTCTAAGAGCCCCGCCTTTTTTAACTACTTGTTGTTAGAAGTTTCTTACTGGCCGAGTGAATGCGATGATTTCTGGAGAAGGGTCTCCGGTCTTCCATCTCACAGCACAGTGAGCGTCGGTAATGTTGTATGACATGGCTTGAGATCCACCTTCGGTCCATGATTCAAGGGGGACATTTGTCGTCATGTATCTGCCACAGTTTTCACTGCTGTAATAAGATGAGTCTCGTAAGCCCAGTTTGTCTTTGTTGGCCTGTGATAAGAATCTAATGGATTGCAATTCAGCAACGGTGGGGAATCGATAATGGTCACCAGTGCCGCTGGCTTTCCATTCTGCCCATTCGCCACCGATGCACGAGTTGAAGAGTCCTGACTGCTCGCAGTCGCCTCGTGCGTAGAGCCAACCGTATTTCGCCATTTCCACATTGCGTTGACCTCTTGGTTTGGAATTGTTCACTGCAATGACAACTCCGCCTCGCTGGCCCTCGTCACCAACTCTGCACAATCCACCTTGGGCGCACGTACGAGTGTCGGGCGCAGTGGTGGTGGTTGCGATGGCGGCATTTTCACACTCTGCAGGAGTGAATCTAGGGTTTACGTAAGTCATCGCTGGACCGTTGTACTTGCCGGTTCGCATGGGGCGAACACTCAGTTGCCAATCTGCGGCAGCAACATCATCGGTGGTGAGCACTGGGTATACCGCACCTGAAGGAGCCGTGAATTTTTCTGGTATTCCTGAAGAGAGCCAATAGTCGCCGTACAGATACCACATACCATTGCCACCAATACCTGGTGCAGTATTGACTTTGCATGTGCGTTGGCCATTGCTGCCAGTTGTAGAGGTGTACGTTGCAGCTTCTGTCACCGTAAATGCCTGACGCATTTCCGTAAGGTTGGGTAGGTGCCAATCTGTTTTTCCGCCACCACGGTATTTGCTGGCAAAGGTCGCAGCGTTGCCTAATTTGGTCCATGGGTCACCACCGTTGTTGTTGTCAACACCAGCGATACCTTCGTCCCAGTTCTTCTGTGCAACTTCTAAGTAGTCGATTCCTGAAGATGAGGTTCCAGTGAACTTCACAATCAGGCCACCTGTTGGGCTGACATCACCAATTTTGCACACTCCACCCGTTGCGCAAATTTGCGGAACTGTTGTGGTTGTCGTTGGTGCGGGAGGCTCTGTATAGGAGAACTCAAGTACAGGGCGCACATAGCTTTTGGTATTGAGGAATTCATTTGCTGCTGTTCCGTCGGTTCCGATTTTCCAAACCATTCCGTAGCCGGGCGAACCTTGCCAACTTGTTGGGTGTGACGTCCAATAAGACATCGTGTCGTTACCGTTCGACCAACCTTTGCGCAGTGGTTTTGTACTGTCGCACCATGAGCTTGTTGTTGTCTCTTGGTGTGCCCACTTGCAGACATACACCATTTGTCCCATGAATCCCCACTTATCAAGATAAGACGGAAGCGTCCATCCTGAAGTGCCGTTGGGTTTATATGCAGCAACCGTTGCTTGAGCTTCGGCCAGTGTCATTTTCGGGTCGATGGCAGTGCCATTCCAGCCATCGCGCGCAACAGTGAGGTATCGCGTGGTCGGGCCATCGGTTGTCATTGAAATGATGATGCCGTCGCCCAATCCGCGGTTGCCGATTTGGCATTTTGTGACGCAGAGAGGGGGCAAAGCCAAAGGAACAACTGCTCCAGTTGTGGTGGTCGTCTGAACGGGCGCTTTCGGAGGAACCGCACCTTCGCTGAATGCACGAATGGGGCGCACTAAGTAGTTGCCAGTTTTTGTATCTTCTATCCAACGAACAGGATTAAAAATGAGGCGCTGTGCACCCTTAGCCACGTTGCCGGGAACTTCAGAAGAACTCCAGTATGCAACTGAGCTGTTGAACCCCCCGATTTTGTCGCGGTTTTGCCAGACAAATGAAAGCTCCCAACCAGAAGGCAAGAACCAGTCATCCCATTTATTGAAGGTCAGGTTGGCAACAACATTTGCTGCTGAATTTGCACTACAAGCTGCAACTAATCTTTTTGTATTGAAAGCTCCTGTACCGCTGTCAGTCGGGTTGCCAATCATGGTGGTGGTCTTGTCGCACCATGGCAATGCTGGGTCAGATGTTCCACCATTCCAAGTGTTAGGGGCTGCTTCTAGATATCTTCCACCGTCACTGATTCCTGCTGCGGCGTTGATAGGTGTAGGTGAAACATAGAATACAATGCCGCCACCTGGACCCGTGTCTCCAACTGCACATGCACCACCACTTGCACATTTTGATGCGGCCTTTGTAGTGGTAGGTGCAACGGTTGTAGACGTAGAAGTTGTAGACGTGGATGTTGTGGATGTTGTGGATGTTGTGGAAGTTGTGGACGTTGTGGACGTTGTTGTGGGGTTCACGGTGTAGTACTGCACAACTGCCTTGCGTACGGCATCTGAGACTATGTAGTTGCGTACGGGTCGAACAAAGTAAGTAGGGAACGATGGTCGATATGTACTTATTGCACAATCTGCCGCATTCACAACGCTCAATAGACCGCCACTGTTGTCTGCCCAAAAAGGGGATGTTCCCAAAAGCTTTCCGCTCAGTTTGCATAGTGAAATGAGTTCACTTGCTACTGGAAGTCGCCAGTCGCTCTTGCTTCCGCCACGATATGCGGCCGCGATTTTCGATGCATTTCCTTCGCTGGCTTCCGGAGGGAATACTGTGCGCGTGCCAACAGTTTCGGGCTGGCTAGGTGAAATACTCCAGTTCGAAGGAGCGGCTTCAAGAATTGCGGTGTTGCCAGCGGCATCAATAATTGTGGAAAAGACAACTCCACCCCCGGTACCGGTATCGCCAGCTTTGCAGAGACCTCCTGCCGAACACGATTGAGGAACAATTGTGGTGGAAGTGGTCGTGGTAACGGGAGCCCCCATGCACGGTGTATCTGCTTCAACAAAGTTACGTATTGGGAATGCATTCATTACCCAACCAGCAGCCGAGGGGCCGGCAGTCTGGTCGGCTGCGGCGCTATATCCGCGCCAGTACCATGCGTAGGTGGAGCCACTAATTGCTGTAGACGACCAGATCATATTTCCGCCGACGTACCGCAGAATTGGATTACCGAGGGTATTCATCTGGTCGTCGGTGGGAAGTTTCCAGTCACTAAAGCCGCCACCACGGTATTCGTTCACCCGTGCAGAAATAGTTTTCCAGTTCACTTGAGACTCTGTGATCCAGTTAGCAGGTGCAGACTCCACGGAAATCCCGCTCGTTGTGGCCGCAAGCGAAACAACAACTCCACCTGTTGGTCCACGCCCACCAAGGACGCATGTGGTTGGTATTTCACCGACTGCAGCGTTACGGGTTTTGGAGCTTTCTGATGAACCGCAACCGGCGGCACCAGCGCCGAGCCCTGCAAGAAGTAAAAGTGCGACAATGCGATGCAAACGACGAGAAGTGAACGAAATCATGGGACCCCTTCAAGGCAGTGGAACGCATTACGCGTCAATGTGAAGAAGGTAACTCCAGAGCGCCACGAAGGTACCTCGGGGGAGTGGTCCCCCGTGGTCCTAAATCATGAATCGTCAGTCTTTACTTGCCGGCAGCGTCAATGAGCTGACGGGCAATTACTTTCAAGCACAGCGTTTCATCAGCGCCTTCAAAAATAGAGAGCACTCGAGCATCTACAAAGAGACGGCTCACTGAGTATTCCTCGGCATAGCCAAACCCACCATGAATTTGCATTGCTTCGCGTGACACCCATTCGGCGGCCTTGCATACGTAAGCCTTCACCATGCTTGCTTCCATGGTGCCTTCGCCCTTTGCCATGAGCTTGGCTACTTCATAGCTGAACTGACGACTTGCCTGAATGATGGCGGCCATGCGACCCAGTTTCACTTGTGTGAGTTGGTATTCGGCAACGTTCTTACCAAACACCACGCGGTTGTTGGCATAGTCGTAAGCAGCTTCGTATGCAGCCTGCATGAGGCCAACAGCGCGAGCTGCAGTTTGCAAACGACCATTTTCAAAACCTGCCATTTGGTAATAGAAACCCTTGCCAAGACCACCCTCAAGGCCAATGAGATTCTCTGCTGGCACAAACCAGTTGTCAAGAGCAATTTCATAGGAGTGCATACCGCGGTAGCCAATGGTGTCGATGGGGCGACCTTCCATTTTTCCACCTTCGTCTTGCGAGAACATGAAGCCATGTGAATCGCCATGTGGCTTCGGCACAATGAACAAGCTGAGACCTTTGTGGCCAAGGCTGCGGTCGGTGCTGGTGCGCGCGAGCAACATGAGCACATCGGCGCGTGCCCCGAAGGTGCACCAAGTTTTTACACCGTTGATGCGCCAGCCTTTGCGGCCATCTGGTGCTTCGCCTGGCGTAGCAGTGGTTTTCACACCTGCTACGTCGCTACCGAAGTCGGGTTCAGTTACTGCAACAGCTGCAAGAACTTCTGCGCTAGCAAGTTTCGGCAACCATTCCATCTTTTGCTCTTCGGTGCCGCCCTTCATGAGCGCACGAGCGAGAATTTCGGGGCGGGTAATGAGCGAACCACCAATGCCGAGTGAACCGCGTGACAATTCTTCAGTTGCGATGACATTGCCCATGTATTCGCCGTCGCCACCTTCGCTGTAGCCACCGTATTCAGCAGGAATGGATAATCCGAAGGCACCCATGTCGGCAAGACCCGAAATGATTGCTTCAGGAACATCTTCGTTGAAGCGGTGTACGTGTTCGGCGCGTGGTGCTACTTCTTTATTTGCGAAAGCACGGAAAGTGTCTTGCACCATTTCGAAGTCTGAATCGAGGTGACGTGGTCCTTGTGTGCTGGCGAGTGAAGCTAAGAATTCTGGGTCGCGAAATGTTGCAACAAAATCGTGAGCGTGTGCAATGTCGGTAGGGTTGACGCCCCACAGTTTTTCACGACCAATGAGGCGTGTAATGAGGTCGTGCACCATGTCGGCAGTGAAGGCACAAGCAAGAAGACCTTCAGCGTTTCCTTTTGCGCCGTAGTCGAGCATGGAACGTGCAGTTTCTACAGCCGATGCAGCATGCGCGAGGTCGTAGGCAAGTACTTGTTGCACATCGGGTCCGCCAGTTGTGGCGAGTGTGCGTACACCTTTACCCACCATGGCGCGCGCCGTTTCAATGATGGCGGCGGCGGTTTGCAGATCGGGGGTGGGGAGTGATGCGGTCGTGCTTGTCATGGCAGGAAACGCTAGTGAGGAAATTGCTCCTGTGTCTCACTGCGCACGCGATTTCTGCCCAATGTCACAGTGCCTAGACTGTGCTGATGGGTGAAACGAAGGCTTTTGGTGAGCCGCTCATCGCTCCGGTGGAAACTCACGGCGAAACCCATGCGTTACTGGTGCAATACAAGGGCGAAATGCTCTACGAGGCATACGGGTCGGGATACGCCACACCGTGTGGGCCAAGCAGCACGCATATTTCCTGGTCAATGGCAAAAAGCATGACTCATGCCTTGGTAGGGATGCTGGTGAAAGATGGCCTTGTTGACGTTACTGCGCCTGCGCCTGTACCTGAGTGGCAAGGTTCGCCACGCGCGGCCATTACGTGGCAAGACCTCTTAGATATGCACTCTGGGTTGGAGTGGGTTGAAGACTACGTAGATGGTGACAACTCGCATGTCATCGACATGTTGTTTGGCAAGGGTGTTGCCGATCATGGTGCGTTCGCTGCGGCGTTACCGCTTGCCACGCCTATTGGGAATACATGGAATTATTCGTCGGGCACCACCAATATTTTGTGTCGTTGTATTGGAGACATTTTGTGTCGAGACCTTGTTGATACAACTGCACAAGAGCGGGCAGAACGTTTCTTGCATTTTCTTTCGACTCGACTCTTTGAACCACTTGGCATGACAAGCGCAGTTGCAAAGTGCGACGATGCAGGAAACTTTGTCGGCTCTTCATATGTGTACGCAACTGCTCGCGATTTCTTGAAGTTTGGAGAGCTATATATGAATGGTGGTTCAGTTGCATCTGATGGCGCGCGCAGGCAACTTCTTCCTAACAATTGGGTGAACCATGCACGAACAGTTGTAGCTAACGATGAGGTAACGGGCACCCAATATGGAGCACACTGGTGGGTATGGCCGCAATGTGAAAACTCGCTCGTTGCTACAGGGTACGAGGGTCAATACACGGTGGTCATTCCAGAAAAAGAGTTCATTTTGGTGCGATTAGGCAAAACCGATACATCTTTACGCCCGGCAGTACTACATCAGTTGCTACAGATCGTGCAGAGGGTAACTAATCTATGACTATGCAGTCGAGCGGCGAACAGCCAAGCAACTCTGCAGGGGTGTCGTTGGAGGCAGCGGCGAACAAGCGCAAAGTGTGGATACGCACACTGAAAACCATTGGCTTTGCCGCAGTGATTTACTTTTTTGTCTTTCCCTTAGTGCCGGGGTTCCGTCAGGCTTTTAGCGATTTATTTCGGGTTGACAAAACAATGTTGGCTTTAGGTGTGTTGCTTGAGTTCATCGGGCTTTTTTGTTACTCATTACTCACGCGTGCTGCGTTAGGCAGTGAAGGTCACAAAATGCCAGCAGTGCGTCTATTCCGCATTCAACTCAGCACGAAGTCGCTCGGCAGCATCATGCCTGGTGGTAGCGCAGCATCGTCGGCGCTCGGTTATCGCCTGCTCACGTTGTCGGGCATTCAAGGGCCCGATGCAGGCTTTGCTTTAGCAACTGCCGGAATTGGTTCTGCTGTAATGCTGAACCTCATCTTGTGGGTGGGGCTCATTATTTCCATTCCAGTTCGAGGCGTGAATGCGTTATACGGAGGCGCAGCCATAGTGGGCATTGTGCTCATGCTCGTTGCTGCTGGTCTCATTTTTGGCTTGGTGGAGGGCCAAGGTCGCGCCGAACGCGCGGTACGTTGGCTTGCGCAACACGTGCGTATTGATGCCGACCACGCATGTGAAGTCATTCGACACTTAGGTAACCGCCTGGAAGGCCTCATTGCCGACCGACAGTTGTTGTGGCGTGTTGCCGGATGGGCGTTAGCAAACTGGCTGTTCGACATGGCTGCACTATTTGTTTTCCTGCGTGCTTTTGGCGGGCACCTTGCCGTTGACGGTCTCATTGTGGCATTCGGATTAGCGAACGTAATGGCTGTGGTGCCTTTGACACCAGGTGGTCTTGGCATTGTGGAAGGTATTTATATTCCCACCATCGTGGGCTTTGGTTTGTCGCGTAGTTCGGCAACAGTGGGCGTGCTTACTTACCGGCTTGCACAGTTTTGGTTGCCCATACTTGTTGGCGCAGCATGCTATTTGTCTTTGCGTGTTGGCCCATGGTCGCTTGAGAAGAAAGATCGCTTGAAGCCATTACGTCAAGTGGCCGAAGATGCAGTGAGCAGAGGCGAAAGCAATATCGACTGGGTAGAGCGCCATGCTCCACGCGACCGTACGGGGCAATACCCGCTGCCCGCATTGCCCGACGACGACTCTGGCCCCATGCGCAAGATGTAGTCATTCTTTGGCGCTTCACTTTTGTGAGATGCCTCGAGTGGGTTAGCGTTTCGGTATGACAACTCATGAACGTCCCTTTGGCCGCTGTTTAGAAGACTTCACTGTGGGCGATGTGTATCGCCACTGGCCAGGCAAAACCATTACCGAGTACGACGATCATTTGTTCTGCATGATCACTATGAACCATCATCCTTTGCACACCAACGACTGGTTTGCCTCGCAGAGCGTGCAGGGTCGCAACGTAGTGGTGGGCAACTTGGTGTATTCGTTGGTCTTGGGCATGAGCGTTCCCGATGTCAGTGGAGCTGCCATTGCAAACCTTGAAGTGGAAACACTTCAGCACAAGTTCCCTACATTTCATGGCGACACCATTCATGCTGAAACACGTGTGCTTGAAATTGCTGAGTCGAAATCAAAAAATGATCGCGGCATCGTGACAGTAGAAACCAAAGGCTTCAACCAAGACGGCAAGGAAGTGTGTTACTTCCGCCGTCGCGTCATGGTGTGGAAGCGCGCAAATGCGCCAGAGCGCACTCGGCCCTACGACGTCAATGCTGCTTGGAACGCATAAACAACGTTCCTGAACTTCTTTTGCAGTGGGGGCTTCCCCAACTGCGCAACATGCCTTGGCGTGAAACACAAGACCCATGGCACGTGTTGGTGTCTGAGGTAATGCTTCAACAAACTCATGTGCCACGGGTGCTTCCACGCTTTGAGCGATTTGTTGCTCTCTTTCCTACGCCACGTGCCTGTGCTGCTGCGTCACTCGCCGACATGTTGGTGGAATGGCAGGGGATGGGTTACCCGAGGCGCTGTAAAAACTTGCAACTTGCAGCACAAATGATGGTTGACCGTTTTGATGGGGAAGTGCCTCAAACATTGAATGAGTTACTTGAACTACCAGGGGTAGGGCCGTACACCGCCCGAGCCGTATTGACCTTTGCCCTCGATGCAGATGTTGCCGTCGTCGACACCAATGTGGCGCGAGTGTTAGCGCGCATTTCAGGCAAGGTACTGAACGCACGTGCGTCTCAAGAGATGGCAGATGCTTGGCTGCCCATTGGTTTCTCACGCGATTGGAACCAAGTGATAATGGATTTCGGTGCAACGGTGTGTACGGCACGTAAGGCACATTGCGAGGGTTGTCCAGTTTTTGCTCAGTGTGTTTGGAAGGGCGGAGTTGGCAATGAAATGGACCCCGCAAAAACGTCGGCATTCACCAGCAAACCGCAGGCAAAGTTTGCTGGCTCCGATCGCCAGGCACGAGGCAAATTAATGAAAGCACTCACGGTGAGCGGTGTAACTCAAGAGCGACTTGCAGCAGTAATGGAAATTGCCGACGCGGAACGCGCCGTTCGGCTTGCTCAAGCACTAGTGAAAGAAGGGCTCGTTGAATACTCGTCGCAGGTGTATCAACTGCCATCAACTATGCAGACAACTATGCAGAGGTGATTTTGCGCAAAATTTCCGGGAAGGAAAGTTCTGCGAGTTCACGCATTTCAGCGTCGGTGCGATCTTGAATGGGGTGGCCCACAAAGACGCGCGCGATGTCGGGGAAACCCAGTGCCTCGGCTTGTGCAGATGCGTCATCTATGAACTCACTTGAGGCAATGAAGAGCGAGGGCACTCCGCGTAGTTCTAGATCTGCGATGTCGTGCACACTGCACGACGTACAACTGCCTCAATCGGCTAGTGCTTCAATGACCACATTGCATTGAATGGAGATTTCGTGGCGCAGGTCGGGCGGCGCAGGTTTGGTGAAAGTGGGTTTGCGGAATCTCAAAACCTTTGCACCTTCTGCAACAAAAAGTTCTTCGAGGCGATTGAGATAAATGTCGCCGCGTGCCTTCACAATGTCGAGTAACCCAACAGTGAGCCCTTTCACCGATGCTGGTCGTGCCAGCTGCTCGCGTTGCGCGGGCCGTGACTCATTGGTGGGGTCGAGAATAATGGATGCGCTCATGGTTCACAGTCTGTCATGAAAGGACGGGTCGTGTCACGGGTGTACTACCCATAGCCCCATTTGCCCAACCACCAATAACCGAGGAAAAGAGCCCGGCACCACCACCAGCATGGGCAAGAAGGATTCCTCGGGCCTTGAACTTGGGTACGGTACGGTCGGCAAACTTGGCGGGCAAGCCTTCGGCCATGTCGAGTGCGCCGCGCACAAGTTCAGCACCAGGAATTTGTAGGCGAGCATGAAGTTCGCTGAGCAACCGCTCGCGACCCCAACCTGCTTCGGCAAAGACCCGCGAATGATCGGGGCTCACTACAAGAATTGCATCGAAAGAAAGCACCGACTTGGGGTGATGTGTTGCTCGTAGGCATGCGGCAAATGAATTGGTGAGCTGCTCTGGCGTGCGTGCTGCTTGGTCGACAACGCAACGTGGGCCTTCGCCAGCAAAAACAGTGACGGCGTTCTGTTGAGGTGCGATGCCGCGTTCTTCGGCCAAAGTTCCAAATGGTGAGCCTGCTTCATCTTCAGCAAAACAGAAACTGAGTTTTCCGGGGTTGCCGTGAGTAGCTCGGTCAACTTCGCCGGGCTTACCACCACCAACGTTGCGGATAGTGAGTTGCACGGCGCGCCCAATAGTGAGATTCGCACGGTTGCCTTGACCGAAAACATTGACGCCACTGTTCATGCCAATTGCTTTAGTGCCAGGGCCATTACAAATAATGACGGGGCCAACGGGCATGGTGGTGGCAAGTACGCCATGCATATTGAATTCGTCATTGCACACTGCTTCAAGAGCGGTAATGATCCAAGGTAAATATTCGGGCAATGCTCCAGCCATTACTGCGTTAATGGCAATTTTTTCAACGGTGAGTTGCACCAAGTTAGGTGGGGCAATGGCAACCACGTCTTGTGGGTTGCGTGTTGTTCCGGTGAGCATGCGCAACACGCGCTCTGGTGTGGGTGGAATAACGGGCAAGCCGTCGGTCCAACCGCGTATAAACATCGATTCGAATTCGTCTTCGGCACTGGCAAGTTCAACATGTCGTGAATGCAATGTGGAACTCGTGAAGCGCACGCGCAGTTCATCTTCTAAGTTGGGGTCAACGCTGAGCGAACCACAACCGGGCCGCATGACGGGAAGATCTGCACCAAGATCTGCAATGCCCGTGAATTGTTGCCAGGCATCTTTACTCCAGCCAAAGGTGCGGTCTACTTCCACGCCATTTTCAATGCGCAGCAATGTTGGAACAGTTTCAATGTCGTAATGCCACGATACCGATAGATCTGCATCGTGCAGTGCGGCAACAGACGCAGGAAACGATGGGTCGTCTTGTGTGTAAACGGTGAGTGAAGCTCCGCTTGCTGCAATGTGGGCAAACAACGGGTCGACCATGACACAAGTTGCGCATTCGCGTTTCACAATTGCGACGAGGCCATCGGGGAGCTGAGGTTTCATGAGGTAATCCAATCTGCAATGCGTGTGCCAACAATTTGTGGTTGTTCGAGTTGTAAAAAGTGTCCTGCGTTTTTCACTACTTCATAGACAACGTTGTTTCCCGACATGCTGCGCGCCGATTCCATTACGTCGGTACCAATGCAACCATCGTTTTCGCCGTGTAGGTAGAGAAGTGGTTGTGAAGGAACTTCGCCGCCCATACGTGATTGGAGTGCGCTGTATGCGGGGTTTTTGTAGCCGTCGCCCAAGGCTGCTCGGTAGTAACCAAGTGCTGCCGACAGATTCTCGGGTGTTCCCAGTGCGTCTTTCACATGTTGAGCTGCATCGCCTGAATTGAATGTTGGTGACCAATCGGCCCAGATCTTGTCGATGAATGCACAGTTGTTTGCCGCCACCACAATGTCGGATAGACCGTGTTGGAAAAAGAACATGTACCAACTTTTTTGTACTTGTTCTAAATTGTTGAGAAGCGCCAAACCAATTGCTGGCCCAGGTGGCACTGCCATACCCACAACTTTTTTCCAACGCTCAGGTGCGAGCAGCGCTGCGCCGTAAGTTGCGGGGGCACCCCAGTCGTGGCCGATGATGACCGCATCGTCT
>JBAXNF010000005.1:0-36788 GCA_037133935.1 bacterium
TTGAGCATCTTGCAGTTTGTCGAGCATGTTTTCTAAGTCGAGGTTACGTAGCGTGCGATAGAGGTAATAGGTTCCACCTACGGGTCGACCCGGCTCCATGCCAGCGAAACGTTGCACTGCCTGACGTGCCATTGCGCGCATCATGGCCTGGTCGCCATTCATGAGTGCACGCATGAGGAGATTCATCATCTCTTCTTGCGTTAATGAATCCATGGCGCCACCGCCACCTTTGCCTTCACCTTGGCGCATTTGGTCTTGCATCTCACGCCAAAACTCATCGGGCGAGTCTTCATCTTTGATGGAATATTCAGGACCACGCAAAGAGAAATAGACCTCAAAAACAGTTTCGAATGCTTTCCAATGCGTAGAGTTCTTCACCAAAGTTGCGCCGAGAGCATACTTAAAGGCGTCACGGTCTTCGATGGGAATTTGGCGAATTGCCTCCATCGCATCGAGATTTTCGGTCAGGCTGACGGGCAGACCTGCACTACGCAACTCCGCGACGAAACCTGCCATCAAATCGAGCATGTGTTGAAGTTCCTATTTGCCTGAAGACAATTCCTTCACCGCTTTGGCGATGTCGGTTTGATATTTGAGCAAAATATGCAATGTCTCTTTTGCCTGTTCGGCATCGATGTGTTTAATGCCCAAGAGCATCAAGGTGCGCGCCCAGTCGAGGGTTTCGCTCACCGATGGAGACTTCTTCAGGTCGAGCTGACGAATGTTACGAACAATGCGCGCAATTTGATCGGCGAGATGCTCTGTAATGCCTTCTACCTTGGTGAGCACAATGAGCTTTTCACGCTCAAGATCTGGGTAGTCAACGTGTAGGTACAGGCAACGACGCTTCAAAGCTTCTGATAGCTCGCGCGTATTGTTGGATGTAAGAAACACGAGCGGAATTTGCTTTGCAGTGATGGTGCCAAGTTCTGGAATAGATACTTGATACTCGCTCAAAATTTCGAGCAGCAATGCTTCCGTTTCCATTTCAACACGGTCAACTTCGTCAATGAGAAGAACTACTGGGTCTTCTGAACGAATTGCTTCCAAAAGTGGACGTGTAAGCAGGAATTCCTCACTGAAGATGTCGTCGTGAACATCGTTCCATGAATCGGAATTTTTGTCGGCCTGGATGCGCAACAACTGCTTTTTGTAGTTCCATTCGTACAGCGCCTTCGACTCGTCGAGCCCCTCGTAACACTGCAAACGGATGAGCCGCGCCCCCGTGAGTTCGGTAATGCTCTTTGCGAGTTGGGTTTTGCCGGTACCGGCTGGCCCCTCTATAAGAACTGGCTTACCCAAGCGGTCGGCCAAAAAGGCCACACTTGCAATGCCGTCGTCAGCCAAATAATTGACTTCTTTGAGTCCATCACGGACAGCCTGCACTGATTCAAAGCGATTCCCCATTTCTCAACCTTACTGTTCGGTACGCTCTCACTACGAATGGACCGCCAAATCACTTCCCTTCAATCTGGCCTCATGCGCTCCAATATTGCCGTTGCATCGGGTACTGCACTGTCACGCCTGACGGGTCTCATTCGCATCGTGGTGTTTGGCATTGTTATTGGACAAACCGCCCTTGCCGATGCTTACGACGGCGCCAATAACTCACCGAACTCCATCTACGAACTCTTCATTGGTGGGGTCTTTTCTGCATCGCTTGTGCCACTCTTCACACGTATATTCGCCGATCAAACAGACGGCGACGAGAACTCACGCACGGCATCAGATGCTGTCTTTTCTGTTGGGCTTGTGGTTCTTGCTGCAGCCACAGCCATTGCCGTTGCTCTTGCCTCCCCCATTTTTCATCTTTTTGCTCTCCACACCTCCTCGGCCGTTGACGCAAACGAATACCAACACATAGGAACTTTGCTCACTCGCATTTTTCTTGTGCAGATATTTTTCTATGGTGTCACCGCATTAATGACCGCCGCACTCAATGCACGCAGAAAATTTTTCGCTGCTGCATGGGCTCCCGTTGCATCAAACGTCATCATCATTGTTTCTTTGCTCTTCATTCCCGCAGTTCTTGATGGCAAGCCTGCACTTGCCTCGGTGAATGACAGTGCTGCCCTGCGCTGGCTCTTAGGTCTAGGTGCCACTGGAGGAATTGCCGTCATGGCGGCGCTTCTCGTTTACTCTTTTCGTCGTGAAAACATCGGTTTCCATTTTCGACCCCAATTTTCTCACCCTGCAGTAAAGAAGCTAGCCCGGCTTTCTGTATGGACATTTGGCTATGTAGTCGCAAATCAAATTTCACTTATTTTTATTCGCAACCTGGCTCGACCAGGAAGCGGTGGCCCCGATGCATATACCAAGGCATACATATTCTTTCAATTGCCACACGGGCTCCTCGCCGTTTCACTTGCTACCACCTTTGCTCCCGAGTTAACCCGCGCGGTAGCCGAACGCAATAAAGAAAAATTCGTTGAACGCATGTCGCTTGGTGTTCGCCTCATTTCGCTTCTTACTTTGCCCTTTAGTTTTCTTGTACTTGTGACGGCACGCCCCACTATTGGCGCATTGTTGCAACACGGCAACTTCACAGCCGATGCTGCGCTCAATACCTCTCGCGCGCTCATGGGCTTTTCAGTTGGTTTAGTGGGTTTCTCGGTGTACCTCTTTGTGCTACGAGGGTTTTACGCACACAACGACACGCGAACTCCCTTTGTCATCAATTGTTTTGAGAACGTCCTCAACATTGCATTAGCTCTCATTTTGGTGCGCCACTTTGGTGTTCTTGGTTTGGGGCTAGCTTTCGCACTTTCCTACCTCGTGAGTGCGGTCATTGCCCTTGCAGTTCTTGAGGCCAAAGTTCCCGAGTTTGAAATGAAAGCAATGCTGAAATCGCTACTCCCCATGCTCATCAGCGCCATTGTTGCTGCAGAGGCTGCGTGGATTCTCGGCCGCGCAATTGGTGCCACCTCAGGAATGCTTGCGCTCATTCGCACCATTTTGTGTGGCACGTTTGGACTCGGCATCTATGTAGTGCTGTTGTATGTCTTCCATGTGCCAGAAATACGACAACTCGTGAATAGATTTCAAAAACTCAATTCAGAAGTCGCCCATGAGGAGCACTAGCTCGTCACGATGCACAACAATTGGTGAGTGATCTGCCCCTTTTTCTTTGGCAGTTGAAAGCTCAACCGAAGAAATAGCACTAGCTCCACGTGCTACCAGTTCACCTTTTTCGCTAAGCACTTCAATGACCTCACCATGTTCGAATTGCCCAGTGAAGGAAACTACACCGACTGCAAGGAGCGACGTACCACGATTCACCAGCGCCTCGGTTGCCCCATCGTCAATGACAACTGAACCCGTTGCTTCGGCAGCAAATGCAATCCACAATTTGCGGGCAGAAAGCTGGCGATCGCGACCCACAAAGGTGGTGCCCACGCCAGCACGCGCCTGCACTGCATCGAGCACCACATTTTCCTTCGTTGCTCGCGCAATAACGGTACGAATTCCGGACCACGACGCAATGCGAGCAGCCAACAATTTCGATGCCATGCCTCCGCTTCCACGCGCAGTGCCAGCACTACCTGCGGAAATTGCTAACAGGTCGCTGCTCGACTGCACTTCAGCAATGAGCTGTGCATCGTCGTTATAGCGAGGGTCTGAAGTGAAAAGCCCATCTTGGTCGGTGAGGAGCACGAGCACATCGGCACCAACGCTGTGTGCAACCAAGGCTGCAATACGGTCGTTGTCGCCAAATCGTATTTCATCGTTGGCAATTGCATCGTTTTCATTAACAATAGGAACAACACCGAGTTCAAGTAGACGCAACATTGTTTGCCTCGCGTGCAGGTACTGCTGGCGGTCGGCGAAATCGTGAGGAACAAGTAGCACCTGAGCACCAATGGCACCATGTGAGCCAAATTCATCGTTATAGCGTTGCATCAGCCGACTCTGACCAATTGCGGCGAGCGCCTGCAACGTAGACACATCACTTGGCCGCTCGGATAAACCCATAGCCGCCACACCTGCTGCAACTGCGCCTGAGGTAACGAGCAAAACCTCTACGCCACTATTTTTCAGCTCAACGATTTGTTGACACAATGCAACAACCATATTGTCGTTAATGGTTCCATCGGCATGGGTAATAGAGCTCGTGCCGACCTTAATGACGGCGCGTAATTTGTGAGCACTATTTTGAGTCATAACAGTTTCGCTTTTTCTTGTTTCTCTATCTTATAAATCTGGCGAGTATTCAAATGAGAATGAACCTATCCACACAATGTCGCCCTCTTGCGCGCCTGCGCGGGCAAGAAGCCGTAAGGCTCCCATTTTCTTGAGTCGCTCATCGATGTAGTTCAAGGCTTCTGGCGTAGAGACGTCGTTAATAGCAACCGAACGCTCTGCATTGCGCCCATGAATACGGAACTCCCCTTCACCGAGGCGCTCAATATGAGTGCCTTTTGGTTCAGGTCGCAAAATAACTTTCGCCTCACGTACTGGCTCCTGGTTTCGTGCTTCGAAAACGAGTTGGGCTAATTTACCCACCACATTGCGTACACCTTGTTGGGTCACGCCAGACATGGTGAGACCTTCCCAGCCCGCCACAACAGAAGGTTCTGCAATATCGATTTTGTTTCCCACAATAAGACGCGGGCGCGCGAGAAGTTCTGGCTCATATGCACCGAGTTCGCGCAACAAAATTTCTTCTTGTTCTGCAGGAGGTAAACCGTCAACCGCGGCAAGATCGACGAGCACACACAACACTCGTGCACGTTCAATGTGCCGCAAAAACTGATGCCCAAGCCCACGACCTTCGCTCGCCCCTTCGATGATGCCGGGAATATCGGCAAGCACAAATTCTGTGCTGCTATCGATGCGCACAACACCAAGGTGCGGTTCAAGGGTGGTGAATGGATAGTTTGCGATTTTTGGTTTGGCTGCAGATACCGCACTAATAAATGTGCTCTTGCCTGCATTAGGAAAACCCACCAAGGCGACGTCGGCCATGAGTTTCAGTTCAAGTTTCAACCAACGCTCTTCGCCCATTTCACCTTGCTCGGCAATTTTTGGTGCACGACGTCGGTTAATGAGAAAGCGGGCGTTACCGCGGCCGCCTCGACCACCAGTAACAACACACCACTTATCGCCATGGCTTACGAGGTCTGCCAGAGGCTCACCCGTGTACAAGTCTTTAATGACCGTTCCTTCGGGAACATGCACAACAAGATCTTTGCCTTGGCGCCCGTGCTGGTCTTTGCCCATGCCATGAACACCGTCTTCAGATCGGCGGTGGGGGTGGTCGCGAAAAGCGAGAAGCGACGACACGTTGCGGTCGGCAATCATCCACACATCGCCTCCGTTGCCGCCGTCGCCTCCGTTGGGGCCGCCGAATGCTTCGGGGCCTTCGCGACGGAAACTGACGCAGCCAGCTCCGCCGTCACCGCCGCGCACGTTTAATTGGGACTCATCGACAAATGCGCTCATAGTTCTTTGCAGGCTAGTTGTGAGACACCCATGTCGTATCGTTCATTTCATGGCAGATGACACGCAAGGCCCCTCCCCAGACCGCGCTAGTACCTGGGCATCCACCATGGCGGGGCATATTTTGCCCCATAGCCCCGCCACAGTTCGCTTTGCCCACGCCACTTCCGTTGCAAGTACTGGCTCACAAAGTGTGGTTACTCGTGAACAACGTGAAGAAAATGAGGCACATCTTTTTAGTCCACTTGCCACATTGTCTGTGGGGGCTGGCGTACGAGCCACTCCAGAATCTCCCGATCTCTTTCGTACTTGTTTTGAACGCGACCGCGACCGCATCTTGCACGCCAATGCGTTTCGTCGCCTGGCCGGCAAAACCCAAGTGTTTGTCTTTCCCGACGACCACCAACGCACACGCCTCACCCACGCTCTCGAAGTTGCACAGGTAGCAACCGCAATTTCTCGCGCTCTTGGGCTCAACGTTGCACTCACCGAAGCAATTGCCATTGGGCACGACTGCGGCCATGGCCCCGGTGGCCACGCCAGCGAAGATGCACTCAGCCCCTACATCGTTGGCGGATACGACCACGCTTTGTGGGGTGCCGATGTCACCTTGCAACCATTAAATCTTTGCCGCGAAACACTCGACGGCATTCGCAACCACTCGTGGTCTCGCCCTGCGCCCCTTACCCCCGAGGGCGAAGTGGTGTCGTGGGCCGATCGCATTGCTTATGTGTGTCACGACTTTGAAGATGCAGTTGCAGCCGGCATTGTTTTCCCCCATGAACTTCCTGCAATTGTGCAAGAGCGCTGCGGCACTACACGTGGTAAACAACTCGCAGCATTCATTAATGGCATGGTGAACGCAACCATGCAAACAACGCGCATTGCAATGACTGCAGACATTGCTGAAGCACTTGGTTCATTTCGTCAGTTCAACTACGAGCGTGTGTATTTACGCCCCGAGTCACAAGCTCAAGCACAATCTGTCATCACACTGTTGCAAGCTCTCGTAGAGCACTACAGGGCCTTTCCACACCTTGTACAGGGGGCAGAAGCAGCACACGACGCAGAACAACGCATGCGTGTCATTGTGGAGTACGTCGGCGGCATGACCGACCAATACGCATTTACACAGGCACAACAGCTACTGAACTGGCGCGACAATCAACTTCCGCGCGGCATTACGCCTTAAAAGTTACGAAGCGAAAGGAACGACGTCAACAACCTTGCGGCCACGACGTTCGCCAAATTTCACGCTGCCTTCAGAAAGAGCAAACAAGGTGTCGTCTTTGCCGATGCCTACGTTTTTTCCTGGGTGAAAGCGAGTTCCACGCTGCCGAACCAAAATGGTTCCAGCGTGAATGGTGGTGCCATCGAATACTTTTACTCCGAGGCGTTGAGCGTTTGAGTCGCGGCCGTTACGTGTAGAGCCGCCGCCTTTGGTCTTCGACATGGTCAGCCTTTCGCGATAGAAGTGATTTCAACAACAGAATATTTTTGACGGTGCCCAAAACGACGGCGCTGGTTGGTGCGGCGCTTGTAGGTAAAACCATCAATTTTCGGACCACCGACGGTTCCAATGACGCGGCCAATAACGCTGACGCCCTTCAACTGGTCGGGTGTCGCAAGGACGGTGTCTCCATCGACGAAAAGAACAGGCGCGAAATGCACCTCTTCACCGTCGGCAATGCCGAGAAGTTCGACCTGGACCTTTTCGCCCTGAGCGACTTTTTCTTGTTTTCCGCCGGAGGCGATGACTGCGTACATAGCGATTTCCCATCATATAAGTGGTGAACACGCCAAACCAACCCCCAGCGGGGTTGAAATGGCGCTAGTGCAAGAGATTTAGCCGATGA
The DNA here is from genome assembly GCA_037133935.1 of bacterium. GTDB lineage: Bacteria > Actinomycetota > Acidimicrobiia > Acidimicrobiales > Ilumatobacteraceae > F1-20-MAGs119. Next base: position 7,296 of record JBAXNF010000005.1, read on the forward strand.
GGCCGTAGTCAACCACGATGCCGCGTGCATCGCAATCGGGACAAGGAATCGCAAAACTGGTGAGGAGACCCTCTCCAATGCGCTTCCGTGTCATTTCCACAAGACCCAGATCTGATACGTCGAGAACTTGAGTACGTGTTTTGTCACGAGACAAAGCCGAACGGAATGAATCGACAACTTTGCGACGGTTTTCTTTAATTTCCATGTCGATGAAGTCGATGACGATGATTCCACCGATGTCGCGTAAACGTAACTGCAACGCAATTTCTTCAGCCGCTTCAAGGTTGTTATGAAACACGGTTTCCTCGAGGTTTGAAGTACCCACGTTCTTACCCGTGTTGACGTCGATGACCGTGAGGGCTTCAGTGTGCTCGATAATGAGTGAACCACCCGATGGCAGCCACACTTTGCGATCGAGCGCCTTATGCAGTTGTTCATGCACGTGATAGTTCTCAAATATTGGCAACGTTGGATCTGACGACTCTTCACCTTCGGCGGTGTCGACTCCTCCGCTCGTTGACGTTGAGCCATACAGCTCTACACGATCGGCTAGTTCTGGGTTGAATGCGCCAACATAGCCTTTTACGTCTTCGAACAATTGTTGGTCGTCAATAATGACACCGCGGTATTCCGCGTTGAACTCTTCACGAATAACACGCACCGCAACGCTTGGCTCGCGATACAGCAAAGTAGGACCAGTGGCTTTTTTTGCTGCTGCGTCGATGCGCTCCCACTCTTCGAGCAAGCGCGCCATATCGGCACGAAGTTCTTGCTCGGTTGCGTGTTCTGCGGCGGTACGCACAATGAGGCCGTGTTCGGCAGGCTTCACGCGGTCGAGAACTGAGCGCAAGCGCTTGCGTTCGTCGTCGGGGAGGCGCTTTGAGATGCCATATGTTTTTGAATGAGGAATGAGCACTACAAAACGACCCGGCAGCGACACTTCTTGGGTAAGCCGAGCTCCCTTTGCCGAAATAGGGTTCTTCGTCACTTGACACAAAATGAGCTGGCGCGCTTTCAAGATTTCTTCAATGCGCTTATCTTCTGGCTTTTCTACAATGTCTTCGGCGTCGTATTGCACGTCTCCGCGATACAACACCGCATTTTTTGGCGTAGAAATGTCGACAAACGCTGCCTCCATACCGGGGAGTACGTTTTGCACACGACCGATATAGATGTTGCCGTAAATTTGGTTGTCATCGTCGGCCGGACGGCTGACGTAATGCTCAATGAGCTTTCGACCTTCGAGCACAGCCACTTGTGTAAAGCCATCGCGCACCTGCACACACATGAGATAGCGACCAACGGGTCGGCCATTACGCTCGCGACCGCGACGACGCTCCACAATGTCGGCGTCGAGAACTTCACCTTCGCGGGCGCGATTCGCCCCCGACGCTCCTGAACGACCGCGACCACCCCGGCGGCGCTTGTTGTTGGTCGATTTGCCTTCAGGCTTTTTCACTTCGCCTGAAGACCCTTGAGTACTGGCGACCGCTGCAGCCACACGAGGTGCTGGGCGAGTATCACCTATTTGCGGACGACGCTGTGGGTCAACACTTCCGGTATCGGGCATGCCTTCACCTTGTTGGCCGTTCAGATTCGATGCACCGGAGCCACTGCGACCGCGATTACGACCGCCCCGTGAACCACGCCGACGGCGCTGTGCCGCACTCGTACTGCTTTCACTTGCGCCTTCAGGCGAGGAAGGAGAAGACTCCCCTTGCGAAAATTCATTCATGATGTCTCGATTCTGTGTATCGCGCGCCCCCCAAGAGTGTCGAACAAAGCTCGGACAAGAGGGTCGCAGCGAGCGGCTATTACCGCACTGGTACGAGACTACCTGCTATCGCAGCCGTCGCATGTGAACACTTTGCACAAGACCAATAATCATCGCAAAAGCAACCAAATGCGACCCCCCATACGACACAAACGGCAATGGAAGCCCTGAAACAGGCATAATTCCGATGGTCATGGCAACATTTTGAAAACTTTGCCACAAAATCATGGTGAAAGCACCAATTGCGATGAATTGCCCCACTCGGGTGCGCGCTAGGCGCCCAATTCTCCAAATTCTCCACAACAAAAGTGCCATGAGCACGAGGGTGAGGCCTGCCCCAATCATTCCAAATTGCTCACCAATGGCAGAAAAGATGAAGTCGGTGGACTGTACGGGAATAAACCCGCCGTTGGTGAGGGGCCCTTTCAAGAAGCCCTTCCCCGTGATTCCCCCTGTTGACACCGCCCTTTTGGCGAACCGCACCTGCAACACCACTGATTTCAATGCTTCTTCAGTGGAGTTCTGATTCAAAAACGCTTCAATACGTTTGATTTGATAGGTCTTGATGACCCCGCTCACCACAACAGCAATTGCCGACACCGTGGCAAGCAATGTGATGGACGCGATGTATTTCCATTTCGCGCCGGCGATGAGCAACAGTCCCATGGCACAAGCAATGAGCACCGAGGCCGAGCCGAGGTCGGGTTGCAACAAAATGAGCCCGACTGCTGCCCCCAAAATGAGAAGAGTAGTAATAAACCTCTGATAACTGACCTCCGCCACTTCTTCCTCGGCCAGATATGTGGCAAGCAGCAAGAGCAATGTGAACTTCGTGAACTCTGCAGGTTGAAACGACGCGAACCCGAAGTCGAATGACAAGCGGGCGCCGCCGCTGACCGTGCCTGCAACGAGAACCAAAATGAGCGCAATTAGTGACGCGCCGAAAAGAAACTCACTGCGCCCGCGCAGCCACTCATAGTCGGTAGCCATAAGAACAACCATCGCAACTGCCGCGACGATGAGATAGATAATTTGCCGTTGTAAAAAATAATATGGGTCAAGGCCTTGGGCAAGAAGCCTCGGTCGCGTACATGAGTACACCGCAATTGCACCGATAATTGAGAGACCAACCGTTGCAACCATCAATATCCAGTCGATGTTGCGAGCCGGGTCGGCCATGCTGCGTCGCAAGTTTCCCACCGTCGAGGTGCTTCGTCCACTCAGCGAGGTGCGGCCGCCAAGCTGCAAGTTGTCGAAAATACCCATTAATCGCGCACACTCCCGCCAAACCCACTGAGACACAAGGGGCTTGCGAGGAACTGGATAGGAGAAACTGCTGTGGCATTGAGGTCGATGGGGTCACTTGGTACCACGGGACTCGGCTTAGTTTGCCCAGCGAGAGCTGAAAACAAACACTTCACTACTGGCGCAGCGGCTTGCGACCCGTAACCAGATTTTTCTAAATACGCCACTGCGGTATAAGGCTGCTGAGGGTCGAGACTAAACGCAGCAAAAGCCGACGAGTCATTCCACGGATAGTTGCCGAAGCCTTGCGCCGTTCCCGTCTTTCCGGCAATAGGCAGAGCTTTTCGCGCATAGTTTTTAAAAAGAAGTTCGCCTGTGGCCTTGTGATAAAAACCCCAATTCACTCCCTTGCCGTCAATCACTCTTGTGAGACCAGCGAGAATGGCATCGCGATCTTCTTTTTTCATATCAATCTCTCGTTGCACGCGGCCTTGTGAAAAGTCTTTCTCTACAACCATTTGCGAGACATCTATAAAGCCGGAGTCGCCATCTGGCGTTCCAGGCACAAGAATTGCTTTCACCACATGCGGAGTAACAACTGATCCGCCATTGGCGAATGCAGAATATGCAACGGCCACTTGAATGGGGGTGGCTGACAAAAGCCCTTGACCAATAGCAAACTGGACGTTATCGCCCACGTAAAAGGCGCGGCCTTCTTCTTTGCTAATTGCCCCATCGTCGGCCAATTGCTTTTTCAACGCCTTACTTGGCAGCGCTCCACCAAATTCATAGGGAAGGTCGATACCTGTTGGTGAACCAAAACCAAAGAGGCGAACTTGCTCTTCCAAAATTGGTTTATATGCGCGTTGCGTAAGAATCTGTTCACCAATTTTATAAAAGAACGCATCACTAGATACCGCTAATGCATCTTCAATATTGACTGGACCATATTTACATGGCGAATTTGTACTTGCACAAAAAGCATTTTTGAAAACACATTTCACACCCTCATTGCAACGACCGTTAGGAATTGATTCAAGTTTGTAGGTACCTTCGTCTTTATACACGTAATCGGCGCCCCCAGTTAACTGCCCCGTGTTCAACGCGGCGAAAGCAGTAAAGGGCTTGAAGCTGGAGCCCAAGTTGTAACGGCCACTCACTACCCTGTTCACCATAATTGCCAAGTCGGGGTCTTTGGTTTGCGGGAAGAGTTGCTGAAACTTGTCAGAAGTGATGCCGGAACCAAACCATCGGTTATCAAAATTCGGGTAGCTCGCCATTGCTATGACTTCACCGGTGGAATTATTCATGAGAACCGTTGACCCAGCCGGTGCCTTATACAGATTCTCTTCAGCAAAAGCGGGGTCTTGAGTGCCATCAGGCAACCTCACTGTTCCCGCATCAACTCGACGGCGGAGTTTCAATTCTGTTTCTAAAGCTTGCTCGGCGTATTGCTGATACTTCAAGTCGACTGTGAGTTGTATGTCGTTGCCCGGAACGGGTTCAATTCGCTCCATCTGCCGCAAAATTTGGCCGCGTGCATTTACTTCGTACCGCACATAGCCAGGTTTTCCGCGTAAATACGATTCGTATGTTTGCTCGACCCCGTATTGGCCAACACGTTCATTTGGTGAATATTTCAGTGCCATGTAATACGCCGACTGACGTTCCAAAATAGCGCCAAGAAAACCCACCACATGACTAGCTATAGGCGCATACGGGTATTCACGTTTCCAGTCTTCCGAAACATCAACACCTGGATAATCTTCCGATCGTTCTTTTAAGAAGAGCGCAGTTTGCTCCGATACACCTTCCTTCAAGGGCAACGGTTGTAATGCGTCATAGCGTTTGCTTTTATAGCGACGTTCGAGTTCGGCAAAGGGTGTTTGCAATGGCCCCGATATGCGCAGAAACAACTGCGCCCTGTCGCCAGCATCAACAATAACGGAGCGATCTATGGTGACCGTGAGAACGCGTTCATTGTCGGCAACGATGCGCCCAACAGAGTCGAAGATGCGTCCACGTTCGGGAAGGAGCTGCACAGTTCTCGTGCGCACTTCTTGAACTCGTTCTTGCAAACCTTCAGCGTCGACCACCTGCAAGAACCATGTTCGTACAGTTACCAAACACAACATCACAATTGCGAGACTGCCCAAAATGCGCAATCTTTTATTGAGCGCTACAACAGCCATCTGCTACTCCGCCCACAACATTTGCTTTTTTGACTTCACCAATGCCCAACGCATTAAGAAAACTGCCGGCAATGCAAACGCTGCGTTAAACAATCCCACGGTGAACGCGACACCAATTACTCGCGTTTGCAGTAATCCATCTACTCCCACAACCAGGCTCGCTGCAGGGTAAATAAGCACTGCTGCAGCACTAGAAATACCAATACTCAGCATTTTGAACCACCACCGCGGGCTGTAGGCAAAGGTGTTGACTCCGCCTGCCATATAGCCCGCAAAACCAAAGACGAGCGCCGACAAACCGAAGGGCGACGTCAGCACCATGTCGTACATGAACCCGAACATAAACCCTGCAATTGCTCCCGATTCGCTACCTGCAGCAACACCACTTGCTGCAGAACACAACAGCATCACTTGCATCACCACGCTGAACGGGCGCAAAGTGTTGAACAGCGTTGTTTGAAAAGACAACACAATGATTCCAATAAGGACTGCCCGAGTGAAAGGCGATTCAATAATTGCGAAAAAACGTTTCATTGCGGAATCTCAGTTGCTGGTTGGTACAAAAGAACACGAACGAAGTTCAAACTCTGCAAATTGGCTGCAAGTTCTACTTCTAAAAGCGGACCACTAGTGCCTGTACGAGTAACAACCCGCGACACTGTTCCCACCACAAGGTCGGCCGGAGCCAAGCTTTGTGAACCACCTGCAGTTACTACAGGAACTCCTTCGCATAACTCCCCGAGCCGAGTTGAAGTTTGAATAAAGCGAATCACTGGCAACCGGTCGATTCCTTGACCTTCCATTGCCCCTGTTTCGCGCGGCAACAGAACTCCCGTTTCAGGAACAGTAAATTGGGTGACGCCCCCACCACCTGGCACGGGCGGCAGCGTTGTAGCAAAGGGTGTAAAACCTTTGATAGTCGTTGTTGTTGCTCGCTGCAAGACGGTCGTTGTTGTGCTGGTCGTTGAAGTCGTAGATGTTGTTGTAGTCGTTGGAAGCACATTGGTGGCCAGCGATGTAGACCCATCAGACACAAGCGTTGTAGTTGTCTGAGGAACTGCAGTGGTCGTGGTGTTCGGGCGAGTGCAAGCCCCCACCTTCACCGACATTGCATATTCCGGGTCGGTGGCAAGCATTACCACCGAACGCTCCAAAGTAACTCCAGTAATTTTTCCCACCAGGCCCGCGCCATTAGTAACTGTCATGCCTACGCGAATACCGCTGGATTTACCACGGTTCAATTCGAAAGTTTGCGTGAAGTTTGAAGGCGATTGCCCTACTACCTGTGCGGTGACGCTATCGATTCCGGCCAGGGTGGGCAGCCCGTTTAACGCGAGCAATTCTTGAGCTTCACGAACGCTCGCCGTCGCAGCAATTGCCGCGCCTTCTTGCTTCACTAGCAAATCTTTTAAAGCCAAATTCTCTTTACGCATGTCGCTGTAGTCGAGTACACCTCTCCACACATTCGACAAGGGGCGAGAAACGACATTTGCGAATCGTTCGACGGGCCTGAACACCACACCAAAAGCATCTTTTACACCGCCTACGAGACCACTATTACTGCGGTCAAGGGTGAGCAACATCACCGACGTGAGAAGCAGCACCACAATGAGACGACGCCGGGTAAATGAATACACGGAAAAGCTACCTACTAGTCGATTCCTGTTTGAGTGAGAAGCCCACGCATTGCATCAATGTTTTCAAGGGCCTGACCTGAACCGAAAACCACTGAGTACAAAGGGTCAGCAGCAACAATTGCTCGCATTCCTGTTTCGTGCGACACTCGTTGCGCAATACCAGTAAGAAGTGCTCCTCCCCCTGAAAGCATGATTCCATTCTCCATAATGTCTGCAGCAAGTTCTGGTGGAGTCTTATCGAGAGTCGACTTTATTGCATCAATAATTGCTGTTAGTGGCTCGGCAAGAGCTTCACGAATATGTTCTGTTGTCAGTTCAATACGTCGCGGCAAACCCGAGATGGAGTCGCGCCCACCAATATCGGCTGTGAACTCTTCTTCCAATTTCCATGCTGAGCCCATTTGAATTTTAATTTCTTCACATGTGTTTTCGCCAAGGTCAAGGCTGAACTCACGCTTCACATAAGCACCAACAGCTTCGGTGAGCTCATCGCCTGCTACGCGCAGGCTTTGCGACACCACAATTCCACCCAAAGAAATGACGGCCACTTCTGTGGTGCCGCCACCAATATCGACAATCATGTTGCCTGCGGGTTCGTGGACCGCAATACCCGAACCAATGGCAGCAGCCATCGGTTCTTCAATAATGTGCACGGGTTTACGGGCGCCTGCGTACTCAGCAGCATCTTGCACAGCACGTTGTTCTACACCTGTAATGCCCGCAGGAACGCAGATGACCATGCGTGGCTTGCTCCACTTACTGGTGTGAATTTGCTGAATAAAATAGCGCAACATTTTTTCGCAAATCTCAAAGTCGGCAATGACCCCATCTTTTAATGGTCGAACCGATTTGATATGTGCTGGCGTACGCCCCAGCATGCGTTTGGCCTCATAGCCAACTGCAACGGGTCGACCATCACGAGTATCGACGGCCACAATAGATGGCTCGTTGAGAACCACGCCCTGACCACGAACATAAACAAGAGTGTTAGCGGTGCCAAGGTCGATAGCAATATCGCGTCCGATGCCTAGTGGGTTGCCACGAGCCATGTGTCGACCTCCCTTTCAAGGAACTCTCTTAAAAATGAATCACGCAAGAAATTCGGGAGTACTACAAACCAGGAAAGAAAATTTGAATTTCACGGGCAGCCGAGTCGGCAGAATCGCTGCCATGTACGAGGTTCTCGGTGAAGAGAGTTCCGAGGTCGCCACGAATGGTTCCGGGGGCTGCGCCGCGTGGGTTCGTTGCGCCCATCATGGCACGCACTATTTCCCAGGTGTCATCAGGGCCTTCAAGGACCAATGCAACAACAGGGTTACGACCCATGAAGGCCACAAGGTCTGCGTAGAAACCCTTACCTACGTGCTCTTCGTAATGACGAGCCAATGTTGCTGCATCAAGGGTGCGCAACTGCATCGCCACAATTTTCAGACCCTTTGTTTCGAATCGGGTGAGGATGTTTCCCACAAGACCGCGCTCTACTGCGTCTGGCTTCAAAAGGACAAGTGTTTTGGTGCTCATTTTCTCATTCTAGGGATATTTCTACGGCAAAACCCTCAACACGTGACTTCTGGCAGCACCCACAACGTAAAGAGATCCCGTAATGAGTACAGCATCGTCGGCAGAAGTGTTGAGAAGTGCCCGATTGCACGCCTCCCCCACGTCGTCAATAGCGACAACATCGTCGCATCCCATCTCTTTGGCAATGTCACGAAGATCTCGCGCCGGCATTCCCCGTGGGCTTGGCGCCGTACAGCACACCACCTGGTCGAACTCATCAACACGCAATGCCGACAACAACTCGTAGGCATCTCTGCTGTGCAGCATTCCCACCACCAAGCGCCGTGACCCCACCGGGTCGAAGTCGCTGAAGAAAACTTCCGCACACACATCGGCACCTGCCGCATTATGTGCCCCATCAATAATGACCAATGGCTGATAGTGCAACACTTCAAATCGCCCGGGCATTTCCACCGACGCCAGACCCTCTTCAAGTACATCACGATGAATGGCTTTTGCAAAAAACATTTCTACAGCGGCTATTGCGGCGCTCGCGTTATCGCCTTGGTGCCGACCATGAAGCGGAATGAAAATATCGCTGTACAGCGCATATGGCGTGCGCACATCAATGAGTCGTCCACCCAATGCCAAATGATTATCTTCACAAACAAAGTGTTCACCGCGCCGTGCCGCATGTGGAGCGGCTTCTAAAAAGAAATCGGCGAGCTCACTTGTTTCATCTCCAATGACCACATCGGAGCCTTCTTTAATGATGCCTACTTTTTCGCGCGCGATATCGAACACTGTGGGGCCAGCGTACTCTGTGTGATCGAGGGCAATATTAGTAATAACCGCTACATCGGCATGCACAACATTTGTGGCATCCCAACGACCCAGCATGCCCACTTCCACCACTGCTACGTCTACAGCAACATCGGCAAAATATCGCAGCGCAACTGCTGTCAGAATTTCAAAAAATGAGGGGCGTACTCCAGCAAGTACTTCAACTTCAGCAATTGCAGCTATTTGATCGGCAAAATCGGCATCGCCGATGGGTTCGCCGTCAACCAAAATACGCTCGTTAATACGCTCTAAGTGCGGGCTCGCAAATGTTCCCACTTTGAGTCCATGGGCCATCAACAATTTGGTAATCATTTGCGAAGTAGAGCCTTTGCCATTGGTTCCCGTTACATGCACAACTTTGTATGCGCTTTGTGGCTCGCCTAGAAGGTTGGTCAGCGCAGCAATTTTGGTGAGCGACGGATCTTCCACTCGTCCTGTTCGCTCGAAGCTGGAATGCTCGTCAAGATATGCAAGAGCCTCAATGTAATTCACAATTGTCGCAACCGATCTGACAACAGTTACGACGCAGCGCGACGCTGGCGAGGAGCTTTGCTGCTACCGCGCATCACAATGAGCGGCGCTGTTTTTTCAATGACAGAACTTTCAGTCACTACCACTTTTGCAACATCACCCATGCCAGGAACTTCGTACATCGTGTTGAGAAGCACGTCTTCCAAAATAGAACGAAGACCGCGTGCGCCCGTACCACGAGTAAGGGCCAGGTCGGCAATAGCGCGCAATGCTGTGGGTTCAATTTCCAGTTCAACGTCTTCAAAACCAAAGACCTTCGCGTACTGCTTCACCAATGCATTTTTAGGTTCAGTAAGAATACTCATGAGTGATTCGTGGTCGAGGCTATGAACGGCGCCAATCATGGGCAAGCGGCCGACGAACTCGGGAATCATTCCAAACTTCAACAAGTCTTCTGGCAAGACTTGAGCAAATAGTTCGCCTGGGTCACGCTCAGACTTTGACAACACCGTTGCATGAAAGCCCATACCCTTGTGGCCAATACGTGACTCGATGATGGAGTCGAGGCCAGCGAATGCACCACCACAAATAAACAAAACGTTCGTGGTGTCGATTTGAATGAACTCTTGGTGCGGGTGCTTACGGCCACCTTGTGGCGGCACCGACGCAACAGTTCCCTCAAGAATTTTCAACAACGCCTGTTGCACACCTTCACCCGACACATCACGGGTGATAGATGGGTTTTCGCTCTTCCGCGCCACCTTGTCGATTTCGTCGATGTAGATGATTCCTGTTTCAGCCTTTTTGACATCGAAGTCGGCTGCTTGCAGAAGCTTGAGCAAAATGTTTTCTACGTCTTCGCCTACGTAACCGGCCTCGGTGAGAGCAGTGGCATCGGCAATAGCAAAAGGAACATTGAGCATGCGCGCCAGAGTTTGTGCCAAGTGCGTTTTACCGCAGCCCGTTGGCCCAAGCATTAAAATATTGCTCTTTTGAAGTTCTACGTCGTCACGTCGTGTGGCCGCCGAAGAAATTTGGTGCTGGATGCGTCGGTAGTGGTTGAACACGGCAACAGCAAGAACTTTTTTTGCCTGTTCCTGACCAACTACGTATTCATCGAGAAAGGCTCGGATTTCACGAGGTGTCGGCAGTTCTTCAAAACGAACGTCGCCCGTTTCTGCAAATTCCTCTTCAATAATTTCGTTGCAGAGTTCAATGCACTCGTCGCACACATATACGCCAGGACCAGCGATGAGCTTCTTCACTTGTTTTTGCGATTTACCGCAAAACGAGCACTTCAGCAATTCTCCTGAATCACCGAATTTTGCCACGAGGCCCTCCCAATACGTTGGTCAGCGGATCGGCCCGGAACGGTCGGTCAGCTGACGACTAGATATCACTCCATCGATAATGCCATACGCGAGTGCCTCTTGTGCTTCCATTACGAAGTCACGGTCGGTATCGGCATGAATTCTTTCAATGGGCTGCCCCGTGTGGTCGGCCAAGATTTCTTCCAAAATATCGCGCATTCTCATGATTTCGCGGGCTGCGATCTCTAAATCGGTCACCTGCGAGTAGCCAACCTGCGCATATGGCTGATGCAAAAGAACTCGAGCATGGGGCAAAGCTAGGCGCTTCCCCTTCGTTCCAGCGGCCAAAAGCACCGCGGCTGCCGATGCTGCTTGCCCGAGGCAAATAGTGGCAATGTCGTTCTTTATGAACTGCATGGTGTCGTAAATGGCAAAAAGCGCGGTGATATCGCCACCCGGGCTGTTGATGTAGATGTTGATGTCTTTATCGGGATTTTCGCTCTCAAGGTGAATGAGTTGTGCGCAAATGAGGTTGGCAATGGTGTCGTCAATGGGGGTACCAAGGAAGATGATGTTCTCTTTCAGCAAGCGACTGTAGAGGTCATAAACACGCTCGCCACGGCTCGTTGTTTCGGTGACGTTGGGAACGTAATAGTTCGAAATGCTGTTCATAGAGCCTCAGTGCTTTTTTAGATGTCGTTGCTGGTACAAAAACTAGTCGTGATCGTGGTCGTGATCATGATCATGGTCGTGATCGTGGTCAGAATGTCCGAGCACGGTGTCACGGTCGAGAGCATTTCCGTCCGGGTCAACCATTGTCACATTGTGCAATAGCCAATCGAGGGCTTTTGATTTGGCAATTTGAGCCGACAAATCGGGAATTGCGTCATTTTTCTCGTATGCCTTACGTACCTGAGCGACTTTTTGACCCACTTGCATCGCTACGCGTTGAAACTCGAGGTCGAGATCGTCGGAAGTGACTTCAAGATCTTCTGCCACTGCCACCGCGCGCAAAGCAAGATCGGCCTTAGCGGCTTTTTGTGACTGGCCGCGCATTGACTCGATGAACGCATTGGTGTCTTGACCTGTTGCCGACAACCACTGGTCGAGGGCAATTCCCTGTGCTTGAAATTGTTGAATGGTGTTTTGTACGCGATTTTGCAAATCACTTGCCACCATTATTTCCGGCGCATCAATATCGACCAGTTCTGCTAGCGCGTCGGTTACTCGTTCCACCAGCAAATTGCGGGCTTGATTGAGTTTAATGCCACTAATGCGTTCTGTAATACCTGCACGCCACGCATCGACCGTGTCGTGTTCTGCAACGTGTTCCGACACCCACTCGTCGGTGAGTTCAGCAAGTTCAAGCACCTGCACGCGCTGCACGGTGACCGTGAAATCGGCAGCTTGTTCTGTGCCATTTGGTGTAGCAGTGAAAGTGAGTGTTGCACCTTTTACCGAACCAGTTACTTCTTCGTCGAAGGTTGGGGCAACCCAACCACGACCAATTTCATATACCCAATCGTCTGTGTTTAATCCAGGTACTGGGTTTCCATCGCGCGCACCTGCGAGGTCGACAGTGATGTAGTCGCCTGCTTGTGCCGGACGATCAACGTCGGCAAGTTCTCCGTGACGACGACGCTCAGAAGACATTGCTTCAGTGATGTCTTCTTCTGCAGCAACAATTGCTGGCAACTCGACACGCAGACCTTGGTAACCAGGAACAGTTACTACTGGGCGCACTTCACACGTTGCATCGAAAGCAACGACACCATCTTCTTCACCAGAAATCAGTGAGACATCGGGAGTTGCGATGAGATCGATACCGTGCTCACGCACTGCTTGGGCCAAGTACACCGGCACAGAGTCTTGAATTGCTTGCTGGCGGGCGGCGGTAATACCGATGCGGGCCTCAAGTAATTTGCGCGGCGCCTTGCCATCGCGAAAGCCCGGCATGCGGACTTCCTTAGCGATTTTCTTAAAGGCCAAGTCGATACCGCGGTCGAGTTCCGACTGCTCTAACTCGACAGAGAGTTTGACTTTGTTGTCTTCGAGGGTTTCAAGAGTGCTTTTCACAGGATGCTGAGTGTATCGGGAAGCATGGATGTGGGGTTTACCACCCTCTATGAGCAAGAATAGAGAAATGACGTACTGGAAGCCTCACGCCCTTGCCTCTCCGCACCCCGACCAAATTGACTTGCGCAATGGAGACAAGGTCGTTTCCATTGTCGATATGCGCACTGAAGACGGCACGGTTGCATCTGGCACACCCGGCAAAGTGATTTTGTCGAATGGGTTCAATTGGCAGCGCTACCGCGTTCTTTTTGCCAACGGCGTGGAAATGGGTGACCTCGACCAGCGACACATCGCACCGACTGGTCGCACAGCGAAGCGTCTCATTAAGGCCGCACGCCGATAAGGTCATCTTTTCCGGGGTGTGGCGCAGTTGGTAGCGTGCCTGGTTTGGGACCAGGAGGCCGGGGGTTCGAGTCCCCCCACCCCGACAACTCATCGGAAATAAGTACCTCGCGTCGAGCAGCAGTTGCCAGTGCGGCGATTCCTCACTATTGTGACTTCTAGCACGCCATCCACGGCGGGTTGAATAAGCAGCTCAAACCAATGAGGGGTATCACATGTTCCAAAGTTCGTCCGCACGGTCACGAGTGATGAAAAAAGTAGGAGCAGGTATTGCACTTGCCCTCCTTGCATCCACCGTGCCAATGGCAGCAAATGCAGCCAAAACGACTTCTTCGGCTAGCGCCGACAAACCAGTATCTGGCGGAAAAATCACTGTCGGAGTATTCGACACATTTGCTGGATACTGCATGAAGCAAATCCTTGCCAACTCTGCACTCGGCGGCGCTCGCAGCATTGCCGAAACCCTCTTTGAGCGCAACAGCAGTGGAAAAGTAGTTCCCTTCTTGTTGAAAGGCGCGACTCCTAGTGCTGACTACAAAACTTGGAACCTGGAAATTCGCAAAAAAGACGATGGAACTCCTATTCAGTTCAGTGATGGAGTTGCGTGGAATGCCGATGCGCTCATTGCCAACTTCAACGCCTTCCGTGGCCTCGTATACGTAGCAAACATCAAAACGGACACCGAGAAAAACTTCTTTGGTTCCACAGCAGTAGCTACAGGAAACATTGTGAGCACCACCAAGGTCGATGAATACAACGTCTCGGTCAAACTCAACATGGCTCAAGCCGATCTGCGCGAATTGATGTACGCCTCTGGTCGTTTCATCATGCGTTCACCAAACATGTTCAAAGACTCCGCTTCGTGTGCATCCACTCTTGTCGGAACTGGCCCGTTCGTGCAACAATCTTCTGAACCAACAAAGCTTGTTGTAGTAAAGAACGAAAACTACTGGCGTCAAGACGCAGCTGGAAAAAAGTTGCCATATCTCGATCAGATCACTTTTAAATATGTTCTCGAATCCGCATCGCGAGTTGCAGGTTTGAAGTCAGGGTCACTTGATGCAGCTCAGTTCAGTTCTGCTTCAGAAACAAAGCAGATGAAAGATCTCAGCACATCACCAGCTGTGTCATATTTCAAAACAGGCGGCGACTTCTACCCATCGCTGTGGTTCAACACGTCCATTGCTCCGTTCAACAGTCTGAACGCACGTAAGGCTGTTTCCTTTGCGATAGATCGTGAATTCTGGGCCAAAACACGTGGTAACGGAATTTCTGAAGCTGCAACAAGCATCGTGGGCAAGAACAACATCATGTACTCCACGAAGAACTTCCCTGCTTTCAGCTTGGCAAAAGCAAAAGCAGCTGCCGCGGCCTATAAGACCGAAACCGGCACAGATCTTGAGTTTGTCTTTCCGTCGGCCAACGATAGTTCCAGTCGTGCAAACACAAAAGCATTTGTTGCGATGATGAAAAAGGCAGGAATCAAGGCCTCGTATAATGAGGAACTCATTAGCGACATTGTGAACAAGGGATTCTTTGAAGTAGGCACGGGGCTTAAGTACCAAGCTGCATTCCTCCTCACTTTGGAAGGCCTCGATGCCGCTTTTAACTACATCTTCCTGTCGTCAAACATGTTTGAAACGGGAACAACGAACCCAATAGCCGGTTTGGCTCGCCTTGCCAAAATAGATAACTTGCTGAACATCACCAAGCACAAAGACACTCAACTCGATGCACTCTTGCAAGCCGCACGCGCCTCTGGAACTGCTGCGGACTACAAGAAGGTCACCGAGCGAATCCAAGAACAGGTATACATTGCCAACATCACTTATCAGTCATATGCAATGGCAACCACCAAGAAAATCTTCGGTGTGGGTCAGACCAAATTGGCTGCCGGTGGTTCGGCTCCTGCAGTATTCAACTGGGGAACAAACTGGACCAGCGTTTGGAAGAAAAAATAATTCCTACTCACTCTGAGTAAACATTTACTTTAAGACGCCCCGGAAGAATTCTTCCGGGGCGTCTTTTTATGCGAGACTGTGAGAACGCTATGACTCGTGCACTTCCCATACTGCGCAGGCTTGGCACACTGCTCGCAGTTATTGTGCTCTCTACTTTTTTCTTGTCGTGCCTTTTGCGTTTACTTCCCACCGATCTTGTCGACATGATTCTCTCCTTCGGTACGCCCGAAGAAAAGGCTGCACTACGACACACCTTGTATCTTGATCGTGATGTATTTACTTCGTACATCATGTGGTTCAGTCACTTCATTCGTGGCGACATGGGCATTATCTACGGCACAGGTGGTGGAGAAACTGTTTGGAGCCATGTCACGCGTAGTCTTCCTATCTCTCTGATCATCATGCTCTACACACAAATTCTTGCTCTCGTCATAGCTGTGCCGCTCGGTATTTTCACGGCCTACCGTG
This sequence comes from bacterium, assembly GCA_037133935.1. Taxonomy (GTDB): domain Bacteria; phylum Actinomycetota; class Acidimicrobiia; order Acidimicrobiales; family Ilumatobacteraceae; genus F1-20-MAGs119. Next base: position 23,115 of record JBAXNF010000005.1, read on the forward strand.
CCGGTAAAAAGTCTGACCGCGTGATTTCTAATACGCTCTTTACAGCTTCTTCAGTACCTAACTTTGCTATAGCATTTCTCCTCATCATTCTGGTGGGTGTGAAACTCAAATGGTTCCCCACTCTTGAATACATTGGTTTTAAGGACGACCCCTTTCAACACTTCAAACACCTCGCTCTTCCCTGCGTCAGCTTGGGAGTTGGCCTAGCTGCTTCTTATACACGCTTGCTGCGCACCGACGTTATTGCGGCGTTGAAAGATGACTACGTCACGATGGCGGCATCTAAAGGGCTTTCAGACTCACGCATTCTTCTCACGCACGTCTTTCGTCCGGCAAGCGTCACGCTTCTCACTGCTGCTGCGCTCAACATGGGTGCCCTCATTGGTGGCACTCTTGTCATAGAAAACATTTTTGCCATTCCTGGTTTTGGCTTTGAAATTGCCTACGCCCTCGCCACAAAAGAGTTTGTAGCCCTGCAATCCTTCATCGCCATCACCGCAATTGGGTACGTCATCTTTAACGTCACTGCCGACTTACTCATTGGCGCCGTCGACCCCCGCACGCGAGGATCTCGATGATGAAAGCTATTTGGGAAAAGTTGCGCAAATTTTCTATCCCCACGTTGCTCTCGATGGCTTGGCTTACCATCATCGGCCTCATCGCAATTGTGTATCCGCTTCTCTCTTCAACTGACCCGAAGTTTGTGTATGAAAATGACCTCGGTGTTGGTCCATTCACCAATGGCCATCTCTTTGGAACCGACACGAATGGCTACGACATATTCCGCGAACTCCTCCACGGAACTCGCCTCACGCTTCTAGTAGCTGTTGTTGCTGTAGGAGTAGGTGGCGCCATTGGCAGCCTCATTGGCATCCTTTCTGGCTATGTACGCGGGAAAATCGACGCGGTGGTCAATATTGTCTTTAGTGCAGTACTTTCAATTCCCAACTTGGTACTAGCGCTGGCTCTGGTAGCTGTACTTGCCACTGCTCCCGATGTGAACTCCACTGTTTCTAATTGGAGAAAAGTATTCGTGGTTGTTCTAGCCCTCACCATTGTCATTATTCCTATCCTTGGTCGCATTGCCCGCGGCGCAACGCTGTCGTGGTCGAATCGTGAATTTGTCACTGCGGCGAAATCGATGGGCGCAAAGAACTCCACCATTTTATGGAAGCACATCGTGCCGAACGTCCTACCTGCGGTCATGGCAATTGCCTTTTTGGCGGTCGGTGTGGTCATCGTTGCCGAAGGTTCACTTTCGCTGCTTGGCGTTGGTATTCCCGATGGAAATAGTTGGGGTGCAGTTTTGGCAGCTGGGCGCAACGACATGGAATACACGCCACACGTCATTTACTTCCCCATTATCTGCATTGCGCTCACAGTTATTTCCTGCAATCAAATTGGTGATGTTATTCGCCAGAGCCTCGACAAACGTGAGGCACGCATATGAGTAATCCTGCGCCAATGTTGTCGCTACGCGACTTCTCCGTATCGTTCGACACCGCACGTGGGCCCTTATATGCGGTGCGCAACGTAGACATCGACGTAGCCGATGGTGAAAGCCTCGGCATCGTTGGCGAATCGGGTTCGGGAAAGACTGTGCTCTCCAGAGGTGCAATGGGGCTTCTTCCCAAGCGAGCAGCACACCGTTCTGGCACGGTTGTTTACGACGACCACGATTTGTCGCAAGCCTCACGCAAAGAGCTGCGCCAATACTGGGGTACGGGAATGGCGATGATCTTCCAAGACCCGATGACCGCGCTCAACCCAGTTCGCAAAATTGGCTCGCAACTTACCGAAGGTTTGCGTATTCGGCTCCAAATGAACAAGACCGACGCCACAGCACGTGGTCTCGAACTGCTGCACCGCGTGCGGATTCCCGACCCCGACGCAGTGATGGAGAAGTATCCATTTCAACTCTCGGGTGGTATGCGTCAACGCGTCATGATTGCAATCGCGTTGGCATGTAAACCTCGGCTGCTCTTTGCAGACGAGCCAACAACGGCTCTCGACGTCACCGTTCAGGCACAGGTAATGCAGCTCCTCAGCGAGCTACGCCATGAAATGGGCATGTCAATGGTCATTGTCACCCACGACCTCGGAGTTGTTGCGGGCCACACCGACCGTATAGCAGTGATGTACGCAGGCGAAGTAGTAGAAATTGCCCCTACAAAGCAACTCTTTGCCAATATGCAAATGCCATACACCGAAGCGCTCATGAAGTCGATTCCTCGGCTCGACACTCCGAGCGGCCAACGTTTGCCGGTCATTAGTGGCCGACTTCCCGACCCAACGCAACCAGAAACAGGATGCTCCTTTGCTTCGCGTTGCCCCTACGTCACCGACAAGTGCCGCGCAGAGGCACCACCCCTTGTTGAAGTTTCACTCGGGCACTCATATCGTTGCTGGTTCCCTATCGGAGGTTCGCGCTAATGGCTGGGTCTGGCAAAGCACACTTACGCAATAACGAAAACGTTATTTTGCGTGTTGAAGATCTCACCATGGAATTTCCAGCGGGCCGTAAAAAATTTGTGCGAGCAGTGTCTGGTATTTCCTTCGACATTGAACGTGGCGAGACACTCGCCATTGTGGGTGAATCGGGTTGCGGCAAGTCCACATTGGGCAAAGCAATTCTCCAATTGCCCAAACCGACTTCTGGCTCTGTTAATTTTCAGGGTCAAGAACTCACCACACTCAACAAAGATGCATTGCGCGATATTCGCCCTGCAATGCAAATGATCTTTCAAGACCCGGTGAGCTCACTCGACCCACGTCTTTCTGTAGCAAAAATTGTTGACGAACCACTTAAAATTTGGGATCGCGGCGATGAGATGTGGCGCAGCAACAAGGTTGACGAACTGCTCAATGCAGTAGGTCTTGACCCTGCACTAGTGCGCGATCGCCGTTCCTATGAGTTCTCTGGCGGCCAGTGTCAACGCATCAGCATTGCGCGCTCTCTCGCTCTTGAACCACTGCTTCTCATTTGCGACGAGCCAGTATCTGCTCTCGACGTGAGCGTTCAAGCTCAAATTCTTAATTTGCTGCAAGACATGAAAGAGCGTTACGGCCTCACGCTCATCTTCATTTCACACGACCTCGCAGTAGTAAAGGCCGTCAGCACACGCATCATGGTGATGTATCTCGGCAAGATATGTGAAATCTCAGCGCCAGACGAGCTGTACTCGCGTCCACGCCATCACTACACGCATGCACTGGTGAGTTCTGTACCTATCCCCGACCCCAATGTTGCGGCCCGTCGCACAACGCTGGAAGGCGAACCGCCATCACCCATGGATCCGCCATCGGGTTGCCGCTTTCGTACACGTTGCCCTGGGGCTACCGACCTCTGCGCACAAGAAGAACCACAGTTGCATGAAGTTTCAGCTGGCCATTACGTGGCCTGCCACTGGCCCCGCCCCTAAGTGTTCTCGGCGCGGTATGTCCCGCATATCGCAACAATTCGCGCCGAGAAAGGACTCGTATCCTTATGGTCGGCCGGCGCCAGCAACATCGACACGTGCAGAAAGTACGCGTCCTGTTCGTGCTGAAGATGCAATATGCGCTTCAGCTGAATCGCCTGTGAGCATGAAGAGGGTCTTTCCGTCGTCGCCGCCAAGCATGCAGGCAAAACAGAGTTGACCCGTATCAATTACCTCAAGCACTTTGCCGCCTTCGGCAATGCGCACGCATTCAGTAGACATCGGGTTGGCAAACCACACCGCACCTTCAGCATCGAGACAAATGCCATCGGGCATGCGCCCTTCCGTAGCGGCCCACACTCTGCGGTCAGACAGCGAACCATCTGCGTTAATGGTGAATGCGGCGAGTCTGTACCCAAGAGTTTCAGCAACTATGAGAGTTTTTCCATCTGGCGTAATGACTGAACCATTAGGGAAACATAAATCACTTGCAGCAACACGCACTTTCCCCTGTGGGGAAATACAGGCAAGGTCGGCCAACGTGGGGTTTGCCAGCACTTCCTCTATTGGACGTGTGGCAACTTCTTCGTCGAGGTTGAGCCCAAAGTTGCCTACGTAGGCTCGGCCCTGAGCATCTACCACCATGTCGTTGCAGTGATACGTCGCAATGTCTGACAAGTCGGCCCAAACGCTCACATTGCCGTTGGTGTCTCTACGCAGCACCTGTCGCTTGGTCATGCTGACTACGAGCAATGAACCATCTGGCATCCACCCGAGACCCGATGGCTGATCATCAATTAACAACTCGGTGCGCAGATCTCCGTCTGCACTGACGGAAAGTACCGCATGTTCGTAAAAGTCACTGAACCACAGTCGATCTTCATGCCAACGCGGCGCTTCGCCGAAATACAGTCCGCCGGCTACTTCTTTCACTTCACGTTTCATAATCCCCCGATTCATATAAGTGGTGAGATTTCTCGGCGCAGAACGTAACGAAAAACGATACATACGGCGCCGAGAACACTTGGGTTATTTGTCGGTGGAACGACGGCCTTCTTTACGGCGCCAAATAAGCGGGTCGCCTGGCTTCATGATTTCATGAGCACGACGCCACTCAGCGAAGATGCCAAGAATGTGTGGTGGGTCACCGTGAATTTCGGTGAATCCACCTGTTACTTCACGTGTGTCGAAGTACGAGGCATTCACACCATCTGCAAACAATTCACATGCAGGCGCAAAACCCATGTCGAGCAAACGCTGACGCTCTGCTTGGAAATCGGTCACGAGGTATGCAATGTGATGGAAGCCCTCTTCGCCATTTTTGTACATGTCACGATAAATCGATGGCGTCTCGTTGTGCTGCACAATGAACTGAATCATCGTATCGCCCAAGTAGCCAAATGCATACGACACATCGGCCTCTTGTGGCGTGCCGCGGTAATCGAAAGTGTCGCACTTGTGATGATCAGTTACAGAGAATGGACCTGCACCGAAAAGGTCGTACCATTTCTGAATTGACTCCTCAATGTTGTTGACTAAATATGCTTGCTGAAATAGCGGATAGTTTCCCAAAATGCCCATGATTCCCCCTTGGCTGTTTTCTTCACCTTAGCGATCTTCACAGACACGGAAATTACTGGAGACTGGCCGCGCCAACGGGCTCAACGACCCACCCCTCGACCTGTGCATTGGGCTCACACAGTGCAACCACGCAGCCTCCAAAGCCCCCTCCGGTCATGCGTGCGCCGTAAACGCCTGGAGTCGCCGCGAGTTGAGCGACGGCTTGATCCATCTCTGGCACCGATACGGCAAAATTCTCCGCCAAACTTTTGTGGCTTTCCTGCATTATTTCACCAGCTAATGAGAAATCGCTGACCGATAATGCTGTCGCAAAGGCAGAGACTCTGGCATTTTCAGAAATGACATGCGTGGCTCGTGATCGCACAATTGCGTCGGGGATCTTCGTTACATCGCTCATGTCTGCAACGCTCAAAGGCCCTACAAAATGTTCAGCGAGTCGGCACTCATCAACACGTTGTGCGTACGCCGAACCTTCTAGTTGACGAGCCGTAACGAAACGCACCACCACCTTCACATCATCTGGAATGGGAATATGTGTTACTTCATACGTAGAGCAGTTAATGAGGCTTGCGGTTCCTGCGACGGCAGAGGTAATACACAATTGATCCATAATCCCACACGGCACTTGGGTGGCCATGTGCTCGGCACGTTGCCCGAGTAGCGCTAAAGACAACTCATCTCCTTGAAAGCCCAAGGCGAGCGCGAGCGCCACTTCCAATGACGCCGACGACGACAGACCTGCACCTATCGGAAGAGTGCTGCGGATGACACCTGTGAGCCCCTGCGGTTCTTCAATGAGCGATAGAACAGCGTCAACATAACGCCCCCACAACAAACCAGTTTCGGGATCACTTCTATCCGACAATGCACGTCGGTAAATGCCATCCTCAGATTCAGATCTCAGATCTACATAGTTTTCCTGCAATGAAAACTCTATTGACGTGAACATTTTGATGGCCATGGGCAACACCAGCCCACCGGTGTAGTCGGTGTGATCTCCAATGAGGTTCACTCGCCCTGGGGCAACTGCTCTATACGTACGCGACTTAGGCATAAAAGTTTTCTGGCAGTACATCTCTATGAGCCAAGAGAAGCTCATCTACCAATTCCCAAATTTGTTGAAGGTTGAGTTCACTAGCAGTACGTGGATCGAGCATTGCAGCGTGGTAGATATGGTCGCGACAACCAGTTAATGCGGCTTCAACTGTGAGCGCCTGCACATTGATATTTGTTTGTATCAATGCAGCCAATTGTGGAGGAAGTTTTCCCACCGGCTGCGGAACAATTCCTTGAGCATTTACCGAGCAGGCAACTTCTACACAACAATCGTCCGGGAGATTCGATATGAGACCTCTATTGGGCACATTGCCATACACCACTCGTTGCTCACCGGTTTCCAAACTGTGAATAATCCCGGCACCGTACTCCATGCTGCGGTGCACCTTGAGCTGTGCTTCTGGATCCAAAAGTCTTGTTTGCAAACTCTCCCAACCAGCAATTTGGGTTTGACAACGCTGCAGATACTCATTAATAGGAATACCGAATTCCTCAATGAGGTGAGGTTGATGCGACTTAATGAACCAAGGGACGTATTCAGCGAAATGTTCACTTGACTCCGTCACAAAATAACCAAGTCGTTTCAGCATTTCATAACGCACGGCATCGGATAATCCTGAAGTGCCACCATCACTACGGTTTTTCTCGCCACGCATAGGCAACGGAACCCTTTCACCACGGCGACGTATTGCAGGGTAAAGATCAACGTCTCCCATTTCTGTTGCATGAACGAAAGAAAGATAAAACGACATGTGATTAATGCCCGCACACTCGTAGCGCACCTCTTCATATGGAACATCTACATCACCTGCCAACTGCTGAGCCGTGTGCTGCACGCTATGACATAAACCAATGGTACGTATTGGTGATGACTGCGAGACGGCCCAACACAATATTGACATTGGGTTGACGTAGTTCAAGAGCAATGCATCTGGACACACTTTTTCCATGTCGCGACAGATATCTAGAAGCACAGGAATGGTGCGCAAACCCCGCATAATGCCGCCAATTCCCAATGTGTCGGCAATCGTTTGCTGTAAACCAAATTTGTGCGGTATCACGAAATCAATGACGGTAGATGGTTCATAGCCACCCACTTGGAACATGGTGATGACATAGTTTGCTTGATTGAGAGCAACGAGGCGATCTGTTGTTGCTTCTATTTTGGCGCTCACACCAAGAGCTGCAATTATTTTTCTACCTACTGCATCAGATACAGCCAGACGCTCTTCATCAATATCATGCAGAACAATGGTGGCATCTGAGAGTTCAGGAAAACTCAAAATGTCACCCATAAGGTTTCTTGCAAACACGGTGCTTCCCGCTCCAATGAACGTAATGCGTACACTCATTGCTAATTCTGTTTCACTGGTGCTTTCGTGAACCGCATTGCCCCATCGTCAAGCGGAGCTCGCCTGAACATTTTCTTATCTCGAGCAAAGTTCTGCGGGTTGACCCACGGGGCATGGTTCCCCTGCCGAGGAAACATGTGCATGACGCGGCTCATATAACCAGCACTAAAGGAGTCGATCCAGGGTCGTTCTGGCATGTTGAGGTCTTCATTACGCAACTGCGGAGTGCACTGCGTTGTGCCCGTTTTCGCCATGTGGTTCAGCAACCGGCAAACGTACTCGCAGGTGAGATCTGAACGCAGAGTCCACGAAGCATTGATGTACCCGAACGACGAGGCCAAATTGGGAACTCCCGAATATGCGACGCCCTTATAGGTCCACGTGTCGGCAAAATCAATTGGCTTGCCGTCGACTTCAAATTGCACTTCGCCCAACGTGACTAAATGCAAACCCGTCGCTGTCACAATGACATCTGCATCAAGATGCTGCCCAGACGCCAAAAGAATTCCGGTTTCATCGAAGGTGTCAATGGTGTCGGTGACGACTGATGCCTTGCCTTCGCGCATTGCCTGAAATAAATCACCGTTCGGAGCCAAACATAAACGTTGGTCCCATGGGTTATACGAAGGGGTGAAATCTTTTTCTATGTCGTATTCGGGCCCGAGTTGGTCACGCACTGCAGTGAGCAAGATTTCTTTTACTTTGTCTGGATGCGTTCGTGAACGCTGATACACCATCTGTTGGTATTTTGTATTTTTCCAACGGGTGATTGCATAGGCCAATTTTGATGGCAGATACTTGCGTAACTTATTTGCAAATGCGTCAACGTCGGGCCGTGCAGCAATGTACGTTGGCGAGCGTTGCAACATGGTTACATGTTCAGCGTCGTTTGCCATTGCAGGAACAAGCGTGATTGCTGTCGCGCCCGAGCCAACTACAACTACACGCTTTCCTGAATAGGCAACATCACTCGTCCATTTTTGAGGATGAACAACCTCTCCACGAAAACGGTCTCGCCCCGCAAACTCGGGCGTGTAGCCCTCGCGGTAGCTGTAATAGCCAGAGCACATAAACAAAAAGCCGCAAGTAAATGTGACAACGTCACCAGTACCCACTCGCTCAGCATGAACAGTCCACTGCGAGGTCTCACTTGACCACTGAGCAGTTTTCACCAAATGCCCGAATCGAATATGACGAGCAATATCGAATTCGTTTATTGTGTTGTGGAGGTACCGCAAAATGTCTGGCCCATCGGCAATGGCTTTTGCTTCGGTCCACGGTTTAAAGCGAAAGCCCAATGTGTGCATGTCGGAGTCGGACCGCACTCCCGGGTATCGAAAGAGGTCCCAAGTACCACCAATGTCGGCACGACCTTCGAGAATTGCATAGGTCCGCGACGGGCACATGGTGTTGAGGTGATAACCCGCCCCAATACCCGAGATACCCGCACCTACAACAAGAACGTCTACGTGTTCGCTAGGTGCTGTGGAGGCGTCTTGAACCATCGAATTACCCTACATCCCTGCCATGTGACAGCCCATTTGTACTATGGAACCGTGCAAACCATTTTTGGGCTCATCATTGGCCTCCTCATCGCTTCACTCGCTTTCCTCATACTTCGCCAGCGCTCCGCACTTGGCAACGGAGAGGCACCTGTAGACAACACCCCTGTCACCTCCCTCATGACCAATGAGCAAATATCTGCAACCGTTTCGGCCACTGTCAATAACGAGGTCGGCAAGGCAGTTCAGAGCGCTTTGGCTGAAGCACTTGCAACCATGCGCACTAATGCAACTCAAGACCGGGAAGAATCCATCAAGTTAGCTTCTGCGCAAGTGGTGGAAAAAGGCGATGAACAATTAGGCAAGCGTGCTGACATCATCGACAACACGTTGAAAGCAGTGCAAGATAACGTCACTCAGCGTCTCGCCGAGTTGAACACCGAGCTCAAGTCGCTACGCGATATGAACACCGAAAAGTTCAAAGGTGTCGACCAGGCAGTTTCAGATCTAGCCAAGCAAACAAACGACCTCAACAACGTGCTTTCTAGCTCACAAGCTCGCGGCCAATGGGGCGAGCGCATGACCGAAGACCTTTTGCGCGCTGCCGGCCTGGTGGAAGGCATCAACTACGAAAAGCAAGACACTATTGAAGGCCGTGGCCGCCCCGACTACACGTTCCTGCTTCCACCCAACCGCGTTCTATATATGGACGTCAAGTTTCCCCTCGACTCGTACGCGAAATATGTTGCTGCTACCGAACAGGCTTCACGCAACGTATTGAAAGCCGAATTCTTGAAAGCCGTTCGCGCACGTGTGACCGAATTAGAGAAGCGCGACTACGCCACCAAAACCAATGAAATTTCGCTCGACTACGTGCTGCTGTTTGTTCCCAACGAAGGAATTAGCAGTTTCATTCATGAAGCAGATTCCACCCTCATCGACTGGGCCCTTGAACGCAAGGTTGTATTGTGCTCACCACTCTCCTTGTACTCACTTCTCGTTGTCGTACGCCAAGCAGCCGACAGTTTCCATACTGAAGAAACAGCCGAACAAATGATGCAGTTGGTCAACAAGTTCAAAAAGCAATGGGAGCTATACGTTAAGTCGCTGGAAAAAGTGAAGAAGAGCTTCGACTCCGTGCAAGACGACCTCGAGTCGCTCACTGTTGGCACGCGTTTTAAGGGTCTCAATCGTGAAACGAAGAAAATTGACGAACTTCGCCAGCGTCGCAATATTCCTGAACTCGAGGAAAGCAACGAGTTGTACGTTGTTGACGAAGACGATGATGACTCAAATGATGAACTTGGCTAGCGTTCAGATGTGACAAATCTGAACAATATTGCCGACACCGTTTCTACTCTTCGCACCACCTACAACTCGGGCAAAACTCGCCCTCTCGCCTGGCGAAAACAACAGCTAGAGGCTCTTATTCGCATGATGGAAGACAACGAAGCAGCCTTCAGTACTGCTTTGAAAGCCGACCTTGGCAAGCCTGACGTTGAAGGCTTCATTACCGACATTGCATTTGTTACTTCTGAAGTCAAAGCAATGATCAAGAACTTGACGAAGTGGAATAAGCCTCAACGCGTTCCCACTCCTCTTGTTGCTATGCCAGCAAAATCACAACTCATCCCCGAGCCACTCGGCGTTGTGCTCATCATCGCACCATGGAATTACCCCATTCAGCTCTTGCTCGTACCCGCTGCTGGAGCAATTGCAGCAGGCAACACAGTTGTCATGAAACCATCTGAAGTGTCTGCCGCCACGTCTGCGCTTCTTGCTGAACTTGTTCCCAAGTATGTCGACACTTCCGCAGTGGCACTTGTAGAAGGAAGCGTTCCTGAAACAACTGCACTTTTGGAACAGCACTTCAATCACATTTTCTATACCGGCAACGGCACGGTTGGTCGCATTGTCATGGCCGCTGCTGCAAAAAATCTCACACCGGTCACACTCGAACTTGGTGGCAAGAGCCCCGTCATTGTCGATGCGTCAGCCAACATTAAAGTTGCAGCGCGCCGCGTGGCGTGGGGCAAGTGGCTCAATGCGGGGCAAACCTGTGTCGCCCCCGACTATGTGCTTGTCGATAAAACAGTTGAGCAACCTTTTATTGAACAACTCAAAATTGCTCTCAACGATTTCTATGGTTCAGACCCGCACGCCAGCGACAGCTATGCACGCATCGTGAGCGATCGTCACTTCACACGCCTAACAGGGCTCATGAAAAGCGGCACGGCAGTCATTGGCGGAGAAAGCGATGCTTCAGACAAATTCATCGCCCCCACGGTTCTCACCGATGTTTCGCTCGACTCTCCTATTATGCAAGAAGAAATTTTTGGGCCCATTCTCCCCGTCATCAGTGTGAGCAATAGCGACGAGGCCATTCGCTACGTCACCGCCCACGATCATCCACTTGCTCTTTACGTTTTTGCTGAAAAGCAAGCAGTCATCAACGACGTGTTGTCGCGCACCACTGCTGGTGGCGTCACGGTGAATGGCACCATCTTGCATCTCACCAGCCCGCATCTTCCCTTCGGTGGTGTTGGCGAAAGCGGTATGGGTGGTTACCACGGCATTTCTGGAGTTCGCTTGTTCCAACACATGAAGCCCGTTCTCAGCCGTGGAACCAAACTTGACCCTTCCATTGCCTACCCGCCTTACACCGCGCGTAAAGCAAAGATTTTCCGCAAGATTCTCTAATCACTGCGCTCAAACTGAATGCATTGCCGGACTCCATGGCTTTTCGGTATGCTCATGAGGCAATAAAGCGTTACACGCGGGTGTAGCTCAATGGCTAGAGTCCCAGCCTTCCAAGCTGGCTATGCGGGTTCGATTCCCGTCACCCGCTCCATATTTCCTCTGGCACTACTCAATAATTGAGATTGCTCCACTTGGGCAGACTTGGATTGACTGACGAGCTTCTTTGCGCTGCTGCTCGGTCGTCAATTCACTCACCAGCACCTCTGGGAAATCGTCCTCCCCGAAAGAAAACAGCCACGGGTGGTTGTAGCAACACTCACCTGACATCATGCAACGTTCTTTGTCAATTACTACTTTCATGAAGGCCTACTTGTCGAACTGAATCCATAGTTCGTTTGGAGATCTGAAACCACCCGAGTCAATATTTGGCGAAGTGATGCCTTCATGCGTGGCAAATTTCGGACGAGGATTTTTCATTACTTCCATCATACGCATGCACGCAATAACCGCCTCTTGACGAGCCATTGCATAACCCATGCAGAAGTGTTGACCGACGCCGAAACCTAGGTGTCCTTGCTTTTGCGACTTGTAGCGAGCCGAGCGATTTTCGCGGCCCATATGCAAGTCGTCGCGGTGGATATCGAACACATCAGGATTCTTAAAGACGCGCTCATCACGGTTACCGGCACCCAGCGAAAGAATGACTTGAGCTCGTTCGGGAATAACGCGACCATGCATTTCAACCTCACGCGTGGTGAAACGTGATTGAACGTGCACGACGGGGTCAAAACGCATCATCTCTGAAAACACGTTGTCCCAAAGTTCTGGGTCTTTCTTTACGTCTTCAAACTGATCGGGACGCGTGTAGAGCATGTGGTACCACATATTGGCAATTGCCTTATCGGTGGTGTCGCCGCCTGCAGCCAGGAGAAGAGCAATAAAGCCCTTCACTTCGTCCATGTTCATGCGTACGCCGTCTAGTTCTGCCAGACATAACTTCGACAGCAAGTCATCTTTCGGGTGAGCGAGTCGCTCAGACACCAACGGCTCGAGGTATTGCCACATTTCATTGCGTGCGGCAATGCCACGCGCTAAGTGTTCGCCGCCAAAACCCAAACCAGCAATGAGTGACTGATACCAGACAACGAATTTTTCTTCATCGGCACGCGGAAGACCAAGGATGTTTGAAATGACTCGAATGGGAAATTGATTCGAGAACTGACTGACCAGTTCTACTTCCCCTTCACCCGAACAACGTTCAACAAGTTCCCCGGCAATTTGCTCGACGAATGGAATGAAAGAAACGAGCCCCTGCCCCACGAACTGGCCCGCAACGACGTTGCGCAACCAACGGTGGCGGTCACTATTTCCATATTCCAGAATATTGGGCCCGAAAACATGTGATGAGCCAAAGACGTAAGGCCCATCGGGTTGATACATGGCTCGGTCGAAACTTTCATTGTTTTGGAATGCGGCATTGACATCGTCATAACGGCTGATGATCCAACGATTATGAAAACGATCGCGAAACAAAGGGTGATGATCGCGGAGCCGCTGATACAGCGGAAAAGGGTTGCTTTGAAACTCGGGGGAATCAAACTCTCGTGGGTCAATTTCGTGCGCAAGTCCAGCCATAGCGAAACTTTACTCCAAGAAAAATAGTGCTTTAACCGCGCCGAAGCGGCGTCATTACTTCTTCCACAAACCGCAAAACTGGCTCGGTAGTTTGTGGGTGCCCGAAGTCCATTACAAAATGTTGCACACCTAACTCGGCCAAATGAGATAGCTCATCGAGCAACTGTTGTGATTCAGCACCAGTGTTTGGCAATGCTCGCTCAACAGTCAGAGACACTTCAACATCGCTCGTTGCTCGCCCAGCTTTCACTGCGGAAGCAAACACGATGTCGCGTTTCTTCAACCACTTTTCATCGCTGCCGAATATGGGTGAGTTCCATATATCGGCAATACGTCCCGCCATTGGCAAACCAATTTGTTCGCCAAATGCACCAATGCACACCGGAGGAATCACTTCTGGCAGCGGTGGGGCTGCTGCACGCTTAATGC
>JBAXNF010000006.1:0-35456 GCA_037133935.1 bacterium
GTTCTGTTTGTAGTTCCAACGCAACGGGAAATGCCTCGGCAGTTAGCCGAGGCATTTCCCGTTGCGTTGGAACTACAAACAGAACAAATCAATGCCGATGGCGACACGGTGAAGTTTCTTTTTCAACTGCGCAATGGCGGCCACCCCATTGAGACCGTTCTCATGTTGTATGCCGACCGCGCCACCGTGTGCGTCAGTACCCAAGCAGGTTGCGCAATGGGATGTGGTTTTTGTGCAACCGGGCAGGCTGGCTTTACTCGTCATCTCACCTCTGGTGAAATTGTTGAACAAGCAGTGCGTGCGGCACAACGTGCAGCACACCTTGAGCGCAGGCTCAGCAATGTGGTGTTCATGGGCATGGGCGAACCTCTTGCTAATGAAGGCCCTGTGCGTGCTGCAGTAGAAAAAATTCATGGCGATATTGGTATTTCTGCTCGCCACCTCACCGTGAGCACCGTAGGAATTGTTCCTGGCATTAAGACCCTCAGCAAGTGGCCACTTCCCGTGAACTTGGCCGTGTCACTTCATGCTGGGCGAAACGAATTACGCGATGAGCTTGTTCCTATTAACAAGCGCTACCCGTTAGAGATGCTCATGAAGGCTTGCGAAGACTATCTCTATGCAAAAAATCGCCGTGTCACTTTTGAATGGGCGCTCATTGCCGGCGTCAACGACACCGACCGCGACGCAGAAGAACTGGCAGAACTATGCAAGCAGCTCACACCGTCGGCGCACGTGAACCTCATTCCTCTCAACCCCACCCCTGGCTATCTCACTCAAGGGTCCTCAGGCAACCACGTACGTCAATTTGCTAGTTGGCTCGAAGATATGGGCGTGAACGCCACTGTTCGTCGCAACCGCGGAACCGATATTGATGCAGCGTGTGGTCAGTTAGCTGCGGGGCAACATATTTCTCCGGTTCAAATTACTCGGCGCGAAGATATTTAGGGTTTGCCACACGAAGTTTTTCCTTAACTGAATTCAAGACGAACTCTTCAACTTCGGTTTCTTGCGACAACAGTGCACCGGTACGAATTTTCTCTGCCAGTTCAGCTTCGCTGTTGCACTGAAATGCGGCCAAGCCAGCGGCATAGTGCTCATTTTGTTCGACCCCAACCTCTAGTTCGCGCTCCACCATGGCAAGCACATTCATAGCAACACGAGTATGGAATTGTAAGCGGCCTTCTACCTGAGGAAAGACATCGGTCTCTAGCCATTCCCGCACCGACTCAATAAGTTGCTGCGCTGTTGGTGGGTCATGCAATTCAGACACGTGTGGCACCTTTCCCATTTCTCAATTCACGAATGGTGAGCAATGCGTCATACTCGTTCTCGCACACTCGTCGCCCAATTGCCGCAAGTTCATGGCTACGTACAGAACCCGTGAGGTGATACGCCGCTTGCGAAATACACATGAGCCCCCACTTCACTGTTCCGAGAACTTCCCACCAACGCAGTGTTTCGAGCGAAATATATTCACCTGAAGCTTCACCATATGCCTCGAGTAAGTCTTCATATGCTCCGATTCCACCAACAGGCTGCCCGCCACCGAAGCGCCATGCTCGTACGCATAGCCAGCCAAGGTCTTCTGCTGGGTCACCAATATGTGCAAGCTCCCAATCGAGCACTGCCCGTAATCCTTCATTGCCAATAATGAGATTTCCCATGCGGAAGTCACCATGCACAAGGCACCTCCGGCCAACTGGTGGTTGGTTTTCCTCAAGCCACCGAAAAGCAATTTCAAATGCCGGATGCGACTGCCCGCAATCGCGCAAATGTTCCTTGTAAAAAGCAATCTGGTCTACATCTTCAAGGCCAGCCACTTCAGAATTGATGCGATGCAATTTTCCAAGCGCACTACCAAACTGCGCGGGCAGAGTTTTTCTTGCGGAGGCGAATTCCTCATCTCTTAAAATCTTGCGCGCAATGGTTTCGCCCTCAAAGGCATTCACAACCATGAATTGTGTACCAACCGGGTTCTCACCAACAAGGTCACGAGAACTCGCCAGCACACGAGGAACGGGAACCCCAGCTGCATACGCCGCTTCGAGCACACCCACTTCTACATGCATGTCACGTGGAGAAGTGAGGCGTTGGCGCTGAATAATGCGCTGTTCGTTTCCCACATGAAAGCTCCATGTTTCGCGCGATGCCCCACCGGTCAGACGACGCATATGCGTTATTCCATCGAGCCCAGTGGCTGCGGTAATGGCCAGCGATAACTCTTCTGGCGTTGAGGGGAAACTTTCCACGATGCAACCTTATTACCCACCACAAGTGATTACTGTGGCAGCGTGGCCACTCGCTCTGACTTTGTGTTATCACTACGCAATATCACCCTGCAACGCGACACCAACACCATATTGAAAGATGTCTCGTGGGATATTGCCAGGGGTGAACACTGGGTGGTGCTCGGCGCCAATGGTTCGGGGAAAACCTCGCTCATGCTCATTGCTGCTCTGTACCTACACCCGAGTGCAGGCGAAGTTGTGGTTGAGGGTGAACGACTCGGCGACACCGGAGTGCGCGAGTTACGCCAACGTATTGCTTACAACTCGGCGGCATTTGCGAGTGAAATTCGCCCCCAGTTGCGCGCTTATGAAGTGGTCATGACCGCTAAGAATGCCGCACTGGAAACGTGGTGGCACCATTACGAGGCAGCCGACAAGGAAAAAGCAATTCATTGCCTCAGCCAACTTGGCGTAGAGCACCTTGCTGAACGCGAAATTTCCACCCTGTCTTCTGGTGAGCAACAGCGAGTATTTCTTGCACGCACCCGCATGAATGAACCATCGCTTGTGTTGCTTGACGAGCCGAGTGGCCGACTAGACCTTGGTGGTCGCGAGCAACTCATTCATGCCCTCGAAGAATCCATTCAACACAGCCCGCACATATCGACGGCGCTCATTACTCACCACGTTGATGAAATACCACGAGGCATGACACACCTTCTTGCCTTGAAGGCAGGAGAAGTAATTGCCAAAGGCCCTCTTGCAGACACACTCTCTAGTGCACTTCTCACCGAATGTTTTTCCTGGCCACTGGAGCTCATTGAACGCGCCGACGGCAGGTTCAGCGCCCAGAGCGCGCAACCAGAGCCATGAGATTCTCTCGTCCACTTTCAATGTGATCTACCAAAACTTTTTCCAGTAGGCCGCCGGTCCACAGAGCACCCCCATAGAACAGCTCAACTCGCAGAGTGATTCCTTCATGACTCTCGATGAGGACACACGTCATGCGCCACGGGGCATGTTCACGACCATCTTTTTCACGCCTCTCAAACACAATGAGTTGTGGTGAATCGGTGGTGCGCTCCATACGTAAACGTTTTGAGCGCGCAAAGGGCCCGAGTTTTGCTCGCAGTTCGACATCCCAGGCACCCGGCCCAGCTGTTGTTGCTTTGTGCACAAGCGGCATCCACCGCTCATATTCACCTAGATCAGAGACAAAAGGGCGAATAGCCGTGAGCGAAGTTGGAGCAACAAGCGTGGCTTCCGTTTTCATACGCGCATCACTTTTCGCGGCGGTCTTTATTACCAAAGGCACGATCGAGCAGACCTGGCGCTTTCTTTGGCTCATCGCCATTCAACACCGATACTTCTGTTTCAGCAACGAGCTGTGGAGACCAGGGAATGGCACGCGTCTCTTCCATTAACGGGTCATCTTCAATTGGTGCCTCATCGAGCAGGGCCTGATTTTCCTTCGCAAAGAGTTGCGGTTGAATTTTTGACACTTTGCGTCGTACTCCACGTGAAGCAGTATCTTCATGCGCAGCGTCACCAGCCGGGGCGAGAAACAACCGCGGAATGCTCTCGCGCTTGTCGTCGATATGCCATCCACGTGGCACTACCAGTGCATTGGCATGACGGCGACATAAAATTCCGGTTCCAAAACTGACGTTCGGGTCGTACGTATTGAGCCACACAGCAAGGACCTGCGTGTTGAAGCCATACGCCACAGAAGCAGGTGCTGAGCAGTCGGGACGTTCGCAAAGCCGTGACACATGATCACGCTAGTACCACATGGCCACGAGATGAGGCTTTACTTTCATTTTCACCATGTCAATTTCTGACATAATAAAAATGATCTATGCGCCAGATACTTCTTCACATTGGGACCTTCAAAACTGGAACAACATCCTTTCAGCATTGGTTCAATGAGCATTCAGAAGTTCTCTACACCACAACGGGGGTTCGTTGGCATCAAGGCCAGTTTCCCGATTCAAGAGAAATTGCGGCAATTTGCTTGGATGCCCACAAAGAGACCCCAGCAATGGTCATTGGGTTTTTCCCACCCCGATTTTCTGAGGAATGGTTTACTTGGGCTGCAGAGGTACGCGCCAATATTCAACGTGAAATTGAAAGCAGCAATGACCCAATATTCTTTTCTTGCGAGGCTCTTTGCCTTTTACGCACCGATAGCGAACTTGAACGACTGAAGGAACTGTTTCCAGCAGATCGCACTCACATTATTGTCACCCTGCGTGATCCAAAAGATTTCCTTTCATCGTGGCGAAAGCATCTCCGGCAAGACTTTTATAAAAAAAGCAAAGATCCAACGTCATTTGCATATGTGAAAAAAGATTCTTGGCTCACGGACTACCAAGAATTACACAACGCTTACCTCAAACACTATGGGGAACACATCACCACCATCAATTATGAACGCGCTATTGCACTCAACGGATCAATCATTCCAGATCTCGCGAGCACCTTTAATGTAAATCATCAAGACCTACCCGAGTGGAGTAAGTACTTTCTCAACCAGGGCAATCGTCCTCCGCGTCAACCCATCAAAGGCCTCGCTCATCCTCAGCATTACATTCGGTTTTTCTTGTGGCGCATTCTAAAAACTATTAAAAAAATTATCCCACGGGCATAGACGCAATACGCTTCACACACGCATTACCCATACCCTGTCGGTCACGATACAACTCAGTGTCCATTGGGCATACGGCATCGAAAGGTACGAGTTTCTGTACAACGGCCATGTGCGGCTGATCGCAGTTCACCTCGAATGCAGCTTCACCTGCATCAATATTGACGCAAGACCCACCCTGCAAAATATTGTCGGGTGCGCCCGGAGGCTGCGGTGAGCTAAAGAGAGACAAGATGACCACCACAAGTGACCCACATACAATGAAAAGCACAACAAATTTCCAAGGGAACCTTGCCGGCTCATATACCTGCACCGGCATCGGTGGCACTTGCACGTCAGATACACCGAACCCAATGGCTAAAGTTTTGTCGTACTCCCGACGTCGATCACTGCGAGACAAGATTTCCCACGCAGCCGAAACGGCAGAAATTTCTTCGGGGTCTACTTGGCTGCTTTGTGCATCGGGATGCAAGGCTCGCATTTTTTTTCGATACGCAGACCGCAATGTGGCGTAGTTGGCGTCTGGGCGCGCACCAAGAACTTCGTAATGATTGAGACTTTTCTTTTGGGCGGGCACAACGCCACACGTTACGTCAGAAAAAATTCAATAGCCCAACTCAGGGTCAATACAACCCACCAAGGGCTCGCCAGCCACATACCGATGAACATTTTCTGTAATACGAGCCGAGAGCAGCGGCACAGCCATGGCGGGAGTATTGCCAATATGCGGAGTGATGATGCAATTTGGCAACGACCATAAAGGGTGCTCGTCTGGCAGCGGCTCGGGGGGAGTCACATCTAATGCCGCGCCACCAATTTCCCCTTCTCGCAATGCCCACACAAGATCTTCGGTGACAATATGGCGACCTCTCCCCACGTTCACCACCCATGCATGCTTTTCCATGAGTTCAAATTCATTGCGCCCCAGAATTCCTTCAGTGTCTGGCGTGAGAGCCAAAGCCACGACGACAGCGTCGGCCCCAACAAGTGCATCAACCAGATTCTCTGTGCCCACCACGGTCTGCACACTCTCTAGTGGCTCTGCCGACAACCGCACCACGGTGATGTTGCAATAGAACGGTTGAAGTAAACGTACGAGCGATGTTGTAATGCCACCGCCACCCAGAATGGTGATGTTTGCACCTAATAAGTTTCGACCTACCGGCGCTGTCCAAGTTTTTTCACGTGCGTAATTTCCGATGTGTCTGAAACCTGCCAAAAGTAAACCCAAAGCATGCTCTGCCACAGGCTCGGCATACACGCCCTTGCCACAGGTCCATACGCGATCGTGGTTCACCAAATGCATAAAAGCTTCGCTGCCAGCAAATGGCAGTTGAACCCAATCGATATGCGGGTGTTCCAACAACAGGTTCTCGAGAGCCTCGATGGAATACGCCGCAGACCAGATCAGCCCTGTTGCCTGAGATATATCTGTTACTTCCCCACCACCAGCAGTAACTGCATCGTGCACCCAACTCGGCGTGGTTGTTGGTGCAATGGCAATGCGAGCTGCAGACATATTTAAGATTTTTTACGTACTACAGATGAATGACGATGCTCACGACGCCGACTCAAGACCATCGCACCAGCCATAAGTGCCACACTGGCGAAGAGCAACATACTGGCAAGCACATTAATTTGTGGCGAAATTTTGACTCGTGAGGCACCAAAGATTTGAAGAGGGAACGTGACCAACGAACCAGCATTGAAGAAGGTGATGATGAAGTCGTCAACCGATAGCGCGAACGACAAAAGAGCCGCCGCCATAATTCCCGGCAATATGAGCGGGAACGTTACTTTCCAAAAGGCTCGCGATGGCGTTGCTCCTAGGTCTTGCGCGGCTTGCTCGAGGGTCCAGTCAAAACCACGAATTCGTGCCCGAACAGTTACTGCAACGAATGAAATTTGAAACATGACATGCGCGATGATGATGGTGACATAGCCAAAGTCAACACTGCGATTGAGGAAAAGTGTTGCGAGCGATGAGCCCATAACAATTTCTGGAGCGGTGAGCGGCAAAATGAGAAATAAATTCACTGCGCCACTGGCTTTAAATTTATATCTGCTCAGCGACAGTGCAATGAGTGTTCCCAAAATCGTTGATACCAATGTTGCTATGAGCGCAATGCGTAAACTCACCCACAAGGCGCTTGTGAGTTCTTTTTCTATAAAAGGATGAGCCCAGTTTTTCAATGTGAAGTTTTGCCACTTGATGTTGTACTTCCCTTTTGGTTCATTGAACGAAAAGAGAACGATGACAAAAATGGGAATGAATATATACAACAACGCTGCACCAGCAGCAACGTTCACTAAACGTTGACCAGCTTTTTGCCTCTTACTAAATGCTGTACTCATGCGAGATCTTCTGTTCCCATGAATTTGGTATAGATGAGAACGATGATGGTGATGATGATCATCAATACAAACGACATTGCAGACGCGACGGGATAATTCAGCTGACGCAAGAACTGGTCTTGAATGGAGTTACCAATCATTGTTGTTTGTGGGTTTCCCAGAAATTGCGCGTTCACAAAGTCGCCAGCCGCAGGGATGAAGACCAAGAGTCCGCCGGCAAAGAGACCCGGGAGCGACAAGGGCAGAACAACTTTGCGAAATGCCTGTGAAGCCGACGAATAGAGGTCCATTGCAGCGTCAACAAGGCGAACATCAATTTTTTCGAGGCTCACATAAATAGGTAGCACCATGAATGGCAAAAAGTTATACGTAAGACCACCAATAACCGCTGCGGGCGTGTTCATGAGTTTTCCATTTTGCATAATGTCGAGCGACTCAAAAATCCCTGACAAATGCAGTGTGTTAATGAGCGAAACTACTGGGCCCTCATCGGCGAGGATGTTGTTCCATGCCAATGTGCGGATGAGATACGACGTAAAAAAGGGAACGACAACGAGGCCCAAAAGAATGTTGCGATACTTTCCGCCACGAAATGCAATGAAATATGCAAGCGGATAGCCAATAACAACTGTCAACAGTGTGGCGATGCCGGCATAACTAAAACTGCGAATGAACTGCGGTCGGAATTTAGTGAGAGCAATGCGGTAGTTCTCGAAATTCCAAGTGAAATCGGGGAAGAAATCGAAACGACCAGTTTTGCTTGAAAGCGACATCACCACCATCGACCACAAAGGAGCGAGAAAGAAAAGACACAGCCAAATGATTCCTGGTTTCAAAAGCCCATAGGGAGCAAGCGATTTGCGCGCCTCAAGCCCACCGGCGAATGCGGTATAAATGAGCCCTATCGCCATGGCCAGCATTGCCACAGCCACAAGCAGCGCGCTCGGACCTTTGACCCACTGAGCAGCAAGAGCAACGGCGCCCAAGCCGAGACCCAGCATGACCCCAAGCCCGACATTTTCTGGGCGCGACGATAGAGACTCGCCCCATTTTTTCCCTGCAGAAACTACTGATGTCACTGAGTGTTAGGAATTATGCGCCTGTGATGGAGGCGAAAGCCTCGTCAAACTTGGCTTCTTCCTCTTCGCCAAGAGCGCCCCAACTTTGCAGACGACCGAACGTTGCCGCATCGGGGAAAAGTAGTGGATCTTCTGCAAGTTTTGCATTGTCTCCACCCATCTTGACCAATTCCTCTTGCACACCTTTCACAGGTGAGATGTACTGCACAAACGCTGTTAACCGAGCCGCGTTCACTGGGTCATAAAGGAAGTTCATCCACTTGGCAACTGAGTCGCTATTTTCCGAACCCTTCATCCACACCATGGTGTCGAACCAGCTTGTGCCACCTTCTTCAGGAACAATGAACTTCACGTCGGGGTTGTCTTTGGTGAGTTGCAAAACATCGCCAGACCAAGCAACGCATGCAGCAAAGTTGCCCGCACTGAGGTCGTCGACATAGTCGTTGCCGGTGAAGGAACGAATTTGCCCGTCGCTCTTTGCCTTTTCCAATTTGTCGAAAGCAGCTGACGCTGCGTCGAAGGTGGTGATGTCGGCAATTTTCTTGCCTTCGCCCATCAAGATCAGACCAACGGTGTCGCGCATTTCAGTGAGCATGCCAATTTTGCCCTTGAACGCCGGGTCGAATAGATCGGAAACGCTCTTCAACTCGCGTCCTGTAATTTTTGAGTTGTAGGCAATGCCAGCAATACCCGATTGGTAAGGCAGATGGTATTCGTCGTCTTTGTCCCACGACTGCCCACTCAAGTCGTCGCGCAAGTTGACGAAGTTAGGAATATCGGCTTTCGGAAGTTTCTGCACCCAACCCAACTGCACAAGGCGAGCTGCCATCCAGAATGTTGGCGCCAAAATATCGGGGGCAATTGTTTTACCCTTCGACATCTCTGGCTGAATCTTTGCGAAGTATTCGTTGTTGTCGTTAAAAGCTTCGGTGTATTTCATTGACACACCCGATGCCGCTTGAAAAAGACCAATGGTTTCTTCGTCCATATACCCGGGCCAGTTTTCGAAGAACAACGAACTGCCACCGCCACCGCCAGCTGTGTTGGCCGATGAACCGGAATCGCCGCCACATGCTGCGAGCAATGCTGGCAAAGAAAGGGCACCAGCGCCCATGAGCCCGCCGCGAATAAGGAAGTCACGACGATTGAGTCGCGATGCCTGAACAGACTGTGGTGTTGTCGTGCGGCGAGTATTCATGTTTGCTCCTTCATTCATACAGCAAGGCTGCAGATTCTTTGTGTGGGTTATCACTTCTCTTTGGTGAGAGGGCTATGGACTGAACAATAAAACGATAGTGGAAATTTCTCACCAATGAGCATTTACAAAGCGGCCTCAATGGACTCGAGGTTGGTAGTGGTTGCACCGGCTAGATCTGGCCACCCATCGAGCACGTATGGCGAAGCAGCGAGCCACGAGAGCCAGACAGCAGCCCCAGGACGCAAAAAAGGCAAATCTGCGTCGCCGCCAACTATTGCTGTTACTTCGGTGCCATTCTCTAACTGCAACACCAAGCGCACAGCCGAGCCCTGGAAGACCACATCGGTGACTTCAGCCTGAAGGGCATCTCCGGTCGGGCGATCAACGGTGACATGAAGATGTTCTGGGCGCAACATGACGGTGACTTCTTCACCGCTGGCCCAGGTGACGTCGCTGGCCACGTTGTCTCGGGTGACCGTTACTGTTCCACCGCCTTGCAGCATCACTGTTCCGCCTGCTGAGTCGAACTGGCTGACTGTTGATGGCAAGAGGTTTGCCGAACCGATGAACCCAGCGACAAAGAGCGACTCGGGCTTTTTGTAGATATCGACCGGTGTGCCAATTTGTTCAACGACACCCTGGCTCATGACCGCGATGCGATCGCTCATGGTGAGTGCTTCACCTTGATCGTGCGTGACGAACACAAAAGTAATTTCCACTTCCCGTTGAATACGCTTCAGCTCAATTTGCATCGCCTCGCGCAGTTTCAAGTCAAGGGCCGCCAACGGTTCATCGAGCAAAAGTGCACTCGGGTAGTTCACTAATGCACGGGCGAGAGCTACACGCTGCTGTTGCCCACCCGATAGTTGGCTGGGGCGGCGATCGGCAAATTCTGCCAAGCGCACCACGTCGAGCATGTCGCCTACGCGCTTTTTTACTTCAGATTCACTGAGTTTCTTGCTGCGCGGACCAAAAGCAATGTTGTCGGCCACGCTCATGTGTGGGAAAAGTGCATATTGCTGAAAAACGGTATTGACATTGCGCTTGTACGGCGGAACAGCTGAGACGTTGACACCTTCAAGAAAAACACTGCCACTTGTTGGCTGCTCGAAACCGGCAATCATCTTCAATGTGGTGGTTTTGCCACAGCCCGAAGGGCCCAGCATGGCGAAGAATTCGCCGCGGCCAATAGTGAAGTCGGCATCTTCTACTGCGGTGAACGAACCGTATTGCTTGCGCACATGGTCGAGGTGAATCACTTGAGATGTTGAATTGTCCACAACGATTGCCTCCCGAACACCAAAAATTCACCCAAGATTTCTTGAGAAGCGTAACACCCACTCGTCTCTCTCCTCACCCACGCAATACGCTGACTCGGTGACATCTGTGCCCTCCACCCCTGCTGGCGTTCGAATCGACGGCGTCGACCAACTCATCATTGAGCGACTTCAGGTAGATGGCCGCATGCCATACACCAAACTCGCATCGGCAGTGGGCTTGTCTGAAGCAGCAGCGCGCCAACGCGTTCAACGCCTCATCGATACCGGCGTCATTCAAATAGTGGCAGTGACCAACCCGCTTATGGTTGGCCGCAAGCGAGTTGCCATGATTGGCATCCGCACTACTGGCGCAACCGAATCATTGGCGAAAACCCTCAAGGCTCT
Organism: bacterium; assembly: GCA_037133935.1. Lineage (GTDB taxonomy): Bacteria > Actinomycetota > Acidimicrobiia > Acidimicrobiales > Ilumatobacteraceae > F1-20-MAGs119. The sequence goes on from JBAXNF010000006.1 coordinate 11,175, forward strand.
TGACATCATTGAATACCTTGTCGTTACCGCAGGTTCATACGATTTTCTTGCAGAAGTCGTTGTGCGAGATGAAGGCGAACTTCTTGAAGCCACCAATGCCATTCGTGCGACCCCGGGGGTCGTGAGCACCGAGACCTTTGTATACCTCGAGCTTGTGAAACAAACCTTTACGTGGGGCGTTCACTAACTGTTGAGGTTTGCCATCACATGTTTAATGCGTGTGTAGTCGTCAAGTGAGTACGCCGACAGGTCTTTCCCGTAGCCCGACTTTTTGAACCCACCGTGTGGCATCTCGGCCACAACAGGAATATGTGTGTTGATCCAGACACAACCAAAATCGAGTCGCTTAGCCATGCGCATTGCGCGCCCAAAGTCTTTGGTCCATACCGACGATGCAAGCCCATACTCAACACCATTAGCCCACCGCACTGCTTCATCTTCATCGCTGAATTGCTGCACGGTAAGTACAGGACCAAAAATTTCGTTCTGAATCATCTCATCGTCTTGACGCAAATTGGCAATAACTGTTGGCATGTAGAAATAGCCGTCGCCACCCACCGCAGCTGCACCTGTAGTGATATTGGCATGATCTGGAGCACGGCTCACCAAGTCAGAGACGCGAGCAAGCTGCGTAGCGTTGTTGAGTGGACCATACAAAACGTCTTCATCGGGTTGGCCTGTTTTTGTTGCTGCAACTTTTTCAGTGAGCACGGCTACAAAGTCGTTGTATACACGCGGCGCAACAATGACACGAGTTGCGGCAGTGCAATCTTGACCAGCATTGAATAAACCAGCGAGCGCAATTCCCTCGGCGGCAGCTTCTATATCTGCATCGTCAAACACCACCACAGGAGCTTTGCCCCCTAATTCCAAATGCACTCGCTTTAAACTGGTAGCTGCGGCTTGCGCCACTTCAATACCAGCACGCACGCTTCCTGTAACCGACACCATTGCTGGCGTGTTGTGTGTCACCATTGCGCGACCCGTATCGCGGTCGCCACAGATGACGTTGAATACACCAGGTGGAAAAAACTCTGCAGCAATTTCTGCAAGAAATGTGGTTGTGGCTGGAGTGGTATCAGATGGCTTCAGCACAATGGCATTACCTGCTGCCAACGCAGGCGCAAATTTCCACACCGCCATCATCATTGGGTAGTTCCACGGCGCCACTTGAGCGCATACGCCCACTGGCTCGCGGCGAATGAATGATGTCATTCCACGCATATATTCACCCGCACTTTTTCCTTCAAGATGCCGTGCGGCGCCAGCGAAGAACCTCATCTGATCCACCATGGGTGGAATTTCTTCACTACGAGTAATAGCAATTGGTTTGCCAGTGTTTTCCACTTCAAGAGCAATAAGTTCTTCAGCACGTGACTCCACCGCATCGGCCATGCGGTACAGGGCCAACGACCGCTCTGCAGGTGTGGCATCTCGCCATAACTCTGCTCCGTGTTCAGCAGCACGCATTGCATGGTCTACGTCTGCTTCACGCGACAATGCTGCTGTGGCATACACCTGGCCATTGGCCGGATTCACAATATTTGTGGTTTCACCACTTTGGGCGTCTACAAATGAACCGTTCACAAAGTTGCGGAATGTCTTCATGTGCCTCATCTTGACATATTTGCATTTCGACATTGGCACAGTACTGTGGCGCTATGGCAACACGTGTGGATTTACTTGATTTGCCAGCGGTATCACCTCGCGCCTTGCGCTCGCAGAAAGATCGTGCAGAGCAGTTACAGGAACTACGCGACCTTGCCCAAGCATCGTGGCTAGCCAAAGGCGACATTGGCTACACCATCTTGAAATACGAAGATGTTGTTGCCATGTTGCGCGACAAACGCTGGCACAGCGCAGTAGGTCTCATTGTTGAGTTGAACCCGGACATCACCCCAGAGTTTCGGGCCCGGCGACGCGAATCCATTCTTTCTGCTGAAGGCGACACTCATGTACGCCTGCGCCGTTTAGTTGCTCCTGCCTTTTCGCCTCGTAATGCCGATGCTTTGCGCCCCTTCATGCGCGAAGTCATGAATGATCTACTGAACAACGTCACTGAATCTGGCAGCAGCGATTTCGCCCTCGACATTTGCAACCCGTACCCCATTCCCATTATTTGCGAGTTGCTGGGTGCACCACGGTCTGACTGGGAACTTTTTAGCCGCTGGGCCAGCGATATTTTGCGCGTCTTTGACAACAACTTAAAAAACGACATTCCGCTCATCATGGCGGCCCAAGACGAACTCGATGCCTACACGCGTGATCTCATTACCGCGCGTCGCAAATCACCAAAAGATGATCTGCTCTCGAGTCTCATTAGCGCAGAGGAACAAGGCGACAAACTCTCGAACGACGAGCTTGTCATGATGGTTGAAGCCGTCATCATTGGCGGCACCGACACCACGCGCAATCAACTTGGTCTCGCAGTTGCCCTGCTCGCCAATCACCCTGAAGAGTGGGAACTCGTTGCCGGCCAACCCGAGCATGCACAACGTCTTATTGAGGAAGTGATGCGCATCAACGGCGCAGTGCGCGCAACTGGTCGCCTTGCATCACAAGACATTGAATACAAAGACATCCTCTTTCCTCAAGGGACCCTCATCTTCCCGAGCCTCGCGACAGGCAACTTCGATGGCGATGTTTTCAACAATCCCGAACAACTCCTCACGAATCGCACCGACTCGCACTCGCCACAACTCACTTTCGGGTCGGGCATTCACTACTGTCTTGGCGCATCACTTGCTCGAGCAGAGCTTCAAGAAGCCTTGCCACTTATTGCTGCACGCATGCCGCACATTGAAATATCCGGCCCCGTGCGTTACAAGGTCGCCACTGCAGGAATTTATGGCCCCGATTCGCTTCCAGTGACATTTACCCCCACTCCCCCTCTGATTTTGTAATTCTCTGCATTTGAGTCGGGGATGATGGCTTCTCGCCACGTATCTTTGAGGCATGGGGAATAGTTCGACATCTAAAAACATCAAGCTCGGGTACAACACTGGCTACTGGGGTAGCGGGCCTCCCAGTGGGGCTCTTGAAGGAATCAAGGAAGCCGACCGTTTAGGTTTCGACAGCGTATGGACCGCCGAAGCGTACGGTAGTGATGCACTCACTCCCCTTGCTTGGTGGGGTGCACAAACACAAAATGTTCGACTCGGTACTGGCATCATTCAAATGAGCGCTCGTACTCCATCGGCTACCGCAATGGCAGCGATGACAATTGACCACCTCAGCAACGGTCGTTTCATTCTTGGTCTCGGTGCGTCGGGCCCACAAGTGGTGGAAGGTTGGTACGGCCAGCCGTATCCCAAGCCACTAGCTCGTACGCGTGAATACATTGAAGTGGTCCGCAGCATTTTGAAGCGCGATAAACCCATCGATTTTCACGGCGAGTTCTTCGACATTCCATTACGTGGTGGTTCAGGTTTAGGAAAACCACTCAAGAGTACGGTTCACCCTTTGCGCAAAGACATTCCTATTTTCCTCGGCGCTGAAGGCCCGAAGAACGTTGCGCTTGCGGGCGAAATTTGCGATGGCTGGCTACCACTCTTTTTCTCTCCGAAAGAAGATGCCTTTTACCGCAAGTGCCTTGCTGAAGGTTTTGCAAAGAGCGGCGAAGCAGGAAAATCAGATCGATTTGAAGTTGCTTCCGGCGTCATGCTTATTCCTGGCGACGATGTTGAGGCATGTGCCAACTTCGTGCGCCCATTTCTTGCGCTCTACGCCGGCGGCATGGGAGCACGCGGAGCCAACTTCCACTTTGAAGTCTTTGCCCGTATGGGTTACGAAGATGTTGCCCTGAAAGTGCAAGAGCTTTACTTAGCTGGCAAAAAAGAAGAGGCTGCCGCTTCCATTCCACTGGCAATGGTGGAAGATGTGGCGTTGGTTGGACCCATGGCAAAGATCAAAGACGAAATGGCCAAGTGGCGCGAAACATGCATCACAACATTTCTCATCAGTGGGCCGCCACAAGTGCTTGAAACTTATGCAGAACTTGTAGCCGGCTAAACGCTGGCACAAATAAACCAAATGCCACACTCCACAGAAGACTCATCTAGTAAATTCACGCCGCATCGGTACACTCCGGGCAGCATTAGAGCGGCGCTTTCATCGCGACCATTTCGCCTGATGTTTATTGGTTCGTTCATGTCGAGTGTGGGTACATGGATGCAAAATGTTGTCCTACCCGCTTACATATACCACCGCACTGGCAGGGCATCATTCGTCGGTTTATTTATCTTCGCTCAACTTGGGCCGATGCTTCTTTTTTCCATTCCTGGCGGAGTATTTGCAGACAGATTTGACCGCAGAAAATGGCTTATTTTTGCACAGGGCGTGCAACTTTCATTTTCTCTCTTTCTCTTTCCTCTCGTTGCTCGCGACGCGGCAATCTGGATGATTTTCTTTGCACAATTTGGAGTTGGAGTGGGCAACTCCTTGAACGCCCCAGCGTGGTCTGCGTCGCTACCCACTTTGGTTCCGGCATCAGACCTACAAGGTGCTATTTCGCTGAACTCAACGGTTATTAATGGCTCACGGGTACTCGGCCCGGTATTAGTGGCGGTGCTTGCTTCATGGGGTCTCACTACATCACAGGTATTTCTTGTGAACGCATTCACCTATCTGTTCGTCATTGGTGCATTACTTCGTGTTCGACTTCCGCATATTGCCCCGATCGCGAGCGAGCCAGGCTGGCGCCAATTGACTACGGGGTTCAAAATTGCCTACGAACGAGCCGAAATACGCAGACTTCTCTTGTCGATTTTCAGTTTTGCGTTTCTGTCACTTCCGTTCGTTGGGCTTTTCCCAGCAGTGGCCTCTTTGAATTTCGGCATCGACGAACGTTCTTCTACTTACCGTTGGCTGTATGCAACTTGGGGTTTTGGAGCAGCGTTAGGTGGTCTCGCTATTGGCACCATTTTTGTCAATTCAGACAAACGTAAAGTAGTGCAATTTGGTTTCACCTCTTTTGCCGTCACTCTTTTACTCTTCGCGCTTTCACGAACTCCCCTACAAGCATTTATTGTTGGATTTTTTCTCGGCATCGCATATCTCGTCACAACAACTTCAATGCTCACCATTTTGCAATCGCGCCTCGCACCTAATGAGCGAGGCCGAGTGATGGCACTGTGGTTTATGGCTTTTGGCGGAACGGTACCCATTGGAAACCTTATTTTTGGGCCAGTGATCGACCACTTTGGGGCGCGCTGGGTTCTCATTGGCGGCGTTGCTTGGGCACTCTTTCTTGCGTGGTGGTGCAATATTGGCTCGATAGACGCACGTAGGAACTTAGGGTCCGAGAAGTAACTCAGTTACTGCATCGAGACCGGCAATGCGCGAGCCCTTGAGAAGAATTGCAGTGTTCGCAGAGCGCTTTTGCAAAAGTTCATATACCTCTACATATGTTTCGTAACTCGGTATGCCATAGAGCTCGGTGCGAAATGCAATGACTTCAATTCCTAGATCTTGTGCCAGTTGTGCAATATTTTTGTGTTGTGCTTCTGCATCGGAAATTTCTGCCATCACCCCAAGCACTGCAATGCGATGATCTGCTGTCATGCTCGACAACGTAAGCAGCGCAGCCGACATTGATGTTGGGCTGGCGTTATATGAATCATCGAGCAATACGCCATTAGCCAGCGCATGTACCTGCATTCTCATTGGCGACATTTCCGCAGATTCAACTGCCCGCAGCGCATCTGCAATGGCTACCCCGCACAACGCACCTACCAAAACGGCAGCTGCGGCATTACTTGCCATGTGACTACCTGGCACCGCTAGCGTGCAACTTCCACTTCCCCATTGTGAAGAGACATGGAACGAAGCGCACCCATCACCGTTGATGGCGACATCGGAAATACGCATATCGGCATCGGCAGCGGTTCCATAGGTAAAAACTGCGGCACTGGTCTTATTGCGCATGGCTACAACCCGAGCATCGTCGGCATTCAAAACAGCGAAACCATCTGCGGGTAACGACTCAACAAGTTCAGCCTTTGCTCGGGCAACGCCCTCAACGCCACCTACGCGCTCGCCATGCGACTCTCCTACTGCGGTAATGACCCCAATATGAGATTGCACCAATGCAGCGAGCCGAGCTATTTCACCAAAGCCGCGCATGCCCATTTCCACCACAAGAGCCTCAGTGGGTTCTGGCGCATTGAGCAAAGTCACCGGAACACCTTGGTCGTTGTTTAAAGATTTCTCACTTGCGCCAACTACGAACTGAGTTGCCAATACCGAAGCAATAAAATCTTTGGTGGAAGTTTTCCCCACCGACCCTGTGATGCCTATCACGCGTTTCTCTACAGTTGACCGCACATGCTCTCGAGCCCACCTCCCTAGTGCAGTGAGTGCAACAGCAGTATCGGCCACAACAATTTGCGGAACAGTGCACCCCAACACTTCCCGAGATACCAAAACTGCAGCGGCACCTGCCTGAACTGCATCGAGTACAAAATGATGACCATCGCGTTGCGCAATAATGGCAACGAAGAGATTTCCGGGCGACACTTGGCGAGAGTCATACGACACGCCATGTGCCACCAGACCACTTTCGACCGCGCCAATGACGGAAGCGTTCACAACACCTGCAACTTCAGCAAGGGGAATACGCATGCCCCAAAGATACTGCTCTGTAGCGAGAGAAGTCGCGAGTGCGATAAAACTCTCGCCACGCGTGTACCGTCGGGGGAAGAAATATGAACGCTCCTAGCCGCATTCCTCTTATTGTTCTCTTTGGTGGCGAGTCCGCAGAACACGACGTCAGTTGCGTGACAGCTGCTCATGTCATCGCTGCTGCAAATGCTGAGAAATACGACATCACCACCATCGGCATCACCAGAGCCGGCATGTGGAACCTTGTCGTTCCCTCAAGTGATGAACTTGCTGCAGGTCGTTTATCTACTTCTGGAACACCGACGAATTTACAAACAGTGATTTCACTCCTCGAACAATGCGTTGTATTGCCTTTACTCCACGGCCCACTCGGCGAAGACGGAACCGTGCAAGGCATGCTTGAACTTGCCAACATTGCTTACGTTGGTTCGGGAGTTTTGTCGAGCGCAATATGCATGGACAAAGTTGTGAGCAAGCAAATTCTTCAATACAACAATGTTGAACAGCCTGCTTTTGTCGCACTACGCGATGGCGAATGCACACCTGCCGACATCGATGCCGCCATCGACCAACTTGGCTTTCCTATTTTTGTCAAGCCAGCCAATATGGGTTCTTCTGTCGGAGTGAGCAAGGTGATGCATCGCGAAGATTTTATGACTGCACTCCATTTGGCGTTTCAATACGATGAATGGGCAATTTGCGAGGAATTCATTTCTGGTCGAGAAATTGAAGTTGCGGTTCTGGGAAATATGCAACCCATTGCTTCAGTACCCGGTGAAATTGTTCCTGCGGGCGAGTTCTACGACTACAAAGATAAATACGTGAACAACACCGCCACTTTGCACATTCCTGCACTGCTGAGCACAGAACAAGCTCAAGAAGTGCGCGAAATGGCCATAAATATCTATAAAGCCCTGCGTTGTGACGGTCTGGCTCGTGTTGATTTTTTCTTCGACGAATCAACCTCACGCTTCTTATGTAACGAGGTCAACACCATTCCGGGGTTCACACCCATTTCCATGTACCCAAAGCTGTGGGAACAAACAGGAATCTCTTACAGCGACCTCATCGACAGACTCATTGAACTTGCCCTCGAACGACACACACGCCGTCGACGCCACACCAGCCATTAAGGAGTAAGTGCGGCGCGCAAAAAATTGAGCAGCTCACGTCGTAACGTGCGCAATGCCACCGTTGTAGGTTGCCACCCCACTGCACGCAATGCCACCGGTTCTGTAGCCACCCCCACCACAGTGGAGTACACAAAGGCCAACAACAAATGTGGGTCGGCTCGGCGCAGTCTTCCTTCATTCATCTCTTTTTCTAAATAGAGAGCTGCCATGTCGATGAGTGGAGACACTTTCTCGATGAGCGCTTCACTCAGCGCCGGTGGCAGGCGGTTCAACTCGCGAATGAGACCCAAGAGCGCCGGGCGTCGAATGGCAGGGCGAAATACTGCGGTGACTGTTGCTTCAATCCGTGCGAAACCATGTGGTGCCGATCGAATAGCCGCACCAATTTCCAACACAAGTTCATCGGCCACGCGCTGCATGACCGCAACGGCCAGTTCCTCTTTACTCACGAACCAATAGAGCACCGTTTGTTTCGCCACCCCCACTGCTCGGGCAATATCGTCGAGGCTCGTTGCGTCGACCCCTCCAGATCCGAAGAGGTCGAGGGCGGCATCAAGAATCCGCTCCCGCGTGGGTTGAGCATGTTTTTTGCGTATTTCTGGCATATTTCCCCACTTTCCCGTTCGCCTCTACCAAATGGTAGAGGAATGTGCTAGAAAAGTCTCGCATGATTGCTGAATCTCTATCGGGGCGCAAGATCGCCATCACCGGATCCACCGGATTCGTGGGTACCGCCCTCGTGGAACGTCTCTTACGCAGCGCCCCTGGCTCTGAGCTCTTTCTCATTATTCGTGGCGGTCGCCGCGGCGCAGCCTCTCGAGTGAAGCGTGAAATTCTTAGCAACGATGCCTTCGACCGCTTACGCGACATGCATGCCAACAGTGCGGAATCTTTTGATGCAATGACCGCACGGCGCGTACACGCTCTCGATGGCGACATTTCCGTCGATGGCTTATTGCTCAATGAAACAGATCGTGCACTACTTGCATCGTGCGACATTATTATTCACTCGGCTGCTGCGGTGTCGTTCGACTCCCCACTCGACTCTGCCGTGGAAGTCAACCTCTTAGGCCCCACTCGACTCGCAGCTCTGCTGAATGAACTGCACCCAAGTGCAACCAACCTGCCACACCTAGTTGCAGTAAGTACCTGTTATGTAGCGGGCAATAGGCGCGGAACAGCACCCGAGCAACTGGTCTCAGAAGGTCCTTTCGACATTGGGTTAAGTTGGAAAGCAGAAGTTGCTTCGGCTCGGCGCTTGCGCAGCGATGTTGAAGCTGCAAGTCGCACACCAAAAGTTCTGGAAGGTTTTCGCAAAGGTGCACGCCGCGAACTAGGAGCAGCTGGTGCTCCAGCACTCGCTGCAAAAACTGAACAGTTGCGTGAACGTTGGGTCAGTAGCGAGCTCGTACAAGCAGGTCGCTCTCGTGCCGCAAGCGTGGGATGGCCCGATGCGTATGCATTCACCAAGGCTCTTGGCGAACAAGCTCTCACAGAAACAAAAGGTGCGCTTCCCGTCAACATTGTGCGCCCCTCCATTATTGAGTCGGCATTTCTTGAGCCAAAGCCGGGCTGGATACGTGGCTTTCTCATGGCCGAGCCCGTCATCATCTCGTATGCACGTGGTCTCTTGCGCGAATTCCCTGGTGTACCCGAAGGCACCGTTGACGTGATACCCGTCGACATTGTTGTTGCAGCCATCATTGCAGTTGCTGCAGCGGGCCCCGTGAAGTCTCCGTACATCACACAAGTTGCTTCCGGAAGCACGAACCCATTGCGCTACAGCGACCTTGTAAACAACGTGCGCGACTGGTTTACCGAACACCCCATTTACGATGCAGAAGGCCAGCCAATTGTTGTACCTGATTGGCGCTTTCCAGGGCGCGGACGTGTGCAGCAACAACTCTCGCGTGCAAAAACAGCAATCACTCAAGGTGAACGCGTGCTCCAAGCACTTCCCTTGCGTGGAGCGCAAGCCGCATGGTCGGCAAAACTCGATGAGAAGCGCATTGAAGTAGAGCGCGCACTGGAATACGTTCAGCTCTACGGCCTCTACACCGAGTGCGAAGCCATTTATAGCATCGACAACTTGCTGTCGCTGTGGAACGAGCTCGACCAAAAAGATCAGCAAGATTTTTGCTTTGACCCTCGTGTAGTGAATTGGGACCACTACGTCAAAGAAGTGCACCTTCCTTCCGTGGTTGACCATGCCCGCGTGAAAATGACCCCGGGAAAAACAAAAACCGACCGTGCCGCACGGTTGCGTGCAAATGTCCTTTCTCCCGATCGTAAAGTTGCAGCATTTGACCTCGAGAACACGCTGATTGCTTCAAACGTTGTTGAAAGTTACTCATGGCTCGCCACACGCCACCTCAATAATGCGGAACGCACGCGCTACTTCCTGCGCACCATGAAAGAAGCCCCCACTCTTTTATCAATGGACCGCAAAGACAGAAGTGACTTCCTGCGCTACTTCTATCGCCGCTACGAAGACGCACCAGTTGAACAAATTGCAATCGACGCACGACAGATGATGACCGACGTCATCATCGCGAAATCATTTCCTGCCGCAATTCGTCGCGTGCGCGAGCATCGTGCCCTTGGTCATAAAACCATTCTCATCACCGGAGCACTCACGTTCAACGTTGAAGGCTTACGCCCACTGTTCGATGAAATTGTTGGAGCAGAGATGTCAATTCGTTCCGATGGCACCTACAGCGGCCAACTCACCAAAGCACCACCGACTGGCGAAACTCGCGCCCAAGTACTTGCCGATTACTGCGCCTCGCTTGGTGTGCACCTCGACGACTGCGTGGCTTACGCCGACTCCACCTCCGATCTTCCCTTGCTTGAAGCAGTAGGGCACCCCGTTGCCGTGAACCCCGAAACTCGCCTTGCATCTATTGCCCGTAAACGCGGATGGCTGGTTGAAGATTGGGTAAAAGCAGCCGGCGCTCCAAAACGCATCTTGCCTTTTGCCCCACTCATGAATGAGCGCCAACGATGAAGGCACTACGCGTTGATCGCAGCACTGGCCGCTTCATGCTGGCCCGTTTGGTGTCGGGTATCGACACAGGCACCGCAGCAAAAATTGGGCCACTCACACTCACTAACTGTGAGCCACCCGCACTAGTGAACAGCGAATGGCAACGTGTACACCCACTGCTCACTGGCATTTGCGGAAGCGACCTTGCCACTGTGGAAGGTCACGCATCTACCTATTTTGAACATTGGGTGAGTTTTCCCTTTGTGCCCGGGCATGAAATTGTTGGCACTCTCGACAGCGGCGAACGCGTGGTCATTGAACCCGTCCTTGGTCATGCCGCACGCGGTGCCGAACTTCCCTTCCCCGATGCAGCACCAGGTGATGGCGACGACTACGCCCATTTAGCAATGCCGCCGTTAGAGCCAGGAATTCAAATTGGCTTTTGTAATTCAACTGGCGGCGGTTGGGCTACCGAACTCATTGCGCATGCTTCACAAATTCATTCCATTGCGAGCGACATGCCCGATGAACGCGCTGCTCTTGTAGAACCCGTTGCTGGCGGTATCCACGCCGCGCTCTTAGCAATTTCTCATGCGGCAAAAACCGAAGCTCCGCTTTTTGCCGTACTGGGAGCAGGAACAATGGGACTATGCGCAATTGCTGCTTTGCGCAAGTACTCCCCACAAGCAACCATCATTGTTGGTGCTCGCTACCCCGCTCAAATGCGACTCGCAAAAACGTTTGGTGCAACTTCTGTTGTGAAACCTGAAGAACTCATGCGCGCCGTGCGTCATGCCGCAGGTTGCCATGTAGTTGGCGATTATCTTTCGTCGGGTGCTCACGCCACCATCGACGCAGTGGGTAACAGCAACAGCATTGCGTTGTCACTACGCATGACACGCCCGCGTGGACGCATTGTTCTGATGGGCATGCCCAGTGAAGTCACTGTCGATCTCACCGGGTTGTGGCATCGCGAGACTCAGCTGATGGGTGCATACACCTACGGCACCGAAACTTTGCCTAACGGAACAAAAAAGCGCACGTTCCTTCTTGCTATTGAGTTGGCAAATGAAATTCGCGCTGAACAAATGCTCTCGGCCACCTACCCATTATCTGAATATCAACAAGCACTGCGCCATGCCTCTGAGGCAGGTGCACGAGGAGCCATCAAAGTGGCCTTCGATATGCGACAGGAGAAATTGCGCTAATGCCACGTCCAGGATTTGTACTCGATGTAGACCGCTCAACACCACCAATTCTCTTTTGGCGCGGTGAGAACTATTCACTTGAAAAACTGCCAGCCGACCGTTCACGAGTTATTTATGCTCCCGAACCTGAAGCTGCCATTGAAGATATCGATTCTGCAATTCGTCATGCACTGTTGAACCCCATCGAAATGGACCCATTGCCAACGCTCTTATTCCCTGGCATGAAACTCACCATTGCATTTGATGACATCTCTTTGCCTCTACCAAAGATGACACGCCCCGATATTCGTCAACGTGTTATTGAATCGGTACTCGACCTCGCAGCAGAAGCTGGCGTCGACGACGTCCACATCATCGCGGCGCTTGCCCTCCATCGCCGTATGACTGAAGACGAACTACGACACATGCTGGGCGACCGCGTTTACGACGCCTTTGCGCCACGAGGCATGTTGTACCAACACGATGCTGAAGACCCAGACAACATGGCGCTTCTTGGTGAAACTCCTCAAGGTGAAGAAGTAGAAATCAACAAGCGTGCTGCAGAGAGCGACTTGTTGGTTTATGTCAACATCAACCTTGTTGCCATGGATGGTGGCTGGAAGAGCACCGCAACAGGGCTCTCGTCGTACCGCTCACTACGTCACCACCACAATACGCACACCATGGAAAACAGCCGTTCGTTCATGGATCAGCACAAGAGCGAGTTGCACAAGAGCAACTGGCGCATGGGCGAGATTATGAAGAAGCATGGTCCAAAAATTTTCCAAATTGAGACCACGGTCAATAACGACACCTTTCCTTCAGCATTTAACTTTCTTGGAAAGCGTGAGTGGGAATGGAATGCTCGCGACCGCGCCAAGTTTGTTGCATCTTCAGCAGCTCTTAGCCGCACGCCAGCTCGCATGCGCCGCAATATTTTTCAGTCTATTGAAGCGCCACACCAGATGACGAGCATTCAGGCAGGTGAAGTAGAGGCAGTTCATAAAGTAACCACTGCCAATGTGTACCGCCAACAACTTGTTGAGGTGCAGGGCCAAACCGACATTCTCACAATGGGAATTCCCTTTATTTGCCCGTACAACGTCAACTCCATCATGAACCCCATCTTGGTGATGTGTACTGGTCTTGGCTATTTCTTCAACCTGTACCGCAATAAGCCACTCGTGCGCGAAGGTGGCGTCATCATCATCACCCACCCCACCACCAACGAATTCCACCCTGTGCACCATCCGAGTTACATCGACTTCTTTGAACAAGTGCTCACCGAAACAACAGTGCCAAGCGAACTAGAAGCACGCTTTGAAAAGAAGTTTGCCGAAGATGAGTGGTACAAGCACTTGTACCGAACAGGAAATGCATACCACGGCGTTCACCCGTTCTACATGTGGTACTGGGGCAGCCATGCTCTTCAGCACTGTGGCAAGGTCATCATTGTGGGTGGCGATGCGCCGACCATTCGCCGACTTGGCTTTACACCTGCATCAACTTTCAATGACGCTCTTGAAATTGCTAGCGATGTTGTGGGTCGTTCACCGACCATCACTCACTTCCATACCCCACCCATCATGATTGCCGACGTGAAATAAGAGTGTTGCGCAATGGCAAATAATTACCCCCATTTCAAAAGCCGCTCGGAAGCGGCACGACGCGTGTTGCAAAAAGGTGCACGTGGTATTGCCGGTGCTGAGAAAATTGCATTTAAAGGGGTGTCATTTTGGCGACGCGCCGGATTTCCTTTTCGTGCACCATCAGTTCCGCGCGGCGTGAGTGTTCCACCCAAAGAGCCACATCTTGGCGCATACTTCGACACGTCCTTTGCCCGCAAGCCAGCAGCTCGTGCAGTGCGTCGTATTTTGGTTGCCGGCCCCGTCACCGCAATGGTGAAATTCCTGGCGCGTCCCAAGGTTGAAGGAGTCGATCGCTTAAGCGACTTGGCAAAACGAACCGACGTGGGTGGAGTTATTTTTGCGCCTAATCATCATTCACATATTGATACCCCACTCATGACCACCGCGGTTCCTGCGCCTTGGAACGACCGTTTAGTGGTTGCTGCAGCAGCTGACTATTTCTTTGACAAGCGCACGAAAGGCACCATTGCCGCACTCGCACTTAATGCATTTCCCATTGACCGCGAAACCACGAGTCGCAAATCATCCGATGAGCTACGTGCGCTTCTAGCTCGCGATTGGAGCTTGGTCATTTACCCCGAGGGCGGTCGGTCTCCCGATGGTTGGGGCCAAGACTTCAAAGCTGGCGCTGCTTACTTAAGCATCAAAACTGGTTCACCAGTAGTGCCCGTATTTATTGACGGAACCGGTTCCATTTTTGGAAAAGGAATGAAGCGCCCACGTCGCGGCCATGTTCGAGTCATTTTCGGCGCACCACTTTTCCCTGAAGAAAACGACAACACACGCAGGTTCAACGAGCGCATTGAAAAAGCCGTCACCCTTCTTGGCGATGAATCACTCACCGATTTCTGGACATCACGTCAACGGGCAGCAGCAGGTCGTTCTACTGCACTCACTGGGCCTGAATACTCTGGTTGGCGCCGCCAGTGGAGCCTGTATGAGCACCGCAAGATGGGCGCAGCAGGCCAACGACGCCGACAAAAACGGCGCTGGCCAAACCTCGGCTAACAAATTCCCTTTACGCTCTGACACATGGATTGGCTGACATGGCAACAAGGTGCTGCAATTGCCGCATCAAGCGCAACAGCATCGTTTGGTGTTCAGCGCTTGGCAATTTCATCTGTTCAAGACTCCTCGGTTGCCATAAAAGTTCATTCGAACTTCGTTGCAGTTACAAAAGAGATCGCCTTTGTATCGGGTTTGTATACGTTGTGGCGCCTGGCCCGCGTGCTTCCACTCGACCAATCAATTGGCGCAATCGACCGTGGCCGTACTCTCCAAAAATTTCAACGAGAGATCTTTCTTCCCTCTGAACTTTCCTTACAAAAATTTGTTCTGGAACACGAATGGTTAGCCCAACTGTCAAACGCCTACTACGCCATTGCACATGTTCCTGTGCTGCTTCTCTTTTTGGTATGGCTTTTTGCCTTTCACAGAAGCGCATACCCTCAATGGAGAAACGGTCTTGCGCTACTCACTGCCATGTGTTTAGCGTTGCGATTCATTCGCGTTGCCCCACCGCGCTTTTTTCCTGAGCTCGGCTACATCGACCTCTCCACACGATACGGAATGTCTATTTATGGACCCGTTGGCAAAGGCGTGTCCGACCAATTTGCAGCCATGCCATCCATCCATGTTGGCTGGGCGGCTGTGGTGTCATTAGGGGTTGTAGCGGCAAGCACAAGTAAGTGGCGCTGGCTTGCACTCTTTCATGTTTTAGCAACCATATTTGTTGTGTCAGCCACCGGAAATCATTGGTGGCTCGATGGGCTCGTTGCTATTGCGCTTCTCGGTATTGCGCTATTGATAGATGAAAAATTTATCCGACCCAGGCGGGGATGATGATGCTCTGACCAGCAAACAGCTTGACGTCTGCTTGCGAGTACCAACCATTGGCCGCCATGATGGCTGCCATTTTTACGCAAAACACTGAACCGATTTTGGACAATGAATCGCCGGGCGCAACCTCATATGTTCCTGCCGGACGAGACCCACAACCTTTAGAGCTTGGTCCTTGTGGAGGCAACGTGGTGTTGGCAATTGCCTGAGCAGAGGTGCTTTTTGCCGTAGGTGGAATTTTCATGCTCTGCGTGGGAAGTGGAAATTGAGAAATAGAAACCCAGCCGTTGTACATGAGCAACTCTTCTACGCTGACGCCATAGGAATTGGCTACCTTGATGGGCGAATCGCCTGAGACCACTACGTATTCCTGCTCGTACCCCACCGAACCAACTGGCAACGTTGTGCTGACGCCTGGAGCAGTAGTAATGACCGGAGGAATGGTGGCGAAGTCTGTTGCCCCTACAGGCACAACGGTTGTTGCGCTACCAGCAACATCTTGACTGCACGCACTGACCGCAAGAACCATGAGTGGTGTAAAAAAGACACCAAGAACTACTGGCACCCAGCGTCGCTGCGTTCGCACAGTTTCTAGTTCACGTTCTTGCACAGCCTCAATCTTACGCAAGAGGCCGTGCAGTAGGTGCTATGGGGTACGGCAAATGTGTTTCTCCCATGAGGAACGCATCAACCCCAGCCGCACATGCACGACCTTCAGCTATTGCCCACACAATGAGGCTCTGCCCACGACCCATATCGCCTGCCACAAAAACTCCATCGGCAGATGTTTTGTAATGGTCATCACGCGCAACGTTGCCGCGATCGTCGTATTTCAAACCCATTTGGTCAAGCCAAGAACCTTTTTCCGGACCAACAAAACCAAGTGCAAGAAACACAAGGTCGGCAAGAATTTCTTGATCGGAGCCGGGAACTTTTTCAAACTTCCCGTTCTTCATCTCTACTTCGTGAATGAGGAGCGCACGAACATTGCCCTGACCATCGTCGAGGAAACGTTCGGTGTTCACGCTAAACACACGCTCGCCACCTTCTTCATGTGCGCTCGAGACGCGATACACAAGGCTCCACTGCGGCCATGGGTTATTGCCGGCACGCTCTTCTGGTGGGCGCGGCATAATTTCTAACTGCGTCACCGACTGTGCACCATGACGATGCGAGGTGCCCAAGC
Organism: bacterium; assembly: GCA_037133935.1. Classification (GTDB taxonomy): domain Bacteria; phylum Actinomycetota; class Acidimicrobiia; order Acidimicrobiales; family Ilumatobacteraceae; genus F1-20-MAGs119. The sequence goes on from JBAXNF010000006.1 coordinate 27,776, forward strand.
AGTCGGCACCCGTATCGCCGCCACCAATAATGATGACGTTTTTGCCTGCAGCAGAAATGGGTGACTCTGCAAAGTCTCCCTCTTGCACCTTGTTGGCCAATGGCAAAAATTCCATTGCCTGATAAATGCCTTTGAGTTCACGACCAGGTACCGGCAAATCGCGCCATGCAGTTGCCCCGCATGCAAGAACCACCGCGTCATGAGTTGCACGAAGCACTTCTACGTCGATCACCCCACCCACGTCTGCATTCACACGGAACTCGGTTCCCTCTTCACGCATTTGCTCTAAACGACGGTCGATGTGATGTTTTTCCATCTTGAATTCAGGAATGCCATAGCGCAAGAGCCCGCCAATGCGGTCTGCTCGTTCCAACACCACCACGTCGTGGCCAGCACGCGTGAGTTGTTGTGCAGCTGCCAAACCGGCAGGCCCGCTTCCAATAACAGCTACGCGCTTGCCAGTTTTTACCGATGGTTTTTGTGGAACAACCCAACCTTCATTCCAGGCATGATCGATAATTTCTACTTCCACTTGCTTAATGGCTACTGGTTGCGCATTAATACCAAGTACACATGCCGACTCGCACGGCGCCGGGCACAGCCGACCCGTGAATTCGGGGAAGTTGTTGGTGGCATGCAAGCGGTCAATGGCATCGCGCCAATGATTGCGATACACCAAGTCATTCCAGTCAGGAATGAGGTTTCCTAGTGGGCACCCGTTGTTGCAAAAAGGAATACCGCAGTCCATGCAACGGCCAGCTTGATGCTTGAGAGCTTCCTTATCGAAAGGCTCGTACACCTCTTTCCAGTCGCGCAAGCGAACCGGAACCGAGCGACGTTGTGGGCCTTGACGGTCCCACTTCAAAAATCCTGTTGCCTCACCCATGGGCTACCTCCATGATCCGTTTGTTGGTTTCTTCCTCATTCAGACCCTCAGACTTTGCCTGAGCAATTGCCCCAAGAACATTGCGGTAATCACGTGGCATTACCTTGCGAATTTTTGATGTTTCCACATTCCATGAATTCAAGAGGCGTTGCCCCACTTCTGAACCTGTGTACTCCACATGTTTTTCTATTGTTGACTTCAACCATTCCAGGTCGGCGTCGTCAAGTGGTTCAATTTCCACAAGTTCGTAGTTCACTCGCGACGCAAATTCTCCGTCGCGGTCGTAAACGTAGGCAATTCCACCCGACATACCTGCAGCGAAGTTGCGGCCAGTGGCACCAAGTACCACCACGCGTCCACCAGTCATATATTCACAACCGTGGTCGCCAACACCTTCAACAACGGCTATGGCACCAGAGTTACGCACACAGAATCGCTCGCCCACCATGCCGCGCAAGTAAATTTCTCCACTTGTTGCGCCATAGCCAATGACGTTTCCAGCAATGACGTTGTCTTCAGCAACAAATGTTGCTGCATCACTTGGGCGAACAATGAGTCGACCGCCCGACAAGCCTTTACCTAGGTAGTCATTCGAATCGCCAACGAGTCGCATTTCAATACCGCGTGGCACAAATGCACCAAAAGATTGACCTGCAGAACCAGTGAATTCAATAGCAATAGTGGCATCGGCAAGACCAGCACCACCCCACTTCTTCGTGAGAGCACTACCCAACATGGTGCCAACGGTTCGGTTGACGTTGCGGATGGGGAAAGACAACTGCACAGGAGTTCCTTTTTCCAAAGCATCTTTGCTCGCAGCAATGAGTTGCATATCGAGCGCTTCTTCTAAACCGTGCTCTTGCATCACGCTGTGATGCCTTGTTTGGTTGTAAGGGTTCTCCGGTACGGCGAGAAGTGGCGAGATATCGAGCCCTTCTACTTTCCAGTGATCTATTGCTTCAACTGCATCGATGAATTCAACATGGCCAACCGCCTCTTGAATACTGCGGAATCCCATAGCTGCCAAATACTCGCGAACTTCTTCAGCAATGAATTCAAAGAAGTTGGTAACGAATTCTGGCTTGCCACTAAAGCGCGCGCGCAATTCAGGGTTCTGTGTTGCAATACCTACTGGGCATGTATCGAGATGACATACACGCATCATGATGCAACCACTCACCACAAGTGGCGCTGTTGCAAAGCCGAACTCTTCAGCACCGAGCAATGCAGCAATTACTACGTCGCGGCCAGTTTTCATTTGTCCGTCTGCTTGCACAACAATGCGGTCGCGCAGACCATTGAGCATCAAGGTCTGTTGTGCTTCAGCAAGACCAAGTTCCCATGGAGCACCAGCATGCTTGAGTGAGGTCAGTGGAGATGCGCCTGTACCTCCATCATGACCAGAAATAAGCACCACGTCGGCTTTTGCCTTGCTCACACCTGCAGCAACAGTTCCAACGCCTACTTCTGCAACCAACTTCACGTGCACACGTGCTTCAGGGTTTGAATTCTTGAGGTCGTGAATGAGTTGCTTGAGATCTTCAATGGAATAAATATCGTGGTGTGGAGGCGGGCTAATGAGACCTACGCCTGGAGTGCTAAACCTTGTTTTTGCAATCCATGGATACACCTTGTAACCAGGAAGTTGCCCGCCTTCGCCAGGCTTGGCACCTTGCGCCATTTTGATTTGAATATCGTCGGCATTCACGAGGTATTCGCTCGTTACACCAAAACGACCTGAAGCAACTTGCTTAATGGCCGAGCGCTTTGAATCGCCGTTTGCCATTGGGGTAAAGCGCTCTGAGTCTTCGCCACCTTCACCGGTGTTGCTCTTGCCGCCAATGCGGTTCATAGCAATAGCTAAAGTTTCATGTGCTTCAGCAGAAATAGAGCCGTAGCTCATTGCTCCCGTAGAGAAACGAGCAACAATGTCGCTGACCGATTCCACTTCGCTCATGGGCACTGCAGGCCGTACTCCAGTTTTCAAATGAAAGAGCCCACGCAATGTTGCAAGATTGCGAGACTGGTCGTCTACCGCCGCTGTGTACTCTTTGAACAGGTCGTAGCGACCTGAACGCGTGCTGTGCTGCAGGCGATACACCGTCTCGGGGTTGAAGAGGTGAAACTCACCTTCGCGACGCCACTGATACTCGCCGCCTAATTCCAACATGCGATGTGAGCGTTCTTCAGGACGCGAAGGATGCGCTGCACCATGACGTGCAGCAGCTTCCATGGCTATTTCGTTGAGCCCAATACCACCAAGACGCGAAACGGTTCCGGTAAAGAATTCGTCAACTAGTTCGCTTGACAAGCCAATAGCTTCGAAAATTTGTGCTCCGGTATACGACGCAACCGTAGACACACCCATCTTCGACATCACCTTCAAAACACCTTTGCCCGACGCCTTGATGTAGTTCTTGCGTGCTTTGCCCGCATCGATGCCACCGAGACCATGCAACCCAATGCCTTCGCCACTCAGAATCATGTCGTCAATAGATTCAAAAGCGAGATATGGATTAATTGCAGCAGCACCAAAACCAATGAGCAATGCCATGTGATGCACTTCTCGCGCATCGCCTGTTTCCACAATGAGCCCAACGAGAGTGCGCTTTTTCTGGCGAATGAGATGATGATGAACAGCGCTCGTCATGAGCAGCGAAGGAATAGGCGCATGAATTTCATCTGAGTTGCGGTCAGACAAAATGATGATGCGCGCTCCATCGTCAATTGCATCTTCTACTTCACTGCGTACACGCGTCAGTGCTTCACGCAGCGCTTCTCCACCACCACTGACGCGAAAGAGGCCAGAAATGACAGCCGACTTCAGGTGCGACAAGTTGCCATCGTCATTGATGTGAATAATGCGTGCCAGGTCGTCGTTGTCGATGATGGGGAAAGGCATGGCAAGTTGTCGACATGCTTCTGGCCCTGCAGAAAGAAGGTTTGCTTCTGGCCCTACTGTACGGCTCACAGCGGTAACCACTTCTTCACGAATGGCGTCGAGCGGCGGGTTGGTTACTTGCGCAAACAACTGCTGGAAGTAATCGAACAACAAACGTGGTCGCTTCGACAACACGGCAATAGGAGTATCGGTGCCCATTGAGCCAAGTGGTTCAAGGCCACCTTTTGCCATTGGCGCCACAATAATTTTCAACTCTTCGTGTGTGTAACCAAACATTTGTTGACGGCGCAACACACTGTCGTGCCCGTAAACAATATGTTCACGTTCAGGAAGGTCTTCAAGTTTCACCATTCCTTGCGCAACCCACTCTTCATAAGGGGCCATTGCAGCAAGTTCCGACTTCACTTCGTCGTCGTCGATAATGCGACCCTGTGCGGTGTCAATAAGGAACATTCGCCCAGGTTGCAAGCGACCTTTTTTCACCACGCGCTCTGGAGCAATGTCGAGTACGCCCGACTCACTTGCCATGACCACGAGGTCATCGTCTGTTACCCAGTAGCGGCTTGGACGCAAACCATTGCGGTCGAGAACTGCACCAATGACCGTGCCATCGGTGAAGGCAACGCTTGCCGGGCCGTCCCATGGTTCCATGAGCGAGCCGTGATACTCATAGAAAGCACGCTTTTTGGCATCCATGCGATCGTTGTTTTGCCAGGCCTCAGGAATCATCATGAGAACGGCATGCGGCAATGAACGCCCAGCAAGGTGAATGACTTCCAAAGTTTCGTCGAACGACATGGAGTCGGATCCACCAACCGTGCAAATGGGGAATGCTTTTTCTAGGTCGGGAAGAAGATCGCTAGAGAGCAGCGACTCACGTGTGCGCATCCAGTTGCGGTTGCCTTGCACCGTGTTGATTTCACCGTTGTGTGCAATAAAGCGGTATGGGTGCGCAAGTGGCCACGAAGGAAACGTGTTGGTACTAAAACGACTGTGTACCAACGCAAGAGCCGACTCCATGCGCTCGTCAGATAAGTCGGGGAAAAATTCACCAAGCTCTGGCGTAGTGAACATTCCTTTGTACACCAAAGTACGAGCTGACAACGAAGGAAAATACGTTGACAACTCTTCAGGTAATTCGTGTTCTACGCGCTTACGTGCAATAAACAATTTGCGATCGAGATCAATACCGCTTGCCCCTTGTGCGTCGCTCACAAATATTTGACGCATGGTTGGCATGACGGCAAGTGCCGTTGCGCCAAGGCACGATGGGTTCACTGGTACATCACGCCACGCAAGTACGCGCAACTGTGATTCTGCAAAGATCGCTTCAATACGTGTGACAGCAAGAGCAACATCGCTGGCGTCTTGTGGCATGAAAGCCAAGCCCACGCCGTACGCGCCAGCGGCAGGCAGTTCTACGCCGGCAACCGCACGACAAAACGCATCGGGAACTTGAATGAGAATGCCCGCACCGTCGCCCGTGTCGGCCTCTGCACCAGTTGCACCGCGGTGTTCCATGTTGCACAAAGCACCAATGCCGAGTCGCACGATGTTGTGGCTTGCAATGCCCTTCATTTGCGCAACGAAAGACACGCCGCAGGCATCGTGCTCAAAACGAGGGTCGTACAGACCACGTGCAGCAGGATAGAAATGTGAGTTGTGCGTCGACACGAACAGTCTCCAATGAGGTGTAAGGGTTCTCGGCGCCGTATGTCACGCGTATCGCGACAATTCGCACCGAGAACTGCTGGATTATTCTCCACTGAGACGACGCTGGCCCAGTTATTTAATGCTATCGCCTTAGGCGGGGTCAATGAAAGCGGTTTTACGCTTTTCGAAGTTCGCTGTGACGGCTTCCACTTGGTTGGCCTTGCCAATGAGCGAGCCAATGACCCGGCGCTCCTCGGCAAATTGCTCAGCAGCTCCGGCCGCGAAGAGGCGATTGAGTAATTCCTTCGAGCCGCGTATGGCATCGGGGCTGCGGTCGGCAATTTCCTGAGCCATAGCCATGGCGTCGTCAAATGGCGTCGTCGAGAGGCGTGTTGCCAAACCGAGTTCGAAGGCCTCTTTGCCCGTAAAGACGCGAGCGGTGAACACAAGTTCTTTCACTACGTCGGGGCGAGCCAGACGGCTGAGCACCAATGTTCCTGTCATGTCGGGAACAAGACCCCAGTGCACTTCACGTACCGACATTTGTGTGTCGGGGTGCACAATGCGAATGTCGGCACCGAGAGCAACTTGAATGCCACCGCCCAGCGCGTGCCCATGGACCGCCGCAATGACAGGAACCGGAATCTCTTGCCATGCCCACGCGGCCTGCTGTCCGAGATGTGTGATGCGCCCGTCTTGCATATCTGATGCACGAGGTTCACGATTGCCTTCGCTTGCCCCACCAGCCATTTGCTGAAACGAGCCGAAGTCGAGACCGGCGCAAAACGAAGAACCTTCGCCCGACAACACCACAACGCGCACGTCTTTGCGTGCCTTTAACTCATCGCCAGCTTCAACAAGACCCGCAAACATTGCACCATCGAGGGCATTTCGCTTGTCGGGACGATTCAGGCGCACGTCGGCAATGCCGCCAACAACAGAAATAGTGACTCTTTTTTCGCTGCTCATATTTTCAGTCTCGCACTACCGTGCCCCACATGACACACTGAAGAGATGAAATTAAACCTCACCGCCGACGAAGTACTCACCACCACCCGCAGTGTGCGCAAGCGCCTCGATTTTGACAAGCCTGTGGCCCGTTCCGTTGTCGAAGATTGCCTACAAATTGCCCTTCAGGCCCCTACTGGCAGTAACAGCCAAGGCTGGCAGTGGATTGTTGTTGAAGATGCCGCCAAGAAAAAAGCACTTGCCGATATCTACAAAGAGAACTTTTCTATTTACGCAAAAAACCCAACGAGCGCCGGCTATGCAGACGACGACCCGCGCTCTGCACAAAAAGAAAAAATTACCGAATCGGCAACATACCTCGCAGAGAACTTTCACCGCGTACCACTCATGCTCGTTCCGTGCATCACAGGTCGCCTCGATAACGCATCTGTCATGCAAGGTGCATCGGCCTGGGGCTCACTTCTTCCAGCAGTGTGGTCATTCATGCTTGCTGCTCGCGAGCGTGGCATCGGTTCTGCATGGACCACCATTCACCTCATTGGCGAAGGCGAAAAGCAGGCTGCTGAAGTTCTCGGCATTCCTTTCGACAAAGTAACCCAAGGCGGGCTCTTCCCCATTGCGTATACCGTTGGAACCGACTTCAAAGTTGCCAAGCGTTTGCCACTAGATGGCATTTTGCATTGGGATAAGTGGTAATTCTTCGTTAGTCAACGAGCCGCAAACCATTCGGCGCAATAGACGGCTCGGTATAGGGCAAGTCAACAACAAACTCTGTGCGGTGAGCGGGAAATACGTGATGCGATACCAACACTGGGCGACCAGTGGTGTCTGACGTAACCCGCTCACAACGCAATACCGGTGAACCAACAGGTATGTGCAACATCGTTGCATCGTCTGGCGTTGCTGCGTCGGCACCAATGGTTTGTGTTGCTCCACTCAATGGAACATCGAGTAGTTCATAAAACGGCGACTGCTCTACATCGCGCCGCGACAAGTGCTGGCCCACTTCTGCTGAACACCACACCGTCACAATGGCGAAAGGTTCACCATCGGCAAGGTTCACACGCAACACCCGAAGAACCTGTGCAGTTCCCAATACATCTGCAATTTTTTTCGGCGCCAATTCAAAACTGAATTCCACAATGCGTCGTTGTGAGGTCACACCACTTGCGCGCATCTGTTCTTCAATGGTCGCCAATTTGCCGAGCGGTTGACGAACGGTGTCGCCAGGAACAAACCACCCGAAACCTTGTCGGGCATTCACGAGGCCC
>JBAXNF010000007.1:0-30318 GCA_037133935.1 bacterium
AGCTCGCGAAGTCACCGGCCCCATCGCCGAGGGCGTTGTTGTGTATGAGGGCTGCCAGTCATGCCACGGCGCCGGTGGCGTTGGTCGCCCATTCACAGCCGGTGCTGTGCAAAAGACCTTCCCCCATATTGAAGACATGCTGAGCTTCGTCTACACCGGCAGCCAGGCCTACGTTTCCGCAGGAATTAAGCAGTACGGCGACCCGAAACGAGAAGGTGGAGCCCATGCTCCACTGTCGTACAACGGAAATGCCATGCCGCAACAGGGAGAAACATACGGTGGTGGGCTTTCTGAGGCAGAAATTCTGGGTGTGGTGTGCCACGAACGATATGTCATAGGCGGAGCAGACCCGAAGAGCGAACAATGGGCTGAAGAGTACGAAACCTGGTGCTCACCTGAGTCGGAAATTTTTAAGGCTCTCGAAACTGGTGGAACCAAGTTCGACTCCATCGCCAAAGATTTTTCAATGCTGAAAGAAAAGCCAAATGAAGTTGGCACGAAGCCACGTGCAACTACTGCAAACTAAAAACTAGTTTCCTTCACTGGTGCATGTCACCACATCAATGTGATCTGCTGAGAGATTCAGCGACACGCTCATGTTGCTTGCAAATTTGTTGATGAACTCTCGCAACGAAACAGTTGGTATTGAACATGATCGCTTCGTAGGTGTTGCAAGTGGCAGAACCCAACCGTTATTCAGCACTGCAAAGTCTCCGCCATTCAACATGTCAACAATGGGTGGCAACGCGAGTCGAGTGAGCAATGTTTCATTGGTTGCAGGAGTGAGCGCGAACCACACCACAGCATCGCCCAGCAACTCGGCAATAAGTACGCAGGCATTTGGGGTAGTGAAATCTGTACAGGTAATTTCGCCAGGTGTTGCGTCGGCAATAAGAACAGTTCGTGCATCATCAAGTGCAAACCGAGCAGTTGATCGTGAAGTGCCTTGCACCACTGTCCAATCACTTTCAGCTTGAACCGTATTCACCGATGCGGTGTAGTTCACAAAGTGCTCAACTTTGCTCGTGGACTGCGAGGATGAAGCAGAGTTTATCAAAAATACATAAATGAGAAGCGCAAGAACAGCGGGAATTCCTAATGCTGCTGCGAACCGTGCACTCAAAAAATTTCGCATGAAAAGTTCCTAGTGTTGAACTTGTGCAACTGCACGCTCGGCTGCTCGCGACAACTCTGCAAAAACTTCATCGGTATGCGCCAAACCAAAAAATATTGCTTCATAAGCGCCTGGTGCCATTGCAACACCTTCTTTTAACATTGCGTGAAACAACTGCGCATACATTTTTTCATCGGTTAATTTTGCTTCATCGAAATTGTTTGGAAGTTTTTGTGAAGCTTCGCCATCTTTTCCGATGTACACACCTACAAGTGTTCCCACCACGGGGAAATGGGCGTTGATGCCTGCCGCTGCACAAATATCACGTAGTAGCGAAGCACCATGACGAGCACGCGCTGAAATTTCCATGTACACATCGTCGGTAAGTTCGTTCAACGCTGCAAGGCCAGCTGCAGTAGCTAATGGGTTCCCTGCAAGTGTTCCCGCATGGAAAACTTTTCCGTTCGGGGTAAGAACCGACATAATGTCGCGTCGGCCGCCCACTGCACCAATAGGAAGACCACCGCCAATAACTTTTCCAAAGCAGGTGAGGTCGGGACGCACGTCGAACTTTGCTTGTGCACCACCCGTTCCTAACCGGAAACCGGTAATGACTTCATCGAATATGAGCAGTGCGCCGACGCGATCGCATTCTTCGCGCAACCCCTCAAGAAAACCCGGTGCCGGTGCAACAACACCCATATTGGCAGCCACTGGTTCAACAATGACGGCTGCGACATCGGTAGTAAGACGGGGCACGACGTTGTACGGCGCCACCATGGTGTTCGCCACTGCTTCATCGGGAACTCCAGCTGTTCCTGGAAGACCCAGTGTTGCAATACCACTTCCCCCGGCCACTAACAATGCATCGGTTGCACCATGAAAGTTTCCGGCGAAAGTAACAATGATTTTTCTTCCGGTTGCACCACGTGCAAGTCGCACTGCAGTACTTGTGGCTTCAGTTCCACTATTCATGAGCCGCACTTGTTCGCAACTTGCTACACGAGTGCTAATTGCCTCGGCGAGTTTCATTTCACGCGGAGTAGGTGCGCCGTAAGAGGTGCCGTCTCCCGCCGCTTGCTGAATTGCTGCCGTGACCGCCGGGTGTGCGTGACCGAGAATGATTGCCCCGTAGCTCTGCACAAGGTCTACATATTTCTTTCCTTCAACATCCCAAATATGGGCGCCATTTCCGCGCGCCACTATGTAGGGCGAACCACCCACCGACTTAAATGCTCGAATTGAACTATTCACTCCGCCGGGAATGACATCACTTGAGCGGGCAAAGAGTTTTGCATTGCTTGGCACTCCCTTACCTACACATAATGTGGCGAAACATTGCGCGGCGATACAAGATGCTTCGTCGCAATAGGGAATGGACTGTGCTGAATTCATTGCCATGTCAGCCATTGTTTTCTGCAAACCAACGAGTGAAATACGTGAGAATAATGTCTGCGCCAGCACGCCGTATGGCCGTGAGTTGTTCAAGTGCCACAGTGTCGTGATCAATCCATCCGTTAGCGGCCGCAGCCTTCACCATGGCATATTCACCACTTACGTGATACGCAGCAATAGGCAAATGAGTCATGGCGCGCACAGCAGAGATGACATCGAGATACGAAAGAGCTGGCTTCACCATGACAATGTCGGCGCCTTGGTCGATGTCGGCTTGCACTTCAAGAAGTGACTCACGTGCATTACGAAAATCTTGCTGATAACCCTTGCGATTGCCTCCATTGGCAATGCTGACATCTACGGCATCGCGAAATGGGCCATATAAACCCGATGCGTATTTCGCCGAGTACGCCATGATGGCAACATCACTAAACCCGTTGGCATCGAGTGCACTACGAATGACACCAACTTGCCCGTCCATCATGCCACTTGGTGCAACAACTTGTGCTCCTGCACTTGCTTGAGCAACTGCAATTTTCGCATATACATCAAGCGTCGAATCGTTGTCTACATCGCCATTTTTTCCAACGATGCCACAGTGCCCGTGACTGGTGTACTCATCGACGCACAGGTCGGCCATGAGCACTAGTTCGCTACCAACAGTCTTTGATAAACGCTGTAAGGCAACTTGCACAATTCCGTGAGGGTCAAATGCGCCAGAACCAATTTCATCTTTTTTCTCTGGTACGCCAAAAAGAATGACGCCACGCACTCCGAGTGATGCAAGTTCTTGTACTTCTCTTTCTAACGAATCTAAAGAATGCTGCACAACCCCGGGAAGAGATGCAATAGGTTGGGGTGAAGTAATTCCTTCCTTCACAAAAAGTGGCGCCACGAAATTGCTGGTGTGCAAACGTGTTTCAGCAACGAGTTCTCTCATAGCTAAAGATGTACGAAGTCGACGAGGGCGCGATACGGGAAATGCCACAACCGAATGTTATGGAGGTTGTTACGCAAAAAGCACAACAAGAGCGGCGCAAATACCCTCAGGAGTTGGCACTTCTGCCACTGCATGAACCTCTAGGCCAAGTGATGCAGCAACTTTCTGCGTCACTGGCCCTATGACAACAACTTTTCCGAGGAAATCTGTGCCCAGTGCCGACACCCAACTTCGCGCGGCACTGCCCGACGCAAAAATGACAGCGTCACCATGTTGCACCTTTTCTCGTGTCTCAGATGAGGGAATACAGTGAGCGGTGCGATACGCATTCACTCGTGTTACTTCCCAGCCCTTTTCTGTGAGCCCAGCAACGACCGTTAGGTCGGCTCCTTCGCCTTGCACGAGAAGTACCTTGTTTTCCTGTGAACCACCGGTATGCGTAGGGAAACTCTGTACTAGTCCCTCCCCGCTTGGCACTGCGGCCTGTACATCAATTTCAACTCCCGATACATCTTCAATTACTTGTCGGGTTCCATTGCCCAGAACAGCTATACGTGGAATACGCATTGTGTTATTGATTGAGTGCTGAAGTGCACCAGCCACTCGACGCGCCCCATTTGGTGATGTCACCACCAGCCACTCGTAGATGCTCATTTTTGCAAGCGCTGCGTCGCGCGTTGCACCCCCGTCGAGAGGTTCAATAATTTCTATGAGTGGTAATGAAATAACAGCAGCTCCTGCGGCGCTTAACACTTCCACTATTGGCCCCGCCTGTTCTTCAGCACGTGTCACCACAATCTGCCGACCACTTAACGGCAATGGGGACACCCTTCTAACGCCTTCCTATTTGATCGCGTGAAGTTCGTGCTAGTTGAGCAGCAATGAGCGTTCCATTTTCTTCATCTGAAACATCGGCTTGCATAGAGATTGAACGGGCTTGTGCAGTGTCATCTGTGGCCAAGAACGTGGTGAGAATATTTTGGTCATTTACAAACGCACCGACGGGAAGCGAACAGCCACTGCCCAAAACTCTTAAAAAGGCACGTTCAATTTCCACAGCATGTCGTGTGGCCATGTGATCAATTGACTGAACAAGTTGTTGCGTTTCTAAGTCACCGAATCGATGTTCAACAGCAACACAGCCTTGACCCACCATCGGCACAAAAAACTCCGGATCAAGAACTTCAGCAATTTTTTCTGTGAGCCCCAACACCTGAAGAGCCGCAACCGCCATGACTACTGAGCCACCAACGGGCACTTTTTCTAGTCGCGTACCAATGTTGCCGCGCAATTCAACAAATTGAAGATCGGGGCGCATTACCCGCAATTGCGCACGTCGTCGAACTGAACCTGTAGCAATAGTTGCCCCTATCTCCAGTTCTTGAAGAGTATTCCCAATGAGAGCGTCGCGCGCATCGCGTCGCGCGCACCAAGCTCCGACCTCTAAACCGTATTCAGTAATAGTGGGAAGGTCTTTTGCCGAGTGCACTGCAATATCGGCACGCCCATCGAGCACTGCCTGCTGTACTTCTTTCACAAAAATACCTTGGCCCGCCATCTGGTGCAGTGGAACATCGGCGCGCTGGTCGCCCGTGCTTTCAACAAAAACTAATTTGCACTCAACTTCTGGGTTCTCACGTGTTATTGAATCGGCAACAAATTGTGCTTGCGTGCGAGCCTGTGGGCTTGGCCGGGTGGCGATACGAAGAATCTTTTGTGTCACTGGTTGCTCATGTTCATCAGTGAAGATGAAAGAGGTCGCGCACGGCATCGGCTAGGCGCTCACCTTGGGGAGTTCCTGCGCCTTCTTTTAACCGCACAGCAGGTTGATGCATCATTTTTGCTGTGATTCCCTTGGTGAGTGCTTCAACGGCTTCGCGCTGTTCATCTGTTAATGCAGCGAGTCGTTTTGCATACCGTTCTATTTCAGCAGTTCGAATTTCTTCCGCATTCTCATGCAACGCAGCAATGAGCGGTGCGGCTTGTCGCGCCGTTGAGTCGATGGTGTATCGCTCTAGTTCTTCGGAAATGATGGCTCGCACTTTTGATACTTCACCTTCACGCTGTTCAACGCCTTTACGCGCCCAATCACGAAGGTCGTCGAGGTTCCGCAGTTCAATGTTTTCCAGACCGCCCACATTTGCTTCCACATCGCGGGGAACTGCAATATCGATCACCAAAAGTTTTTTGCCAGAACGTGCACTCATTACTTGTTGTGCTTTTTCATAATCGAGAATGAAGTTTCCCGAACCCGTGCATGTAACGAGAACGTCGACTTGATGCAACGCTGCATCGAGATTCTCTAGCGGCAAAGTAGATGCGCCTAAACGGTTTGCGAGTTCTTCACTGCGCGCAGCCGTGCGATTCACTACCGTAATTTCTGTTGTGGGGTTGGCTGCAATGGCAGTTGCTACGCCTTCGCCCATTTCCCCAGCACCAACGATGAGAACTTTTTTATTTGCCAAAGTGCCGAGTAGTTCGCGCGCCATTTCTACTGCTGCAAAAGATATTGATGTTGTTGAACGAGAAATAGCAGTTTCAGTGCGTGCTCGTTTTCCCGTTTCAAGTGCATGGCGGAAAAGCAAATTTAAAGTAGAGCGCGAAGCACCTTCACTTTGTGCATTGGTCCATGCATCACGTACTTGCCCGAGAATTTCATGCTCACCAATGACTGCCGAATCGAGTCCACATGCCACTTCAAAGAGATGCGTAACAGCTGCGTCGTCGTGTTGGCTATAGAGGTGGTTATTTAATTCATCGGGAACGAGCCCACCTAGTTCACAAAAAAAGTCGCTGATGTCGGCGTAGGCCGCATGAAACTTTTCAGTTACTGCGTATACCTCGGTGCGGTTACACGTTGACAGCACAACCGCTTCACGAATGTTGTTACGTGACGACAACGAATGTAAGGCCTTCGCCATATCTGAGGGGTTGATCGCTACCTTTTCCAGCACCTGCAAAGGGCTCGTGCGATGGTTCACACCAATGACAACAACAGACATACAGTGCCTACGCTATGCGCTCACAGCACGTGAGGAGGTAGTCGTCCCCTGGATGTGACTTAAAGAATTCACTTTTTGTTGCTCGTAGTAGCTCAAAATCTGTAATTCCCCGGCTAAATCGACCTTACTAATATGTACCCCTCGCGGAACTGACAAAACAATGGGCACGAAATTGAGGATAGAACCAACTCCGGCCCGCACCAGGCGATTCACCGCCTCTTGGGCTGTGGCTGCAGGCGTAGCGAGCACCCCAATGCTCACACCGCGTGTTTGCACCACTTCTGAGAGTTCATCGAGGTGCTGTACACAAATACCGCCCACCTGAGTGCCGATTTTGCTGGGGTCAGTGTCGAACACGCCCACCAAGCCAAAACCACGCTCAACAAAGCCTCCGTAGTTGGCTAAGGCCTGACCTAAGTTTCCAGCACCCACAATGACAATGGGCCATTCATGATTGACACCCAACTCGCGCTGAATTTGATAGGCGAGAAAAGCAACCTCATAGCCAACGCCTCGAACTCCATAGCTGCCGAGATAAGACAAGTCTTTGCGTACCTTTGCCGCATTGACGGCAGCAAGTTCAGCTAGTTGGTCACTTGAGATGTGAGTGACCCCTTGGGCAGTTACTTCACCCAATAAACGCAGGTACATCGGCAGGCGAATGAGAGCTGCTTCTGGGATTTTGCGACGTGGTGAATTGGGCACACTTTCAGGCTAGGCGCTCGTGCAGGTTTTCACAAAGTCTGTCGACCTTTCCTTTCCTCTAACCTGAGGCGATGGAAAACAGTGCCCTCGCCGCCAGTGCTGGCCTCATTTCCCTTGCTTTTTGCCTGCTCACCTATGACCGTTGGTTACGCCGTCGCGCAGCACACGACCTGGCGTGGACCATCGCAATGGCTTTGTTTGCGCTCGGCGCCGGTTCGCTGTGGTGGGCCGAAAGTCGTGGTTGGAGCGCAAACAGCTTTCGGGTCTTTTTTCTCACCGGTGCCATCCTCAATGTCCCTTGGCTTGGCCTCGGCACGGTCTATCTCCTGTTCGGACAACGTATTGGCAACGCCATTCGCACTGTTCTCGTTTTACTGTCGGGCGTTGCAGTTGGCGTGGTCTTGACCGCACCAACGAAACGCGCAGTAGACCCAGACGTCTTTCCCACCGCAAAAGAATTGTTTGGTATTGGTCCGCGACTCTTTGCTGCACTCGGTTCAGCAATTCCTGCGCTCGTCATTATTGTGGGCGCCTTGTGGTCGGCGCTGCGCATCATGCAACATCGTGTACCTGCTGCCACTACGTCGGCTCGACATGCTGCAATTCACCCCAAACAACTTGCGGCTGGCAACTTACTCATTGCCCTCGGTGCAATTGTGTTGTCAGCTAGTGGAACCATCGCGGGTCGACTTGGCAAAGACCGCGCATTTGCCATCACGCTTCTTGTGGGTGTTTCTGTTTTATTTGCCGGATTCATTGTGGCATCAAATGCCGTTGCTGTGCGCAAAGAGCGGTTGCGTTTGCTTATCGCAACATCAACAGTTGCACAATCCCTACAACAAGAATGACTCCGAGAAGGAGTCCGACAACCAAAGTAGTAGCGGGCCTCATAGCAATAACCTAGCGGAACTCGTGTCGCTATTCCGATGCACTTTTTTTACCAATGTGCACTGCAGTAGACACTTGACTCGCTTCTCCTGCTCGAAGAATCACTTGGTCTCCTACTCCTACGCCCACATCACGTGCTGCAGAGTCTTGATCTTTTGCAATGGCCAACATTCCATACGAATCAATGACGAGACCAATTCCACCACTAGGAATTAATGCAAATGCAGTAGTAATAGTTGCCGAACGAGCAACACCATCAACCACGAGGGAAAGCAACAGCGACCCACCCAATAAAAGATTTGCAACATCTTCACGGCCCACATTGAGTTGACAATTGCCGAAATGATCAACCCACGTCACTTCAGAAATAATTTCTGTGTCGCCAATTTGCGGAAGTGTCACAAGACCAGGCATGAGGAGATCGGCATCAATTGCATCACCCAGTTCGTCGAAGGGAACTCCGCTGCATAAATGCGCAGCTACTGGAGCAAAAATGTCTCGACCCGCAAATGTTGCTCCGGGCGCAGGAAGGTGCAGCGCGACATTGTTCAACACAACGGCTCGCTCAACTCCACCCACCATTCCCGCAGCGGGGGCCAATAAACCATTGTCAGGGCCAATAAGAACTCCTTCCCCGCCTGCAATTTCCAATGCAATGGCTTTACGTTGCGTACCAACACCTGGGTCAACAACTCCAATGACAATTCCACGAGGCACATATTGAATGCAACGAGCCAACATTAAAGAACCTGCGCGCACGTCATATGCGGGAACATGATGTGCAAGATCGGTAATGCGTGCATGTGGGGCAAGGTCAGCAATCACTGCTTTCATTACTCCGACAAACTCATCGGCAGTTCCATAATCGGTGAGAAGAGAAATGTGGTCGTAAGGCATCACATCTCTTTCCTATCTGAAGATTGAGAACAACTGGAAACTCTGAGAAAACGAACGAAGGGGTCGGTGTCAACCCCCCGATGACACCGACCCCTAAGGCGCAGCCCTTGCGGGCGCGACTCCCGAGCGGCAAGCCACTCAGTTACCCTTCGTACGTTACGCACAAGTTGACTGAATGAGAAAGATGTCACTTGATTTGTGAAAAATATTCCCAATTTTGTGCGTGATCAGATACTTTCTTGCCATTTTTGATGTTTTTGGGTTACTTCTCTGCCTCGCGACCCATTTCGCGACTGCGCTCTGTTGCGGCTCGAACGGCCTCCACGATGGCCTCGCCTACACCCGATGAACGCAAGCTCGCAAGGCCCGCTGCTGTTGTTCCGCCAGGCGAGGTAACGCGTTCTCGCAATTGAGCAGGAGACTCTGTGCTTTGTGCAAGAAGCACCCCTGCACCACGCAACAACTGCCGTACTAATGGGTCGGCTAACTCCGCATCTATTCCCACTTCTTTGGCTGCTGCCATGAGTGACTCTGCAATATAAAAAAGATATGCCGGCCCCGAGCCAGTGAGCCCAGTGATGGCGTCAATTTGTTCTTCTTGAACACACACTGCAATTCCTACACTGCCTAAAACTTCTGCAGCAAACTTCACGCTACTTTCAGTACACGACGTTCCCAAAGCAAAACCGGCCGCACCTTCACCAACGAGTGAAGGAGTATTAGGCATGGCACGAATAATAGCTACGCCATCACCAGCAGCTTTTTGCAATGTTGCAAGAGAAATACCTGCGGCAATAGACAACACCGTTTGCGCGCCAGCTTGCACTGCAAGAGTTGTTGCTTGCGCGGCATCGGCAGGCTTCACAGCAATGACTGCCGCACTGCATTTCTGTACGAACTCTTCTATATGAACACCGGGAAAGGTTGAACTTAAAGTTTTTCTTTGATTTGGCGACAGCTCAACAATAGTGAGCATGTTTGGGGCAAGACCCGCACGCAATAGCCCATGAGCCAACGCTGCTCCCATATTTCCGCCGCCAATGATGGTGAGTGATGCTTGTTCCACATCACTGACGTTACTCTGCAAAGTGCGAGGCAAAACCAATTCGTATGAGAACAGGGAAATGAGTTTCGACTGCTGCAAACAAAGTACCGATCACTCGGTCGATTTCATTTTCGCTCAAAACCGTGAGCGTCAGTTCTCCGCGCAGGAAAAGAGCATCCTCTACGCCAATAGAGAAATGTGCTCCCGTGAGTTTTACATTTCGCCGCAATGCTTGTTCGTATAACTGCTCGGCATTTTCTTCAGGTGCCGGCATAACATAGGTCTCGTAACGCAGTGTTCGCTGACCTAGGGTGAGCCAAATTGTGGTGAACTCTTTTTCCTCACCATGCATTCTGATAAACCATCGCCGAGGTGCTTCGGGGTCACGCCCAGCATCGACAACAACATCATGACTTTGCCGATACGCAGCTAGCCACTCATCGATGTGGCGGGCAATCACTCCGATATCGGGCTCAGAGAACAGCTCGCTCATGGCGTGTTACCGACACTCCACACGATCACGTGTAGAAACGTCTGTGTATACGCGCCGTAAGCGCGCAGCAGCAAAACTCCAGGTGTAGTGCCGCGCTTTTTCAGCTGCCTTTGCTCCCATCGCACGAGCCATGGTGGGATGCGCCAACAGCTCATCAATATGACCAGCAAACAATGCGGGATCACGGCGAGGAACCAGGTAACCAGTTTCTCCGTCATCAATGATGGTGAGAAGTCCGCCCACCGCACTTGCCACAACTGGAATGCCACATGCTGCGGCTTCAAGAGCAACCAATCCGAAACTCTCGCTACGACTCGGCACAACTACTACGTCGGCAGCCCGATAATACGTAGACAACATGTGATGCGCTTGTGGTTCAACAAAACGAATGTTGTTGTGTACACCAAGACTACGAGCGAGTTGCATGACCTTTTCTATCTCTTCATTTCCTTCGCTGCCACTGGCTCCACCCACCACAATAAGTTGCGCATTTTTTGCTTGCAATTGTGCCAGTGCCTGAACAGCAACATCAAGACCTTTGAGCGGTTGAATGCGTCCGACAAAGAGCAAAACAGGAACATCGAACGCAATACCCAAAGCATGTCGCGCACCACGTTTTTCACCAGGTGCGAAAAATGCATGCTCTACGCCCGGCGCAACAATTTCTAATGTTCCGGGTGGGTTGCCATACAAATCCATGAATTGACGTTCTTCTTCGGTGCAAGAGACACAAATTGCATCTGCACATCCAATGATGTCTGATTCACTTTTCTCGCGAATATCAGATTCAAAATCGCCGCCCTGAGCTTTCACGCGCGCAAGAGTATGAAAAGTGGTAACTAAAGGAAGATCTAATTCATGTTTGAGTTGATGCGCCGATAAACCCGACAACCAGTAATTGGCATGCAGCACATCAACACCCCCGGAAGCCACAATGTGCGCACGCACATTTTCTGTGAACTCATCGACAACCGAGAGCAACTCATTTTTGGGGACATCAAAATTTCCGGCAGGGATGTGTACCACTCGATGATTGGGTTCAACATTGACCACTTCAGGGAGACCTGCTTGCCATGCGCGTGTGTAAGTGGTGCAATCTAAACCAGCATGAGCAAGGGCCGACACCAGTTCGCGCACGTAAACATTCATGCCACCGCCATCGCCAACCCCTGGCTGAGCCAAGGGTGAGGTGTGCATCGAGATCACTGCAACGCGCTTCATGGGAAGGTCAACCTATCGTCGGATTTACATATGACCGATAGACGCTTAAAAGGGTCTCTTTTTGGACCCCTGAAAGTTGCGCATCGCCCTGAATTGCTGCCTCTACCGAGTCGGTCTTGACCACCGGGTTGTGCTCAGAAAAGCGCTCTGCGTCGCCATCTAATATGCCAGCTTGAACATACAAAGTTTCCGCTGAAATCTGTAGTGCCTTGGCTATTTGCTGCAAAATATCGGCTGATGGCTTGCGCAAGCCTCGCTCAATTTGCGACAGGTAGGGGTTGGAAATACCGGCGATGCGCGAGAGGTCTCTAATGGACTGCTGAGCAGCTTCGCGACGAACCCGAATGAATTCGCCAAGTTCAAAGAGACGTTGGTCCATTATTCCAACAAAGAATTGATGTTGGCCCCGCCATTTTTGTAGCGAGCCACAAGTTCTGCACTCAATGCATCAATTTGTCCAAAGAGTGATTTGCGATCCGTTGACTGCACCATTTCAAAAGCTTCCAATGCGACAACAAGCGCATCAAGTTCTACCAATGAGAGTTCTGCAAAGTCGGCAAAATGGAAGATATCGCACAGTGCAGTGAGTTCCGCTAAGCGCGGGTGATGTGCAGGAACTTCAGTATCTCGTGGTGGACGCGCAGAGCCTCCACCTTGTTGCTGACCAAATACTGCTGCCAATTGTTCTGGCTGGGCGTCGAGAGATTTTCCTGCTCCACGTTTTTGTTTCTCTTCACGCACCACATCGAGTCGACCTTGTGCAAGGCGTCGCACAAATGACACTGCGTCTTCTTCATTTTGAAGGTCAGTACGCAACGAGCGCAGTTCTGGAAGTGTGAGCGATGCAGGATTCATGGCGTCAAAAACCTAGATCTCGAAAAGTTGCGATATGCGTACTCTAGAGCCCACCGGAAACCGGGGGAAGGACAGCCACTTCGTCGCTGTCACGCAACGCCTCTTCTCGGTCTGCTTCTTCTCCATTCAGCCACACTCGACACGTGGCAAGCACCTCGCCAAAGCCAGTTCCGTAGCGCCCAACGGCCGCATCGAGGAGGGCCCCCACCGATTTTTCGGGAAAAGTATCGCTCCCGCACCCTGCAGCCTCTCGGGCCGATGCAAAAAGTCGCAAAGTTGCCATCAATGAGAGCGTACAGAATGAAATCTGTTGCCCTTTCAGCCAATAACCTGCAAGTCGTGCCTGAAACAGCTTCCACTCGCCTTTTGCTCGTTCGTCACGGGCAATCCGAATGGAATGCTCTCGGTAAAATGCAGGGGCATGCCGACTCGCCACTCTCGTCAGAAGGTCGCAAACAAGCACGCAATGCAGCTCGCCGCCTCGGTGTCTTTGATCTCATCATCTCGAGCGATCTCCAACGAGCAAGCGAAACCGCCAACCTCATTGCCGAAGAAATGGGCCTCAGCGTTCTGCCCCCACACCCTGGCTTAAGAGAAATCAATGTTGGTCCCTGGCAGGGTCTCACCCGACGGGAAATAGACAAGAAGTTTCCTGGCTACGTCGAACACGACATGCGTCCCCCTGGTTATGAACCAGACCATGAAGTTTTTGCACGCGTCAGCAGCGCACTCTGTGATATTTCACGAGACCACCCCGGAGCAATGGGGCTCGTAGTCACCCACAGTGGCATCATTCGTGTCATGCGCCGCACACTTGGCTACCCCGATCAACGCAATCATCGCAACCTTGAAGGTTGTTGGTTCACGGTGCATCACGATGGACGCTTTGAGGTGTCGGACTCTGTCAATATTTTACGCAACACCACTACTAGCGACACGCTCTAAACCACATGCGGTTCGACGATTCGTATTCGCCATCAGTGCGTCAACACGTCACGTTGCTCACCATTGCGCGAACAGGTACTAATGCCTGTTATCGCTTCGCTCCACCATTTTTAGCAATCATTGCCCGCGGTTTCAATGTTTCCATTGCACAGATGGGCATTGCATTAACCATTGCCGAGCTCACTGGTTTGGCATCGCCACTCATTGGGCATCGTGTTGACGCAATGTCCCGTCGCCGTGCATTGCGGCTCGGTCTTTTTGGCGTTGCGTTAGGAACCCTCATCACTGCGAGTGCACCTCACCTCGCTTTTTTCACCTTGGGCATTATTACTCTTGCTGCCTCCAAGGTGGCCTTCGACGTTGCTCTTGGTGCGTGGGTTGCCGATCACGTTCCATGGAATCGCCGCAGCAAGGTTGTTGGGTATACCGAAACATCGTGGGCCCTTGGCCTTTTGTTGGGCGTCACAACAATGGGGCTCATTACCGCGGTCACCAACTGGCGTGTTGCTTATGTAACCGGAGCCATTGCTGTACTGATTTTGGGACTCATCGTGAGCAACCGACTCCCCGCCACCGACGATGCCATTCATGAGCACAACGACGATCTTGAAATGCATCTTGAGCATGGCGTCTTGCGTCGTGGAAGTTGGTATGCCATCGCTTCGTGTTTCACCCTCATGGGTGCAAGCCAATGTATTTTCGTCACTTTTGGCCCGTGGTTAGAAGACACTTTTAAATACTCCGCTGCAAATATTGCAACAGTTGGTTTTGCCCTCGGTGCGGTAGAACTATATGCATCAACGTCAAGTGCGAAGTACACCGATGCGCTTGGCAAGGAAAAAAGTGTCGCTATAGGTGCTTCGCTCATGGTGCCCGCAGCACTTCTTATTGCCTTCACAAGTCACAACATTGTCACTGGTCTCATCGGTCTATTAATAGTGCTCATGGGTTTCGAATTTGCAGTTGTCAGCTTGCTTCCACTTGGTGCTCAACTCGTACCCGGTAAACGTGGCCGCGGAATGGGGTTACTCATCGGCGCCGGAACTTTGGGTCGCGCCACTGTGTCTATTGCTGCAACACGTTTATACGACCAACACGGAATACCACCTGCTGCTATTGGCGCCGGGCTTCTTGCATTAGGAACAGTACTTCTCGTGTCTATGCACGCAAAAGTTGCTGAGAAGTATTAGTTACTCGGTCTAACCGGCGTATCGATTGGTAATAGGCAATCGTCGATCTTTGCCAAAAGCCTTTGTGCTCACTCGCACTCCTGGCGGGCACTGCCGCCTCTTGTACTCATTCATGTCAATGAGTCGTGCAATACGGCGCACGAGTACTTCATCGTAACCTCGCGCAATGATGTCACTTCCCGTGAGATCAAACTCAACATACATTTCCAAAATTGCATCGAGTACGTCGTATGGCGGAAGTGACTGATCATCTCGCTGGTCTGGTCGCAACTCTGCTGATGGGGCTTTGTCAATGATGGCACGAGGAATCAGTGGCTTTCCTGCACGTTTATTTATCCATTCACACAGTTCATACACAGTGGTTTTGAGAACATCTTTGATAATTGCAAAGCCACCAACCGAGTCGCCATACAAGGTGAAATAGCCCACAGCAAGTTCACTTTTATTCCCAGTGGTCAGCACCATCCACCCATGCTTGTTTGACAATGCCATCAGCACCATTCCGCGTACACGACTTTGGAGGTTTTCTTCAGTGAGATCTTCGGCTTTGCCTGCAAAGCTTTCTTTAAGCATCGACAAGTACGCCGCAAAGGCTGGCTCAATAGGAACTGACTGATACGGAATATTTAAGTTCTGTGCAAGTTCAAACGCATCATCTTTCGAGCCAGCACTGGAATACCGCGAAGGCATTGACACACCATGCACATGTTCGGCGCCTAACGCCTCTACAGCAATTGCAGCTACAAGAGCTGAATCGATTCCGCCAGAGAGCCCAATAACAACATCGGTGAAACCGTTCTTCTTTACATAGTCACGTGTACCAAGCACCAATGCTGCATGTACACGCTCTAATTCAGAACTTGTCGTATCTGCTTCGCCTTGCGCAGAAATACACACAACATCACCTTGTGCAGTCACGTCACACACTAAGAGATCTTCCGAGAAAGAAGTAGCGCGAGCCTGAATAACCCCATGCGCATCGGCCACTAACGACCCGCCATCAAAAACCAATTCGTCTTGTCCGCCAATTTGATTTACATACGCAACGACAACACCGTTACTTCGGGCACGACTCGATACCAATTCGTCTCGTTGAGTTGGTTTGTTGCGATGAAATGGCGATCCATTAATGCTGATGCACAACTTTGCACCTTGTTGTGCTTGCTGCTGCGTTGGGTCGCCTACCCACAAGTCTTCGCAAATAGAAACGGCAAACGGAATACCGTTGCAGGTGAAAATATCTTGAATGCTTGGGCCAGGAGTGAAATACCGCTCTTCGTCAAACACGCTGTAGTTCGGTAAAAGTTGCTTGCGGTAAATGCCAAGAATTTTTCCGTTTTGTACAACGGCAGCAGCATTGAAAAGAATGCGCTCTTCACCGCCCTCAACTTGAACAGCAACTGAATCGACAAAACCAATAACAGCCATGCAGTTGCCTGTTGCTTCTACAACGCTGTTGAGTGCACGCATATTGTCGGCGAGAAATCCGGGCTTCAGCACCAGATCTTCTGGGGGGTAACCCGTGATGCACAGTTCGGGAAATGCCACAATGTCGCAGCCAGCGCCAGCAGCCGTTGCGTACTCGCGCAAGATCAACGCAACGTTGCCCACCAGGTCGCCCACGGTGGGGTTGACCTGGGCAAGACCAACTCTCACTGCTGAACCTGGCGTGAAGTGCTTAATTTGTGGGTTTCCAACACGTTCTCAGGCTACCGAACTGACTCTCACCCACGCACCTCGTATTAGGTATCCCTTACAGAAAAATGGGTGCTTCACACAGAGTTAACAATTGAGACATGGAAGTGAAACTGCTTCTTGGCAACATAGAGCAATCACTTCTGGGCTTTGGCCCAGATTCACCCACATGGAAGGAACTGCCGTGCCATTTCAGGCCGAATACATCTGGATCGACGGTGTGAAACCCACACCAACATTACGCTCAAAAACAAAAGTCATGGCTGACGACGAGAAGATCTCCATTTGGGGATTCGACGGTTCATCAACAGAACAAGCTGGTGGCGAATCATCGGACTGCGTTTTGCGCCCAGTCTTTTCTTGCCCAGACCCCATTCGTGGTGGCAAGAATATCCTTGTGATGTGCGATGTTCTTCAAGCAAAAGACGACAGCCCACACCCAACAAACACTCGTGCTGCATTAGCTGAACAAGCAAAGAAGTACGCCGATCACGAAATGATCTACGGCATCGAGCAGGAATACACCATGTTGCGCATTGATGGCTCACCATTTGGTTTCCCTGTTGGCGGTTTCCCTGCTCCACAAGGTCCTTACTACTGTGGCGTTGGCGCAGGCCGCGTTGTTGGTCGTGAAATTATTGAAGAGCACACGCAGGCTTGCATCGATGCTGGTCTCATGATCTCTGGCACCAATGCCGAAGTGATGCCTGGTCAGTGGGAATTCCAAATTGGACCCGCAGACGCATTAACCTGCAGTGACCACATGTACGTGGCACGTTGGCTCTTGCAGCGCATCGCTGAAGATTACGATGTAGTCATCTCATTTGCCGCAAAGCCAATGAAGGGCGACTGGAACGGAGCTGGTGCACACACCAACTTCTCCACCAAGGCAATGCGTAACGACACCAACTTGAAGGCCATCACTGCTGCTTGTGAAGCCCTCAGCAAGCGCGTCATGGAACACGTCGACCACTATGGCGATGACATTGCAAGCCGTCTCACCGGAAAGCACGAAACTGCTCCGTACAACAAGTTCACCTACGGCGTATCCGACCGCGGTGCTTCAGTACGTATTCCATGGCAAGTTGGCCGCGACGGCAAGGGGTACGCAGAAGACCGCCGCCCGAACGCCAACGTCGACCCGTACACCGTTACCCGTCTCATTCTTGAGACCGTATGTGGCGCTGCATAAGCGTTTCTCGTACATAAAAAGTAGCAACCGGGGGGCCAATGTGCCCCCCGGTTCGCATTTACGGCAAAAACAGGCACACTGAGGAGATGTCAGAGATGCTCGAACAACAACGTGAATATGTTTTACGCACGGTGGAAGAACGCGGTGTACGCCTCGTTCGTCTGTGGTTCACCGACATATTGGGCAACTTGAAGTCGTTTGCCATTAGCCCTGCCGAATTAGAAAATGCACTCGAAGACGGAATGACCTTCGACGGTTCGTCTATTGAAGGTTTCAGCCGTGTGCAAGAAGCCGACGTGCTTGCCATTCCCGACCCCAACACTTTTGAGGTACTGCCGTGGGCCGACCCCAAGGGGACTGAAGCACGCGTGTTTTGCAACATTCATAATCTCGACGGAACACCTTTCGATGCCGACCCGCGCCAAGTGCTGAAGCGCAACCTCGATGCCGCCGTCAAACTTGGTTATGCGTTTTACATTGCGCCCGACATTGAATACTTTTATTTCGCTCCTCCGCAAAAAGGTGAACTTCCTCAACCACTCGATGAAGGTGGTTTCTTCGATCTCACCACTTCCGACATCGCAACTTCATTGCGCAAAGAAACCATTCGCACTCTTGAAACAATGGGTATCCCCGTTGAATACAGTTTCCATGAAGACGCGCCGAGCCAACACGAAATCGACTTACGTCATACCGATGCCCTCACCATGGCCGACAGCATTATGACCTTCCGTCTCGCAGTGCGTGAAGTTGCCGCAATGCACAACGTGCATGCAACCTTTATGCCAAAACCACTTGAAGGAGTGCAAGGTTCAGGCATGCACCTGCACTTGTCTCTCTTTAAAGGTGAAGACAACGCGTTCTACGATGAAAAAGACGCCTACAACTTGTCACCTACTGCTAAGTCATTTATGGCAGGGCTCTTACGCCATGCAGCAGAAATTACAGCGGTCACCAACCAAACTGTCAACAGTTACAAACGTCTCGTTCCTGGTTTTGAAGCACCTGTACATATTTCATGGGCACGTAACAACCGCAGTGGCCTCATTCGCGTTCCGGTTCCTAAAAAAGGCAACGCCATGGCAACACGCATTGAATACCGTTCGCCCGACCCAGCCACTAACCCATACCTCGCATTTTCGGTCATCCTTGCAGCCGGTCTGCGTGGCATCGAACAGGGTTATACCCTTCCTGTCGAAGCCGACGCAAACCTATTTGAAATGAGCGATGCAGACCTCAACAAATTGAGCATCGAACAACTACCTCAATCACTTGCCGACGCACTCGACATCATGGAACGTTCCGAACTTGTTGCGAGCGCACTTGGAGAACATATTTTTGAATGGTTCCTGCGCAATAAACGTGCGGAATGGCGTGGCTACAAAACACAGGTCACTCCATTTGAACTCAACCGTTATCTTCGGTCGTTGTAGGTCTTTTTTCCACAATGGAATTCATCGTTGTATATCCCGAACCGGCAAACCCCGACCTTGCCCGCACCCTCGACATGTCGGGGTACCGCTGGAAGGCTGTGTCGTCGCCTGAACAAGCTTTAGAGCACGAGCCCACCACTGGCTGGGCGGGTGCTGTGGTCAACTGCGAAGACAACGCCGAATCAGCTTGGGCCTTTTGTCGTGCGCTGCGCAAACGCGATGCACTTGCTTGCCCCATCTTGGTTCTCATTTCTGGTGCTGAACTGGGGCAACTGGAGTTGCGCGATGAAAACTTCGATGATTTCTGCATTGCTCCATTCCACCCTCGGGAATTAGAAGCACGCTTGCGTCATCTCACTCATTCCGAGAGCGCTGTGGTTCGCGCAGAGATGATTGACTACGCAGGTCTGAGTTTGAATCTCGAGACCTACCAGGCAACTTTTGAAGGTCAGCCCCTCGACCTCACCTACATGGAATACGAACTGTTGAAGTTCCTTGCCCAGAACCCGGGCAAAGTTTTCACCCGAGAAATTCTGTTGTCGCGTGTGTGGGGCTATGAGTATTACGGCGGTGCGCGCACAGTCGATGTGCATATTCGTCGACTCCGCGCGAAGCTTGGTGAAGAGCACGCCAACCTCATTCAAACAGTACGCAGTGTGGGCTACCGCTTCGGGCAGTCGCGCTGGAATGGCTAATACGTTTTACTAGCCCGCAATTGCTTCGTAGCCAAGCAACAGTGCAAAAAAGAAGAACGTTGTTGCTGCACCAATTTTGATGGCGCGCTCTGGAAGTCGTGCTCCCATTGCACGGCCAACCACAATTGCCAGCGCATCGGCAATGACCATTCCTACGGTGGAGCCCAACCATGTACCCACAACACCTTCGCGAGTTGCCAAGGTAATGGTGGCAAGCATTGTTTTGTCGCCAAGTTCTGCGAGAAAAAATACAGTTCCTACCGCTATCACCACATGCTTCGCTGTTTTGTTTGCCCGTGCTGTGTCGTCGTCGGTGAGTTCATCGCCGCGCAGTGTCCATAGTCCGAAACCTACAAATGCAAAAGCAGCGACCGCATTAATAGGACGCGTAGGTAGCGCTGCCCCCAACATGGCACCAATGCCAACAGAGGCAAGGTGAACAAGAGCAGTAGCAAGCGTGATACCAATGAGAACGGGAAGAGTTTTATATCGAGTAGCGAAAGCCAGTGCCATTAACTGGCTCTTATCGCCGAGTTCAGCAACAAAAATAACGCCGAGGCTGAGGAAAAAAGCGTGAAACACTAAGCGAGTTTCTGAATGCGTCGCGAATGAATGGCGTGTGTGCGCAACATCTCATCTACTTTTGTGCTCACTAGTTCCTTATTGCGCACCACAGCTTTGCCCTGCACAATGGTGTCGCGTGCGCTGAGTGGCCCACAACGAAGCCATGCCTCAATAGGGTCGGCAAGCGCACCCGCGAAGGCCGGGCCAGTAAGTTGCCAAATGGCTAGGTCGCCCACTGCTCCAACACTTATTTCACCAATTTCACCAATGCGCCCCAAGCAACCAGCTCCACCAATGGTGGCAACTTCTAACGCCATGCGTGCTGTTCCAGCGTGTGCGCCACTTTTCAGTTTTGCCAACAACATTGCTTGTCGTGCTTCTAACCACAACGATGCACTGTCGGCCGAGGAAGAGCCATCCACTCCAAGACCAACATGTACACCTGCAGCGCGCATGTCGACCACTGGTGAAATACCCGACGCTAAAATGAGATTGCTACTCGGGCAATGTGCTGCACTCACTCCGGCTGCACCTAAACGTTTCACTTCATCTTCATTTGGCATCACAGAGTGTGCCAACCAGGTTCTACTGGTGCACCATCCTGTTCGCTCTAAATACTCCATGGGCCGACAGCCGAATGTTGCAATGGAAAATGCATCGTCTTCGCTGTTTTCTGCAAAGTGCGTGTGTAAGCGCACATCCAGTTGTTCAGCAAGTTCCGCCGAACGCACCATCAGTTGCTCGGTCACACTAAAAGGTGAACATGGCGCAAGTGCAATGCGCACCATTGCTCCATGCGCACGGTCGTGGTGTTGAGCAACTGCTTCAGCCGACAAACGCAAAATATCGTCGTCATCTTGCACCACATCGTCAGGTGGTAGCCCGCCATCTTTCACACTCAACGACATCGAGCCACGCGTGGGGTGAAAGCGCATTCCTAGATCTTTTGCAGCATCAATTTCTGCAGTTAACAAATCACCTGCACCGTGCGGATGCAAATACAAATGATCGGTAGAGGTGGTGCAACCAGATAGTGCCAGTTCTGCAAGACCTACCCATGCGCTCACGTGAACTGATTCTTCATCAATAGCGCGCCACAATGGGTACAACGTTTGTAGCCAACCAAAAAGAGGTGCATTGGTCATTGGTGGGTACGCGCGCGTGAGGTTTTGATACAGGTGATGATGCGTATTAACAAGCCCCGGTGTTACCAAACAGTTGCTTGCATCAATTACTTCTCTCGCCTCTGGCGGAGTGTCGAGTGAAGAACCCACACCCGAAATGAGACCATTGCTGATTGCTACCCAACCACCTGGTAATTCACGTCGAGTGGAATCGACCGTTGCTACTAACAGCGCATTGCGCACCAACAGGTCGGCGCGCATGATGGTTAAATGTTGAGATCGAGAAGTTCGCTGTCGGCGTTGCGCACTTCACCGTCTTTATACAAAAGGTGACCCAAAAGTGCTGCAATTACAGCAGTAGACAACCCAACGATGATGGGGAAGATCACAAGTGCGATAACGAGAATGATGGCGCCAGGCATGTAATTAGCGTAGTGGCTTGTAGGCCCAAGCTTCTATCTCCACTTGGCCATTTGCGGGAAGCGATGCCACACCAATGGTGCTACGTGCGGGGCGGCTGTTACCAAAGCCTGCAACATAGGCCTCGTTAAAGATGCTGAAGGTTTCCATGTCGGTGAGGAAACAGAGGGTTTTTTTCACATCATTAATGTTTGCGCCCATTTCAGCGAGGCGCTCTTTCAGATTCTTCACGGCTTGTGTGGTTTGAGCCGACACACCTTTTTGCAATACACCGTCTTTGAGACCGAGCTGACCCGACACAATGATCCAGTCACCAGCACGCACAACTGGGGTGTACGGCCCAATAGGTGCCGGAGCCTTTTTCACAGGGGCTTTTCTTGCTGGTGCTGTCTTTTTTGCTGCCATAGGCACACTCTAACTTCCTCACGCTTCCTCATCTATAATTTGGCATCATGCAATATTCTCGTCGGCAATTTCTCATTCGCGGTGCGGGCGCTGGGCTTTCTGTTGCTCTTGCTCCTTCGCTCCTCGCGGCCTGTGGTGGAAGTGGTGGCAAAACACTCGACCTCAACACAGTCAGCTTGGTGCAGCGCTTTCCCAAAGAGGTGCTCACCCCGGGTCGCATTCGCTTGCCCATCTCATTGGGCAATGCAGAGGGAATCAGCACCATACAAAGCGGAGTAAAAATCCCCGAGTCCTTGCGCTTTGTGGTGTCCAATCTCGATGGCAACGCACTCTTTGAAGATGACTTCATTGTGCGGGCTCATATCACCGATGTTCCACAACCGTATTGGCCTCTCGTTGTTGAACTCAACGAGCCCGGCACCTACATCATCTCGCTTCTTGGCGCCGACGCTGCCGGTGCCGCATTTCAAGTAACGCCAGCAAGCGAAGTTTCTATTCCAACTGTTGGGTTGCCTTTGCCCGCCATCGACACTCCAAGGACGAAGAACGCACGAGGCGTGAACCCCGTATGCACGCACAAGCCTGAGCCATGCCCGCTTCACGATGTCAATTTGCGCGATGCCCTCACAATGGGCAAGCCCGTGGTGTATCTCTTAGGAACACCTGCGTATTGTCAAACAGGTACATGCACACCGGCGCTCGATGCCTTGCTCACTGCCCATAAAAGTTTCGGCGACCAGGCAATTTTCATTCATGCCGAGGTGTACACCGACAAGACCGCAACGGTTTATGCACCAGCAGTGACAGATCACAAAATGACATTTGAGCCAGCTCTATTCATTACAGATACCACAGGCAAACTCATGGAACGACTGGACGCTATTTTTGACAGCAGCGAAGTGCTTGACGCACTGAGCCGAAACGGAATTAACTAAAGCTATTTCCACAACCGCAGGTGCGGCTGGCATTCGGATTGTTAATTGCGAAACCTGCATCTTGCAAGCCGTCTTTGTAGTCGAGGCTTGCGCCTTCAAGAAGCTGTGCTGAAGCTGGGTCAACTACTACGCGTACATCACCAAAGGTGAGTGTTTGGTCGTCTGAGGCCACATCGCCATCGAAATACATCTCGTACGAGAAACCTGAGCAACCACCAGGGCGAACGGCAACGCGCAAAGCGAGTTCGGTTGCCCCTTCAGCCTCAAGCAATTGCTTGACCTTGACTGCTGCTGTGTCTGTAAGAGTGATCATGAGCAAATGATAGCGGTACATTGGGTTCATGGCGAGTGCAGACAAGAACCTTTCTGAGGGAACCACCCCGGGCTTCGAGGGCGCATTGCCGAGCCCCGAGACCATTCGCCACCTTCTCCGTGCAGTCATTGACCCCGAGCTCGGCGACAACATTGTTGACCTGGGCATGGTGGGCGACATCTCGGTTTCTCCCGAGGGCCTCATTCGCATCGGAATCAAGCTCACCATTAAGGGCTGCCCCTTGCGTGCACAAATTAAGAAAGACATCGAGTCGCGTGTGAAGACACATCCACTCATTACCAAGGTGTCTATCGACTGGGGTGAAATGACCCCTGAAGAGCGCACCGCTGTCATGACTCGTGCACGATGGAATGCAAAAGAACAGGCACCTGCAACTCAAGTTCCCATTAATGCTCGCGTGCTTGCTATTGCCAGTGGCAAAGGTGGCGTAGGAAAAAGTTCAGTCACGGTCAACCTTGCTGCAGCATTAGCGGCGCAAGGAAACACTGTTGGTGTTCTCGATGCCGACATTTGGGGCTTCTCTATTCCGCGCATGCTCGGCATGCCCGATCGACTTCAGGCAGAAAAAGTTGATGGCCATGAAAAGCCAATGATCATTCCTAATGAACGTGTGCTCGGAAGTGGCGTGCTGAAAGTTGTATCAACAGGAATGCTTGTTGAAGATGAAGGCACTGCACTCATGTGGCGTGGGCTCATGCTCACAAAAGCTGTTGAGCAATTTTTGAACGATGTGCACTGGGGTCACCTCGACTACCTACTTATTGATATGCCACCAGGAACTGGTGACGTACAAATGGGTCTTGCCCGCATGTTGCCGCGCACCGACCTCATCATCGTCACTACTCCCGCCGTCTCTGCACAAAAAGTTGCTATTCGTGCAGCCGATATGGCGCAACGAAGTTTCTTGCGTGTCGCTGGCGTCATTGAAAATATGACTTCATTTGAATGCGACCACGGCAACTCATATGCACTATTCGGAACAGGTGGCGGCACGGCTTTAGCTAACGAAATTGGCGCCGAGTTATTGGGTCAAATTCCTATAGAGGCAACAGTGTCATTCGGTGGCGACACCGGAGAGCCAGTTGCATTACACAACACCGGAAAAGCAGCAATTGAATTCCACAACATTGCTCGCAAACTCATTGCCCAAACAATTGCCCAGTCAGAAATGTCGGGGTGCAGTGCACGAATAGAAGAAGTCGCTGTTCCTGTAGCAGTGCGCTCGCGCACTGAAACATCAAGCTAATTCGTCATAGCCAGGTTCACCGGGTAGCACTACACCGAGAACCTTTCCTTCGCTATCCACACGAATACGGGGCAAAATTGCAGGTGGAATACCCACTTTTGTAGCAGCTATCAATGCATCATCTGCGGTGCGGTGCGGTTGCAAAAATTCTAAATTCCGCACTGTTGGTGGCATCATTGCCAACTCGCCACGTTCAAACATTGCTAAGGCTTCATTTGGCGACACCCACAAACTTGCAATGGTCTCACCATCATCATGAAGTGGGTCTTGGGCTTGGGGTGCACGGGCCAAGAAGAATCGTGTGTCGAAGCGCCGTGGTTCACCAACTGGGGTAATCCAATGACTTACATACTCAATGGCGTCGGTTGCTAAGCGGAGTGATTCTTTTTCACATAGTTCGTGCATACCCAACTTGCCGTCGTGCACTTCATGTCGGTAGGCCTCAAAACGCGCGGCAACATCTGCATCATCAAAGCGAATATATTCACCCGTCTTAGTGTCGCGGGCCAGCAATACACCAGCTTCTTCAAAACATTCACGAATTGCCGCTACCCAAAATGCAAGACCACCGGAAGAAATTTGTAGCAAACCACTTGCCTCTTCGTCGGTGAGCCCATCACACAAATGCTCAATATGGCTGCCGCCATCGATGTCGTCTAACTTTCCGCCAGGAAACACATAAAGGCCACCGGCGAATGCAGCTTTTAATGTGCGCTGCATCACAAAGACTTCAATGTCTTTACTTACTTCATCGTCACGTACCAACATCACTGTTGCAGCCATACGAACGGGAACATCTTCGTGAATTTTCATGGCTCAATCTCTTTTGGTGGGTTGTTGTTTTCAGTCACATTAATAACGCCATTGGTTTCAACAATGTGCCCGTTATACGTTGCAACAATATTGACTTTCTTGCCACTGCTCTTTTTCAAACGACGACGGAGCAACAGACGAAATGGAGGCAAGAGCAAAAACAATCCGAGTACGTCGGTAACAAACCCCGGCACAACAAGCAGCACGCCAGCAATGAGCAAACACACTCCATCGA
Organism: bacterium; assembly: GCA_037133935.1. Classification (GTDB taxonomy): domain Bacteria; phylum Actinomycetota; class Acidimicrobiia; order Acidimicrobiales; family Ilumatobacteraceae; genus F1-20-MAGs119. The sequence continues at coordinate 25,782 of JBAXNF010000007.1, forward strand.
CCATTTCATTGGTGGGCATATTGCCCGCCGCAATTTGCTCTTGAAAACGACGAAAGACACGCAGGCCCTCGCGCTTCACCAATGCAGCCCCAACCGCAGAAATGAGCACCAAAACAGCCAGGGTGGGAAAGAGGCCGAGCCAGCTCCCCATCTTGATGAGGGCATATATTTCGGCAATGGGAAGTGCCACAAAGAGTAAAAAGAGTACGACCACTACCTTGCAGGCTAGCGAGCGATAGGTTGACGCCGTGAGCCCAGCCGACTCCGACTCCTCATTAGCGCAGCGACCACCCTCGGTCGACGCCCTTGCGCGCACCATTGCCGAACACGTGGAACTTGCCGCTCCCCTGCGTGTGCGTTGTGCGCGAATGGCCATCGGGTCTGGCGGCCCCGACTTTACTGCTAGTGCAATTGCTCTCGCACAAAGTCTGCAACTCACCATGGTGCAGCCAGTCATTAATGCAACGGGAGTTCTTTTACATACCAATTTGGGTCGTGCCCCTCATTTGCCAGAAAGCCCACAGACCATACGTGCTTCATCGCTTGAGTTTGATGTTGCTACTGGGGCTCGTGGTTCTCGTCACAGTTCACTCTCAGTTCTCATCTCAGAACTCACGGGCGCAGAAGATGCAGTAGTGGTGAACAACAATGCGGCGGCAGTTCTTCTGGTGCTCGCCGCAACGGCTGTTGGTCGCGACGTCACCATTGCCCGCGGTGAGAGCGTAGAAATTGGTGGAGGCTTTCGCATCCCCGATGTGCTTGAACAGTCGGGGGCACGGCTCGTTGATGTAGGAACCACGAATCGCACCCGAACAAGCGACTACCGCAAAGCAATAGACAAGCGCGGCAACGATGTTGCCTGCATCATGCGCATCCACCCATCAAATTTTCATATTCAAGGTTTTACCGAGCAAGCCCCCCTTGAAGAACTCTCGCAACTCGGTGTTCCCGTTATTGCCGATATTGGTTCGGGGCTCATCGATGCTCGATGCCAGTGGCTGTCGGGGCCGCCTCCGCAATGGCTATCGCAAGAGCCCGCAGCTGCACAGTGTCTTCAAGCTGGCGCGGCACTGGTGACCTTTAGTGGCGACAAGTTACTTGGTGGACCACAATGCGGAATTATTGCGGGTTCACGTGAACTCGTTGCGGCATGTCGTGCACACCCTTTAATGCGTGCACTACGACCCGGTAGCCACGTTGTAGCAGCGCTACAAGAAGTGCTGTTGAGTTACATCAACAAAACAGTGACAACCGACATTCCTTTTTGGCAAATGGCAACTACACCAACAGAGGCACTTCAACTTCGCGGTGAAAAAATAGTGACAACCCTGCAACAACAATTTGGGCTTCATGCACAACTTGTACCCACTCAAGCAATGCCAGGAGCCGGGAGTACACCCGGAGCATTTATTAATTCTTTTGCCGTATCTCTCAATGGCAACCATGTTCCTCAACTCAGAAAACATCGCGTGCCCGTTATTGCACGCACGGAGAATGGCCAAACATTGCTTGACCTTCGTTCATTCGATGCACGCGACGACGAAGAAGTTGCATTCGCACTCTCTCTTGTGAAGTAAAGAGCAGCCACCATGACGCTCATAGCCACCGCGGGTCATGTTGACCATGGAAAGACATCCCTTGTAGAAGCACTCACTGGCACCAACACAGATCGTCTTGAAGAAGAAAAGCGACGAGGTCTCACCATCGATCTTGGCTTTGCGCACAGCACAGGAAGCGCTGGTGAAGTGCTGTCCTTTATTGACGTCCCTGGGCATATTCGCTTTTTGCGCAACATGCTGGCCGGTGTTGGCAGCATCGACATGTGTCTTTTAGTTGTAGATGCACGAGAAGGCTGGATGCCCCAAACCCAAGAGCACTTCGACATTCTTCGCTTGCTTGGAGTTCAACACGGTGTTGTTGCACTTACTAAGTCTGATTTATTGACAACTAATGAACTCGAAGAAGCACGGCTCCTTGTTGAGATGCAACTGGAAAACACTTTTCTCAGCGATGCAAAAATTGTTGAAACAAGTATTCATAATGAAGCAAGCATTGAACTACTACGCCAAAGCATTGCCAGCATTGCTCACACCCCGCGGCCAATAAAGTCACGACCACGCATATGGATTGACCGCGTCTTTTCACTCACTGGTGTAGGAACAGTAGTCACCGGCACATTGCTCGATGCCCCACTTGCTGTTGGAACCGATATCACTATTTTGCCCGCAGGGCACAAGGGTCGTATTCGTCAGTTGCATTCTCACAACCAAGAAGTAGAAACGTGCGAACCCGGCTCACGTATTGCGGTCAATGTGCATGGCATTTCACATAACGACATCAATCGTGGCGACCTGCTCGTGCTTCCACAGCAATGGATGCTGTCAAACACACTCGATGTAGAACTTCACGCGCTGCCGTATCTTGCTCATTCCATTACTCGTCGCGGACATTTCCTCATGTACATCGGTAGTAACGAAATAGAGGTGACATTGCGCCTCATTCAGTCGGAATCCATTGCGCCAGGGGCCACAGCAAAAGCACGTCTGTATTTACAGCAGCCCATTGCCGTTGCACCACAAGACAAATTCATTCTTCGCGAAACTGGCCGAGATGAAACCATCGCTGGTGGCATTGTTCTCGATATTGACCCTGCTCTGCGCCTCACCAAAGCAGACCCTCAATACGACATTCAACACTTGCTTGATGAGCGGGGAATGATGAACACCAACGACTTGTTTTTACGCACTGGCGTGCAGGCAACTCCCACCGTCGATGACGTTATTTTCAGTAGCGCTATGTTGACATCGGCGAAAGCCGAGGTGTTCCACATGCTCAACACTCAACGTGCACTTGCATCTGAACTGCAAGGAATAGACCTCGTAGGATTACCCGATCACCTCGCACATGCTGCTCGTACATTTCGCCCCGAAGAAGCTGTCATTGAAAATGGCCGTTTGTATCTTCCCGAGTTAGCGCCCTCAAAAAAACAGGTTCATCCGCTCGTTCAAGAATTCGCAGATGCCCTCTTTACGCCACCCGACCCGAATTCATTTGATCGAGCATTACTACGCAGACTCGTGCAAGAGGGCCATTTGCTGAACCTCGATGGCATTTTCTTTGCCACCCAAACTCTCGACCGTGCCCATGTGGTGGTGAAAGATCTGCTCGGTCAACACCCCGACGGCATTACCACGAGCGCTTTTCGCGAAGCAGCCAACACAACACGAAAGTACGCAGTACCACTTCTTGAAGCCCTCGATGCCCGAGGTATTACTCGGCGACGCAGCGACCTGCGCATTGCTGGACCGCGATTGTAAATTGTTCTAGTGACGTTCGCGATAATCGCGAGCGGCGCCTTCAATTGGTTCCACTTCAAGAGTAATTCCGTCAATCGCCACAACATTGACCGCAGAGCCCGCAGGAATGGGAGTAGCACGGTTGGTACGTGCGCGCCATGAGCCCTCATGAACTCGAACAATTCCACCGGGGGCAAGTTCTTCAAGTGCAACTCCTTGCGCACCAATCATCCACTCACGCCCAATAGTGGGAGTTGCAAAACGTGTACGCGTCATTGATGGCATACCCACAATGAACGTGAGTGCAAGACCACCGATACCCACCAACAACGTGATCCATGATGGGCGCAAACTCATACTGTCGATATCGCGAAAGAGAAAAAGTGAACCTCCCGCAAAAGCAACAAGACCGACGCCTGTCCATAGTCGTGGCACGCCTACTTGTACATCAACAGAGAACGCCAGCATGGCGAAAAAGATGACGGCAAGAGCAAACCCGTTCACCGGCAAAACACCGAGACCAAAACAGGCGAATACTGAACAGATTGCTCCAACCAAACCTGCAACGCCAATACCCGCAGTAAAGAACTCAAAAATGAGAAGCGCCAACCCGATAGTTAAAAAGAGATATGTCAATGGCGGGCTTGACACCGTGTGAAAGAGACCCGGGGTCAGACCCAATTTAAAAAATCTCGCTGTTGTTGCTTCACGTTCAATTTGTCCGTCAGCAGCAACTTTTTCTGTCACTGTGTCGAGTACTTTTCCATTGATACTGAGACCATCGAGTGCGAAAATCATATTTTTCATCACTGGCACACCTTCATCACTGCCAGAGAATTTCAACGCTCCTGTTTTACGTGCATCGGCAAAACCCAAGGTGTTCCCTTGCAATATTTCGGTGCTCTTCCCAAAATCAAAAGTGACACCCTTCGCATCGAGCGGTGTTCCCATATTGCCAATGCGTGTACCCGGTGCCATCGCGGTGACATCGGCAGCGGCAAGCAATTGTGCGGCAAGCCCATAAAGCCGTGAGCCCGACGGACCCACCCAAATAGCAACAGGAACTTTTGCAGTAGCTACGCGCTCGAGCAATGTGGTAACACGATCGCGACTGAGCGTTGAACCACGTGTATTCATTTGGAATACCAGTGCCTGAGCCCCTTCACTTGACGACCTGTCAAGAGCATCTTCCATTGCTTGGGCTTGAATTTCATCAAGCAACCCACTGACCTCTTGCACAA
>JBAXNF010000008.1:0-26237 GCA_037133935.1 bacterium
GTTCCACAATCTCCAAACCGATTGCGCTGTGCATACAGCTCTTTCAGCTCGTCTTGTGAAGGCAAGAACCAATCGTCTTTGCCACCGGCACGAAGTTGGTCTGCGAAGCTTGCCGCATTTATCGGTGGAGCAACTTCTTCGCGTACGCACAATTCAAGCATTGCTACAGTATTTTCTTTACCTTTTCCTATTTCGGGGCTCGTCGTTGGCTCCACGTTCTGATTCTCACAACCCCAAGGCAACGCCCATGTTGCAGGTGCAGCTTCAAAGCACTCTCCAGTGATGTTTCCCGCAGTTGATGCGTCGATGAATACAACACCGCCACCAGGACCAGTGTCGCCCACCTTCGCAGTGCACTTCACTTCTGGTGCAATAAATTCTGTTGTTGTTGTGACCTCAGCAGGAACTGTTGTGTCACCAAGCACTGTCGTTGTTGTTTCGCCAGGCACTGTTGTTGTGGTTTCGCCAGTCAGCGTTGTTGTGGTTTCAACTATTCCAAGTGCAGCAGGGTTGTCTGGCAATGGAATGGAATCACCCGTTGGGTTGAGCTTGTCGACATATTCAATTGCGCCAGGATCCGTTGATGCAAGACCCTTTGGTAGCGGCATCAAAATATTTGTGAAGAACCAACGGCGTTTTCCTTTGCTGTTTTTTCCACAGACAGAGAAGACGCCAACTTGTTTGCGATTACCACCGAGTTTGATACAGACCCATGTTGATTTTTCTTTCGCAATTCCATACCAAAATTTTCCGGTGGGCAGCGTTGCGCAAATTACCTTCTGTTTTGAGATGGTCTTTACCTGACCGGCCGTCTTGCATTTCGTTCCTGCAACGAGGGTGGCATTGCGTTGGCGAGAGTCAGACGATGAACTGCCGCAACTCACTACTCCAGTGCCTAAGGCAAGAAAGAGTAAGAGCGCCAAGACCACACGAAGTGAAGAGGGGCGCTGCTTGACAAAATTGCCATGATTAAACATGGATTTATCTTACTTCTATAATTCAACGTTACAAGTCAGCCCTATCTAGGGCAAAAGGTTAAATTACAAGGCGGCAATGAGGTCGACCACGAGCACGAGGTCGGTTTTTGCTGGCAATTTCATTTCTGTATTGCCTTCAGGACCAAACGCATCGGCAAAGGGAACAGTCAACTGACGACGCCCTCCCACTTTCATTCCTGGCACACCTTTAATAATGCCTGGTAACGAGCCGCTTGCTTCCAAGGTGAGGCTGACCGGTGCACCATCTGGCCAAGTGCTGGTAATTTTCTCACCCGTATCGCCGCGGTACGCCACGATGTGCACGGTAACGGTATCGCCTGCAGCAATGGCTTCGCCCTTACCTTCAATAAGGTCTTTGCTTTGCAGAGTTGATGATGCTGCTGCACCGGCAATGGTGAGTTGTGGTTCATCGGCTGGGTCGGTTGCCGGAATGATGCCCACCATTTCCACGACGAACGACAGTGCAGCCCCAGGTTTAATGACAGAACCCGAACCAGCATCTCCGTAAGCAAGGTCCGCAGGAATATCGAGTTGGCGCATGCCGCCTGTTTTCATTCCTAAGAGACCTTCGTCCCAGCCTTTGATGACTTGGCCTTTGCCGAGCGTGAGGCTAAATGGGCTTGAACCAAAGTTGCCATCGAAGCGAGTTCCATCGGAGCTCAATACCCCTACATAGTGAACTGCAATGAGGTCGCCCGCTGCCGCTCCGGCACCAGTGCCTTCAGTGATGTCGGTAATGACCAACTTGGTGGGAGCCACCTTTGGCAAAGTTACTTTTGGTTCTTCAGTTTTCGCAGGCTCAGTGGTTTCCGACGCGCCGTCTACTGCGCTGTCAGCCGTACTTGCGAGGGCCGTGTCACTGCTTGGTGAACTACCTCCGCACGAGACAAGAACTGACCCACCTGCGAAAAGAGCTACTGCTATAAAAACTTGACGGTGAAAGTGAAAACGTGACATTTGAAAACGTTATCTACGCCGCAGCCAGATGCAAACAGCGAGGTCAAATTAGCGGTATAAACCCCGCACCCAGTTTCCTACCCATTCAATTACAAGCACTACGAGGAACACAGAAATAACAATTGTGGCGGTCACATCGAATTGGTAGACGCGTATGGATTGAATGAGAAGATATCCAATACCTCCTCCACCCACGATGCCCAATATGGTGGACGAGCGGAAATACACATCGAGTAAGTAAAAAGAATTACTTACGAATGAAGGAATAAATTGTGGAATCACGGTGCTCACGAATTCTTGAGCACGAGATGCACCAACCGATGAGACCGCCTCTCGCGGAGCGGAGTCAACTTCTTCCAGCGTGTCGCCAAAAAGTTTCGCGGCGAAAAAGATAACCGTAACGGTGAGCGCCAATGTGCCAGGCACAGGCCCAAGACCCATCGCACTTACAAAAATAACAGCAACAATTAACTCTGGAACAGCACGTAAAGCAAGCACTAATAAGCGATACACCTTCGCTAAGAATGCACTCTTATTAATGTTCCGCGAAATTGCCACACTTATTGGTAAAGCCAGCGAAATTCCTAAAACTGCTGCAACCACTGCCATTGCAAACGATTCAAGTATTCCATTAAAAATTCCGGAGCGTTCGCCACCAAAACTTGGCGGGAAAAGCTGCTTCAAAACGATATTAATACGAGGAGTGTCCAGGACGGCCTGCCACCAGTTGATATCTACACTAAATATTGCAACCACTACCAGAAAGCCGAAAGATGCACCGAGACCCACGCGAAAGAGTCTTTCTGATGTCCATGGCGGGGTCACTGCACGAGTCCTCGCCGCTTTTTCGTTCAAACGCTGATTGCGCATTGTTGCACGCCTGGTGAAAAACCCCTGACGTGTTTGCCGACCAAAGTTTGCGGCATCACCTAACAACGAGCCGCGAATTGCTGTTGACGCAAGCTCAACACAAACGATTACGACAAAGAGGACAGAAACTGCTGCGAGAGCAGGTTTATATTGGATGGACTCTAAAGATTCCGAGACAATAATGCCAATGCCCCCGGCACCGACAAGGCCCAGCACACTCGACCCTCGGATGTTGATCTCTAACCGGTAGAGAACTGTGGCGATCATAGATGGCAGCGCCTGCGGAATAATCGCCGACCTAGTTGTTTGTCGGCGCGTTGAACCCACAGCAAGGATGGCTTCACGCGGAGACTCATTACCTAATTCAATGGCGTCTGCAAAAAGTCGGCCAATCATTCCAATGGAGTGCAGACCGATAGCAAGCACTCCGGCAAAGGGACCAGGATTAAACGCAACAACAAAAATTGCCGCCAAAATGAGCTCTGGCACAGCGCGTGTGAGCGTAATCAAGCTGCGGCAGAGGTATCTCACATATGGATGAGGAGTTGTATTTTTTGCAGCTCCTAGGGCTAGCGGGTAACTCAAAACAGCAGCTAGTGCGGTACCGAGAAGGGCCATCCAAAGCGTTTCCAACATCGCATTGATGATGCGCTGCATGCCACTGAAATCTGGCGGATACATCCGTTTGAAAAGATTTGCGACGTTGCTGAGGTCATCAAAGAATGACAGAACAGACATGTCCAAATAGTTCCACGCCCAAATGAAACCAAGAGCCGATACGACTACAAAAAGGAGTTTCTGTATGTCAATTCGAGAAATGGAAGGAGTGGTGCGAATCTTCTCGATTTTGGTGATCATGCCATCTGATCTAATTTTTGACTGGGTTGCATGTTTTGAGACAGCTCATCTTTGCCATCATTTTTGTATAAGGCCATCACCGTCTCCATACTTATCGCTTGCGACATAGCATCAAGAACAACTTGTCCGCTGCGGAGTCCAATAATGCGGTCTGACCAACCTTTGGCCAACTCCACCTGGTGCAAACTGCACAAGACAGTCATGTTTTCTTCACGTGCGAGCGAAGCTATGAGTTCAAGAATTTGTGTTGAAGATTCAGGATCCAGAGAAGCGACTGGCTCATCAGCAAGTAGTACCTTCGGATGCTGCATCAAACTTCGAGCAATGGCTACGCGCTGCATTTGACCACCAGAAAGCGTGTCAGCTCGCTGAAATGCTTGCTCGAGCAAGCCCACTCGTTCCAAGTGGCTCAAAGCCTCACGGCGTAATGCAATGGGGTACATCCTCACGCCTAAACGGGGTCCACGCAAACTACCCAGAGCACCAGTGAGAACATTTTCAATACATGTCATACGGCCCACAAGGCCGAACTGTTGAAAAATGAATCCTACTTGTCGACGAAGTGCACGTAGTTCTTTCGATGAAGTTTTTGAAATATCAGTTCCGAGCACCTGTGCACTACCACTTGTAGGAGCGTGGAGCCCATTGAGGGTGCGCATCAACGTTGATTTGCCAGACCCGGAAAGACCCAGAACTGCTACCACTTGTCCGCGTGGCACTACAAACGAAACATTGTCTACTGCGAGGGTACCGTTGGGAAACTTCTTGGAGAGTGATGTGACCTTGACGGCCGCATCACTCTCCGAAGCTGAAAATACTTTTGTCAAAATTATGCCTTGCAGGCAGTGCTCTTCGTTGCTTCACACACCTTGCGAATTGTGTCGTAGAACGAGTCAGCAACTGTAATGAAACTGTTCGTATTCTTATCTTCCACGATGATGCAGGTTGATTCCGAAGTACAGCCGTTGTAACCCTTTTCAGTGAAGTACTTCTTGTTCAACTTAGTCAACATGATGTTCGTCACTGCTGCACGAAGCGAAGCTGGCAATGTTTGACGAATGGTAAATGGACCGTTCGGAATTTCTCCAGATTTCCACACTTCTTTAATGGTCGCTTTATCAATTGCCGCAAACGTTCCAGTTCCAATTGCAGCAGCAGTTGCTTCTTGCATGAAACTTGCATCACAATCGCCACTAGCCAACTTGAGAAGCGAGTTGTCGTGTGATCCGGCCAGAACTGTTGTGTAGTCTGCGCTTGTTAATCCGGCGGCAAGTAAACCTTCAGTTGGAATGAGTCCGCCAGATGTTGAAGTTGTCGACACGAAACAAACCTTCTTACCTTTCACGTCAGCAATCTTGGTGATTCCTGTCTGTGAAGTCTTAGTAAGCAAGCGCGAGTTATATGAAGTTGTTCCGTCTACGTACTTGGTAATACCCACTGGCTCAATACGTGCGCCGTTAACCTTTGCAACGATGTACGACATTGCACCCCATGCAACAAGGTCAACCTTGTTTGCAATGGATGCCTCAATAACTCCGGCGTATGAACTTCCTGGGTAAAAATCAACATCAATGCCCAATTCATCTTTGAAGAGTTGAATGAGACCGCCCCACTTTGTCTGCATTGTTGTTACGTTTTCTGCAGGAACGCCACCCACGACGAAACGCTTTGGCCAGCCGGTTTTGTCTAGCTTTGTGAGGTCAATTGTCTTTGCTGCACCTGCAGCTGCATTCACTGCAGACCATGTATATTTCTTGGTCTTTCCGTTGTAGGTGCACTTGAACTTCTTACTCGCTGCGGTAACTGACTTTCCGTACTGTGATTGCAAGCAACTGTCACCCACCTTGACGGAAACAACTTTTGCAGATGCAGCAGTTGAAGGTACTACGAGGAGTAGTGATGACACCGCTAATGCTGGCGCCAAACCATATTTCTTAAATATATTTTTCATGTTTTTCCTTTAGATTTGTGTGTTTTATGAGTGTTAAAGAGTTATTTCACTACAACGGGTAATGCTTTTACCGATTCACCAGATCCGAGCGCAGAAACTGCTGACACATTGCATTTGTAGGTTGCGCCACGCTTACTTGCTGGAATGTCGAGCACAATTGAATTCCTTGTGCTTGTTGCCTTCACAGTTCCTTTGCCTGACCTGCAAACTGCTGAGTACCAGAGTTGGCCAGTCCAACCAATGGTTTTAGTTGGCTTGTAGGAAACCTCGATCATTCCGCTGCCGCCACGAGCTACTACTTTGCGCGGTGAGCCAGGAAGCTTTTGTGGTATTTCATAAATTCCAACTGTGCCGGAAAGTTCATACGATGCCAGCACTAGAGCTTTCCCAGTTGGGCTATCTTCAGGTGACACAAACACAATTCCCTCTGGAGAAACATCGCCAGCGGTAGACGAATATTTACCTGCAAGCAAGTTTCCACCTGGATTCGATGTGTTGATGTAGTCAACAAATGTTGGGGCTTCTGGGTTTGTTGCGTCATAAAGCAACAAGCCGCCATCGCGCTCAAGACCAACAACGATCCAATTCGTTCCATATGCCTCGCCTACTGCGACGCCCTCAGGCTCTGGACCCTTCTTCAATGAACGAGCATCAACTCCGTTGACGAAACCAGTCGTTGTGTTCCAGTCAGCATTAAAGAATGCAGGACGCACTGTGGAAGTAATTTTTTCAATTGCGTCGCCCGAGTCCCACTTGAGATCTGCTGAGTCAACACCTTCTAAGTTATTTGCCTTCCACACAGAGAACGAACGTGTTCCGAAGGTGTAAGCAGTTTTAACTTTGGTGTTCTTGTCAATCTTTGCTACTTGCGCGTTCGCAGGTGCAAACTGAGTGACTTCTAGCGAACCAACCGCTGTATTCACTGCGGTAATTGTTGAGTCTGTTGAGTCGTAAACACCAGAGATTTTCTGTGCTTCTTTTTCTGCCTTTGCACCATCAGTTCCACCTAGAAAACATGGATACTCACGTGCATCACCCTCGTTAGCAGTTACCAAATAGGTTGTGTCGTTTGCCGTCAATGTAGCAATGCCATCTGGCTGATACATGCCCATCACGTTTTGCTTCGCTATTAATGCGGTCCCGTCAGATATCGCATCTAGACCTTTACCGTCAGAGTTATAGCTCTTGTATCCAAGACCGCTGATTTGAATAATTTCCTTAGAACCCAAATCAACAGTTGCAATCGCATTGTTCTCTTGAAGAGTGACATATGCATACTTGCTGTCGGCTGATGAGGTGATGTACTCAGGCTCGAGGTCTTGAGCAACACTTGACTTTGGCCCGAAGATACGTCCACCTTGGAAGACAATGGCTCCTGCACGTTCGGCGAAGTTTTTGAAATCGAGCGTTTTAGCAACTGGCTTAGCGACCGATACGTCGATGATTGAAACAGTCCCAAGCGGATCTTGCGTATCGAAAAGCGTCGTGGCATCAGAGCAATAGGTTGATGGTTCTCCTTCGCCGGCCACGAGAACGTAGTTGCCGTCTGGGGTAAAACTCACATGGTCTGGAAGTGCGCCAACTTCAACGCCGTCTACAACGTTGGCTTGGAGAACGCCATCAATGTTTGCGAAGAAGATTCTGCCATTGTTCTGTGCCTTTGCCATGGTAGCTGCTACTACAACCAGACCATCTTTTACAGCAACGCTCTGTACGCCAGTTACACCCTTTGCGGCTAAATCGATAGACGTAACTTTAACTGGTTTACGCGGGTTGGAGATGTTGACGATATCAATTTGATTCGTTGCACCATTGGTGACGAAAAGTCTTTGGGAGGCTGGGTCGTAAGCAGAAATCTCTGCACCGCCGACACCGCTCGTTGAGTTCCAACGACCTATGTATTTGAGTCCTGATCCATCTTCGGTCTGTGCCGAAACGTGCGAACCTGTTCCAATTGCTGAAGCACCCACTAAGAGTGCAACGGCAGTTACGCCTGATAAGAGTATGTTGTGTTTTCTCATTGCGGGAAAAGTTACTCAACCAAAATGACACGTCAACCTTCTTTTTTCGTACGCAAGATGATGGAATAGTTAACAATTAGATTTTCCGTAACTTTGAAATTCCACTCGTTTATTTGCAGTTCACCTTGACACCATCTAACTGATGCTGTGATTATTTTTCAGTTCACTCGCTCCATGTACCTTTCTCTAAGTGTCAATCGAGAACGTAAATCAAAGCACTACTTCAACTCGCTTTTCGCAACACGCTTCGCGCGATATGTGGTGCTCGCTTCTTGCGCAGTGCAATGACCAAGATTTAGTGCAAGTTATTGAAAGCATGCTCGCAACGAATGCAAGCGAGATTCAAGTGCATCTCGTCATGCCTGTGCGCACGGGCACTGCACAGCTACCCGTACGCGAACCCGTGGCGAATGAACAATTCTTTATTGGTGATGCACTTGTGTCGACGGCCGAAGTGAGCGTAAACGGGTTTCTTGGTTGGGCAATGCGCCTAGGTTCGCACGCTGATGCGACTATTGCTGCCGCAATTGCCGATGCCATTCTCTGCGACACATCGTCCCCTCTTCGTGACCCGATTCTTGAATTCCTTGCTGCTGCCGACCAAGTAATTGCCAGTAACGAAAATGAAGATTGGGCCAAACTCCAATCAACCATTGTGGAATTTGAGGAACTCGATTGAACACTCCCAACCTTCAACTAGATGCATCACTTCTTGCTGCTGCCAACCTGAGCGGACACGAGTCGCAACGTTTGTTCCAAGTTTTATTGCAGTCAATTTCGCGCCCCGGCACCCCGTATACGTTATTGAGCCATGAATCTCCGCACCAGCTACCCATAACGCTTGTTCCACTACTTGCTCTTCTTGGTTATCAAACTCCATTTTGCATTCATGGTGGTGAGCGAGAAATGTTGACCGTTATCACTAGCCGTGCAACTGGCGCGCTTGGTGTTGAAGTAGCCGATGCTGCTTACATCGCATTTCTTCATCAGCCAGATCCATTATGTATTGCCGATATTCGTCGCAGCAGCGATCGCCAGCCAGAGAACGCCGCGCAAGTATTTGTTTCAATCAATGCTGAGATCACTGTTGATGCAACAACAACAGAGTTCATCCAGATCCGCCTCAACGGCCCTGGTATTGATGGCTCTACACATTTAGTGCTTCGCCCTAACGCAGACTTCAATTCTGAGTTGTTTCGTCAACTTGTTACTCCTGGAACACGCGACTTCGACATGTGGCTCATTGACATAGCGGGAAATATCTTTGGTGTATCGCGCACGACTTCTATTGATTACATCACTATTCCATCAAAGGAGTTGAGCAAGTAATGGGTTACGCAGCCGCAAGAGGTGGACTCAATGCAATTAACAACGCCGATCATTTACTGCGCACATTGCGTGATTGTGACCCTAGTGAACCTTTAGGTGCAGACCAATTAACTGGACGGCTACGTCTTTTGGTTGACCGCACAATGGGTGAAGCAGGGCTCTGGGCTCCAGAACTTGCTGCGCTTGCTATTCGACAAGCTGAGGGTGACATTACAGAGGCTGTTCATCTACTTCGGTCGTATAAGTCGACCTTGCCCCGACTCGCGACAGCGATTCCAGTTCATTCAAATGAACTATCTCTATTGCGTCGCGTTGTTCCCGCATTTCGCGAGCCTGGTGGTCCACAAATATTGGGTAGAAGTTCCGACTACAGCGCTCGCATGTTGAATGTTCACGAGAGTTCAGTGGTACCCGAAATAGATCCAAAAGTAACTACTCCCTCAACGGCACCTAGACCACCAGTGACCCGTCTCATGGACACATTGCGCGACATGGATCTACTGGTGGATCGACGTAACGACAGTGATCCTGAGCCGTTCGACATTACTCGCAAGCCAGCGCGTCCACCTGCTCCCCGATCAGCTCGCTTATCAACAATGGCTCGGGCTGAAACAGGGGCGCTCATCAATTTGTGGTACCGCAATATTCTGGGTCCTGACGGTTACCTCCACGAGGTCACTCTTGGAGAGGTGCGCCATGGAGAGCTTCCAATTCGCGTTACCCACCCACACACCGGTAGCGCCATCAAGATTGGAAATTTTCGTATTTCCGAGGTGGAAGCTATTGAAGACCTGAATGGAATAGACGAAGACAGAACAAAATTTGATGTTGGTATTGGAATTTGTTTTGGCCACAACGAACGCAAAGCAATTGCAATGGCAAACCTCGACATCGCATGTCATCGTGACAATGGGAAAACATCACTTGAGCAATCCATTCTTATGACAACAGATGGTCTTGACTCTGCTGGTTTTCTTGAGCACTTGAAGCTTCCGCACTACGTGACTTTTCGATCGATGATGGAACGCAAAATGGCCATGCGCCGCGTATCGGAAGAACAAGTTGAGACAAAGGAACCAGCATGACCGTAGTGAGCCATAGAGAACCTACTGGCGTCATTGCCGCTCTTAGTGGGTCTGCATTGCACGACGAGCCGGCATTCACCGTGCTCGATGAAGAGTCTAAAAGAGAGATTCGCCGCGCTCTACTGCATGCAGTCTGCGCACCTGGATATCAGGTGCCCTTTGGTTCTCGAGAAATGCCAGTTGCTCGCGGCTGGGGTTCAGGCGGTTTACAAATTACTTTGGCAATCATTGGCTCAAGTGACACAGTGAAAGTGATAGACCAAGGCGACGATGAAGGCGTAAACGCTGTCAACCTTCGCCGACTAGTTACTGCTTCAACTGGTTGCGAAGAAACAACCGAAGTGAGCGAAGCAACAGTTGTTCAAACGCGACATCGCATTCCAGAAGATGAACTCACGTCACAGCACACTCTGGTTCTGCAGGTTCCCGTTCCTGAACCATTGCGAGGTATTGAACGCGATATGAGAGAGCTCTCACGCATGCATGCCGAGTCGGACTACTCACGTATGTGGGTCAGCCTTTACGAAGACAAAGTAAGAAATGGCGTCATTACACAAACCACTGGTTACCCCTGTTTGGTGAATGAGCGCTATGTCATTGCCACTACACCTATTCCACGGTGGGACATTCCGAGACTGCACAATGCTGAGTTCCTCTCGCTCTTCGGTGCTGGTCGGGAAAAAAGAGTGTATGCAATTCCTCCACATACTGTTGTTGAGCCTTTGACTTTTGAAGATATTCCTTTTGAAATTGAACAAAATGAAAATACACATTGCCGACTATGTGGAAGCAACTCTTCATTCCTTGTTCAAAGTCCTTCTCAAGATGACAACTGGTCGTGCAGCGACACCGCATGGTGTAGAGCAAGGCGAACAAAATGACCGGCATTTTTGTACCGGAGCCGGTTGTTCAGGTTCGCAATTTAGGAAAGGTGTACGGGCCTTTCAGTGATGAGACGATTAGCCGAACGGGTTCTTCCTTTGGCTCTGCACGCGACGCAGTATCAGGATCCATTGTTGCGGCGTGGGATATTTCTTTTGACGTGCAACCAGGTGAAGCGTTAGGCATTGTAGGAGAGTCGGGCTCAGGAAAATCTACGGTGCTGCGCTGTATAGCTGGCGATGTAGAGGCAACTACTGGTGATATTCGATTAGCGAATGTAGCTGAAGGAAAAGTCAACATTCTTGACTTTGATGCTTCACGGCGACGACGTTTGCGCATCGACCAGTTGTCGGTTGTTTACCAAGACCCTGCGGAAGGTTTGTCACTAGGAATCACCGCAGGTGGCAATATTGCAGACCCACTTACTGCAGCAGGCTGGAGAAACTACTCCGCAATCAGAACACGCGCCAAGGAACTTCTCAATCGCACCGAAGTTCCCATAGACCGCATTGACGACCTCGTGCGAACATTTTCTGGCGGCATGCGTCAACGCGTGCAAATAGCTCGCGCTCTCGCCAATAACCCCGGGGTAATTCTATTAGACGAGCCAACAACAGGTCTCGATGCAAGCGTTGCATCGGGAGTTCTCGATCTCATTCGTAGTTTGCTCGAGGAACTCAACATTGCCGCAATTGTTGTGTCGCATGACTTCCGCGTCATTGAAATGCTGACCGAGCGTTGCTTGGTGATGCACCACGGCCGCATTGTAGAAAACACGCTCACCGACCAATTGCTAGAAGATCCACAACATCCTTATAGCCAAAAACTTATTGCTGCTGCGAGGACCTGATATGGAACTTTCTACCTCCGATACCACGCTGCTTGAGGTGCAGAACCTTAATAAGAGTTTTATTCTCCACAACATTGATGGGCGGACAATCCAAGTTTTACACGATCTGCATTTCTCCATCAATGCAGGCGAACATGTAGCGCTTGCTGGAACATCGGGTGCAGGAAAATCCACATTATTGCGCATTCTTTTCCAGACATACTCAACCTCTACTGGCAGCATCCTTTTCAAATTGGCTTCTGGTGAATGGGTTGACTTAGCCCAATTAACAGATAGCGAAATTGTTGCAATTCGCGGTCGTGAAATTGGTTATGTCTCACAGTTTCTTCGCGCTCAGCCACGGCGCAGTGTTATTGACCTTGTTACACGCGCCGGCATATCGCGAGGTCTTGACAACAATGAATCGCGTGAACAAGCACAAATTACGCTCGAAAAGCTTCACATTGGGAAGCCGCTTTGGGAAGTACACACATCGGTTTTGTCTGGTGGCGAAAAACAGCGTGTCAATATTGCTGCGGGCCTCATTTCACCTCCGCGGCTACTGCTTCTCGATGAACCGATTTCAGCACTCGACCCTGAGAATCGCACCTTGGCCCTCGAACTCATTCAGGAACTCACTCTTAACGGCGTTGCAGTACTTGCAGTTTTCCATGACCTTGACGCCATAGAACAGGTTTCTCACCGCATTATCGCAATGGAAAAGGGTCGCATCGTACAAGAAGGCCCAACAAACACTCTTCTTCCCCTACTTCGTAAAGGCTATATCCACTCATGAGTATTTTTCAGATTGAAAACGCAACAGCAGTACTTCCTAATGAAGTGCTACATGATGCATGCATTGTTGTTGAAGATGGAATCATCGTAAAAATTTCCCAACATCGATCCGACATAGCCCGCTCAACAGATGTTCACGGGGCAATTTGTATGCCTGGGATTGTTGACTCGCATAGCGATGGTTTAGAAACAGAGATCTTGCCTCGCCCCGGTGCGCGCTTGCCTATTGATTTCAGTCTTCGTTCGTTTGAGGCTCGTGTGCGTTCAGCTGGCATCACGACCTTGTACCACGGAATTGGCTTTGAAAATGATGGACCCCGTTCAGTCGAATTGGCCCATCAGTTTGTTGACGCAATTCATGACTACTCACATGGCCGTGACACGCTGATTGAGAACAAGGTTTTGTATCGCCTCGACGCACGCGACGCTGCCGGACATGAGGGCCTCACCTCACGAATGGATGCTTATCGTAAGCACGATCCGAAGCCGCTCGTAAGTTTTGAAGATCACACACCTGGGCAAGGCCAATACAAAGATCCTTCATTTCTTGTTAATTGGGTAATGCGTAAGCACAATGTTGATTTTGAAGAAGCACAGCGACAAGTTGCTCTGATCGCAGCAGAGCGAGAACTCATTCGCCATAACCGCGACATAGCAATTCCATGGCTCACTCAGCTAGCTAAAGAAGGCGCAATTAGCCTCATTGCACATGACCCTGCATCTGAAGAAGACATTGCCGAGGCAACCACTTGGAATGCAAGTATCGCCGAGTTTCCTACCACTATTGAAGCTGCACGTGCAGCCCATGCAGCAGGCATGCGCACCGTGTGTGGAGCGCCCAATGTGTTGCGCGGTGGAAGCCACAGTGGCAATGTCTCTGCTGCAGAGTTAATTTCGCTTGGTCTTTGTGATGGCTTATCTTCTGACTATTTGCCCTTTTCCATGTTAGGAGCTGTTGGCACCCTGGTATCACAAAACGTTTGCAGCCTTCCTCACGCTGTTCATCTTGTTACTGCAGGTCCAGCCAGGACAATGAATTTACAGGATCGCGGCACCCTTGAAATTGGTCAGCGCGCAGACATCACAGTTTGCTCACTCAACGGAGCACTTCCCAAAGTACTAAGCGTTATCAGTGCAGCCACAGCTGGCTGTGCCGATGCGCTGGTGAATGGCCTCTAACGTGAGGGAGTTTTCAGAGTTCCTCAAAGAAATGGCCGAAGCTGCCGAAAATGCTTACGTCTTAGCGATGTCAACAATGTCTCGCAGCGAACGCAGCAAAGACATTGGCATCGGCGGTGATGGAACACCAACGATGTTCCTCGATCAATACATTGAGGCTCCGGTTTTAGACATTATTGAGAGTCACAAAATGAATGTTCTGTCGGAAGAAGTCGGCTGGGTGGACCGTGGATCTGCCTACACAGTTGTGCTTGATCCAGTAGATGGCACCGCAAACTCTGCTGCAGGTGTGCCCATTTCGGGTTTCTCTGCAGCAATTGTGGAAGACGACATCATTATTGAGTCGCTCGTTACCTGGCTCGGCACTAACTATTCATGGCGAGCACATTGTGATGACACAACAGTTCAGCGCACAACTGGCCGTACCAAATTGGCGGGTGCTGCACTGTCGATGCTGCGACCACGCCCAAGTACTTGGAACACCTGGTCTGTTCTTGCCCAAACATCGGAACGTGTGCGAATTTTAGGTTCTTCAGTTATTGAAGCTTGTCTTGTTGCCGATGGAGCAATTGATGCATTCTGTGATCCGGGCGGCGACATTCACCGCATTGTTGACATTGCGGCAGTATCACTCATAGTTGAGAAGTCTGGCGGGGCGCTACGCGATGCCGCTGGGCGTCCACTTAATTTCTCGCCAGACCTCACCTTGAGGTGGAGTGGCATTGCAGCTGCTACACCGCAATTGGCCGACGAAATTGCGTCGATCATTCATGATCATTGAGCAGTGCTGGGCAACGACTAGCTAAAAAACCCACGCAATGCTCGCGCCATTTCGCGACGATGCGGAGCGCCCGAGGGCAACATATCGACCATGGTGATTGAAGTATGAATATGACCGCGTGCCTCCACGTGTTCTACCTTCACTCCTGCTTGCATGAGCGCACGCGCATATGCATTACCTTCATCACGCAAGGGGTCGAACTGGCATGTCACCAACATTGTTGGTGGTAATCCTGCAAGTGAGGCAGCAAGCAATGGTGATGCTTGTGGGTTCTTTCGTTGCTCTGGAGTGGCATAGTGATTCCAAAACCATTCCATGAGTGACTTGGTGAGAATAAATTGCTCACCATTTTCAATGTGCGAGCCGTGTTGATGCGAACCATCGGTGACGGGGCACAACAAGAGCTGACCGCTGATTTGTGGCCCACCTTTGTCGCGAGCCATTTGCGCAGTTACAGCAGCAACGTTGCCACCGGCACTCCACCCTGCAACTGCAATTTGTTCTGCAATACCACCGAGTGCCGCAGCATTGGCGTGCACCCATTTCAATGCCGCATAGCCATCTTCCGCTGCAGCAGGAAACGGTGCCTCTGGAGCATGGCGGTAGTTCACCGAAACAATGAGCGTGTTTGACTGTGCACACAAGTCGCGACACAGTGGGTCGTCAGATGTGTGGCTACCAAATACCCAACCACCGCCATGGAAATACACCGCAATGGGATGTGGGCCTGGTGTTGCAGGGCGATACAACCGATATTCCAACTCGCCATCAGCACCTGGCAAAACACCGTCTGCAATTTCGCCCACTTCGGGGCCTTCGGGGCGTATTGCCGACGATGCTTCGGCAAAAGCACGAGCATCGGTGGGGGTCATTGTTTCCATTGCAGGCAAATTCAGTGTTGCAATAAAGTCGAGCACCATGTCGACGTCGGGTTGCACTTCTCGTATTAACCCATCGTTGCATTGCTTGTTCGCTCCACTAGCAAGCTCAAAGCCGAGGTAGCCCTTGTTCACCACTTCCTCGCATGCCATGCGGTAGCGCCCGACGCCTCCTATATACGGAAACAGCACACGCGGTTTACCAGGAACGTTGGCACCCATGTACCACGAGTTGGCATCTTGAAAAATAGTGATGTCGGCACAATCGGTGCAATGCACACGCCAACCCTCTTCAGCAAGTGGAGTGGGCTCGATGGTGTCGAATCCCTGCTCGCGCATGTGTACCAACGTGTCGCGAATCCAATCGACATGTTGCTCAATAGACACCATCATGTTCGAAAACACCGACGGGCTGCCTGGGCCAGTAATCATGTACAAATTGGGGAAACCAACAGATGTGAGACCAAGGTAAGTGAGCGGCCCATTTTCCCATTTGTTTTTGAGAGTGATGCCATTTTTCCCAGTGATGTTGGCGTTCACAATGGCGCCAGTCATTGCATCAAAGCCAGTGGCATACACAATTACATCGAATTCTTTTGACTCTTTGCCAAAGTCAATTCCTGTTTCCGTAATGCTGCGTATAGGGCTTGTATTCAAATCAACAAGTCGCACATGTGGTTTGTTGAATGTTTCAAAATACCCCGTGTCCATACATGGACGTTTTGTTCCGTAACCATGTTTGTATGGGCTCAACAGCTCAGCAACTTCAGGGTCTTTTACTACCGAGCGCACTTTCATGCGCATGAACTCGGCAACAACATCGTTAGCTTTGCGATTAATTGCAGAATCCATGAAGGTGTTACCCAACGACAACAGTTCACCCTTTTGCCACGCTTTTTCTAGCATTGCAAACGCTTCTTCTTGTGTTACCGACAATGCAGAAACAGTTGAGTCTTCCAATGGCACACCAGTACCTGAATAGCGAGCCTCATGCTGATACGTCACACGATCTGCTTTCAAGCGTTCAATGCGATCTTGTGGAGCGGGCCCGTTAAATGCAGGCATCGAGAAGTTCGGTGTGCGTTGAAAGATCACCAGTTCTTTTGCTTGGTCGGCAATGTGGGGAATCGATTGAATGCCCGACGAACCTGTACCAATTACTGCAACGCGCTGGCCCGTGAAGTCGACTCCTTCATGTGGCCAACGGCCAGTGACATACACATTGCCAGCGAATTTTTCAGTTCCGGCGATGTCGGGCTCTTTTGGCACCGACAAGCAACCCGTTGCCATTACATAGTGTTGGCAAGTAATTGTTTCGCCAGTTGACGTGTGAATGCTCCACCGTTTTGCGACTTCATTCCACTGCGCTCCATCAACACGCGTATTGAACTCAATGCCCGAATACAAGTCGTGCTTTTTTGCAATGAACTGCGCGTAACGCAGAATCTCGGGCTGAGCGGCGTGTTTTTCCGACCACTGCCACTGTTCATTAAGTTCGGGGTCCCATGTGTATTGATAGTCGGTGGTAGCGATATCGCAGCGTGCTCCGGGGTACCTATTCCAATACCAGGTGCCGCCCACATCATCGCCTGCTTCCAGCAGGCGATGGCTAAAACCCGTTTTGCGTAGTTCGTGCAGCAAGTACATTCCTGCAAAGCCAGCACCTACAACTACAACATCAACATCTGATTGCGCCATCACTGCCCCCTTATATATAGGCCACGGCGGATCCCCGATACGCCGTCCATAGTCTCTCAGATCTGATGTCGGTACTCAACATGGGCTAACTTCTGAGGCATGGTCAAGAGCGACGTACCAAGAAAAGACCGCGCCACTCCAGACGAGGCCCGTGAACGCCTCATTAATGCCACCATCGAACTTCTGAAAACTGAGCCCATTCCCAAGGTCACCACTCGTCGCATTGCAGAGGTATCGGGCCTCAGCCTCATGGCCATCGCCCGCAACTTCGGCGATCAAGAAGGTCTTTTCTCGGCAGCTTTTCAGGAACTGGTACGGCGCCACGTTGATGAGATGGAGTTGCATCCCAATGCCGCGGAACTGTTTGAACCCAACCTCGTGATGCGCACGAAGCTTTTGGCGTGGTTGCTCCTCAACTCCGCAGACCCCAAGAACTTTCTTCCCGATGTTTCAACGCCTCTCATGCAACGCCTGCAAGAACGGCAATCTTTGGCGCCTACAGCATCACCGCGCGCCCAAAAAGCTCTTAATGAACTCATTGCCGTGGCCGGGGAAGGCTTCACCATATTTGGGGAAACACACCTACTCGATGACGCAGTCATTGCAGATGTCATTCAGTTGGTTCTCACTATTCGCACCATGCTGCCCGACATTGAAAAACGCTTAGGTTGGGTTCAGTAGTCTTTGGTTATTGATTTTGTTACCATTCTGAAATCGGCTTTCAGCAAAGGTGACCCAGTGAAGCGCATCAGTCAGTTAACTCTCGGAACATGTCTTGCCATCGCGGCACTCATCACAGCAAATGCTCCAGTACATCTGGGCATCTGACGAAGCAGCCAACCTTTTGAAGCACGACACTGTTGAAGCAATTGCCGGCGCCGGCATTGCTACATCGTTTACGGTGCAGTAATTGTCTGCAAAATCATCGCGAGAACTTTGTCAAGCACGGTGCTTAGTGCTTCAACTTCGTCAGCAGAAAAACCATTGATCAATTGAGTTGCCCGTTGAGCAACTCGTTCAATTCCTTTGTCAGCAATTTTTCTCCCTTGAGGAGTTAAACGCACTAACGAGCTACGCCTGTCATTTGGGTCGTTCTGGCGAATGATGTGACCCATATTTTCAAGTTGCGTGAGGCGATGTGTGAGCCCACTCGGCGACACCATGGCTGCAGCGGCAATTTCCTTTGGAGTGAGCACTCCGTTTTTCCCATTACGCCTCAGAGTTGCGAGCACATCAAATTCGCCGAGGTTAACGCCAAGGTCAGCAATGACCTCACCGGCAAAACCCAATGAAGCGGTGGCAATAATGTCGAATTTCAGGCCAATGCCCATTGCCTCAAAGTTCAGCTCGGGGCGCTCTATAGCCCATGTTTCCAAGGTTTCACTGATTAACTGCTGAGGATCCACGTGGCCACCTTAACCATTTACTTTGACATCAAACAATTTGAAGTCGTACTATTCGGCATGGCATTCATTTTGGGCAACATCAATAACCGAGCAGTACTTATTCATGGCGACAACTACTTCGATATCGAGAGCATAAGTGATGGCGCAATCTCGAGTAACCCAATGGATGCCATTGCAAAATATTCAGAGTTGCACGCATTGTCGGCACAACTTCATGCAGCAACTCCAACAGGCAAGGTCTCCGAGGTCACACTTGGCCCACCCATAACTCAGCCTAAAAATTGTTTTGCCGTAGGTCTCAACTACAAGAGCCATGCCGCAGAGTCGGCGATGGAATTACCTACGAACCCATTGGTGTTCACAAAGTTTCCTTCGTGCCTCGTTGGCCCTACTGCCGACGTGGAATTACGTTCTGACGCAGTTGACTACGAAGTAGAACTTGTTGTTGTTATTGGCACTGCCGGCAAAGACATTGATGCATCAGACGCATGGAAGCACGTTGCAGGCGTCACCATTGGTCAAGACATCTCCGACCGTATGGTGCAATTTGCAGCGCAACCACCGCACTTTGATTTAGGTAAATCTTTCGACACCTTTGGCCCCATTGGACCATTCATATACTCCACCGATCATTTCTCGAACCTCAATGATTTCACTTTGGAAACCCGCATTAACGATGAAGTACGTCAGGGCGACACCACAAAGAATCTCATTTTTGATGTGCCGTTTCTCATCCAGTACCTGTCACACATCACCTCGCTGTCACCTGGTGACATCATCTTCACCGGAACGCCCGATGGCGTTGGCGCTGCCCAAGGAAAATTTCTTCGTGATGGCGATGTCATCACTACCACCATTGGCGGACTCGGCACTATGACTAACACTTGCCGTCGCGTGAGCAACTTCAACAAAGGAAATTAACAATGGCACTGAATGGTCTTCTCGATATTGAATTAGCAGTCAAGAACCCACAAGAGTTAAAAGATTTTTGGCTGAAGAACGGTCTCATTGCCGACGCATCAGGGTCTCTTGGTACTGCCGACAGGAAAAAACAAATCAGCATTGTTGAAGACACATATCGACACTTGTCTGCGATGCATCTCAGTTGTGAAAACGAAAGTGACCTAGCTCTCATTTCCCGCAACCTCACCGATATGGGCGTGACGTCAGAAGTATCGGGAACCGCCCTCACCTGCACAGACCCTATTTTTGGTCATCAGATTCTGATTGAAGTGGGCAAACCCACTCCTCTCACAGCTCCCCCCGTACGAACATTGAATGCACCGGGGAGTGCTGTACGTGTTGGTGAACGAGCCGATGTATTGGGTGAAACTTCTCCCCGACCACCACGTCGTTTGGGCCACGTCGTCTTAGCTACGCCACATTTTGAGAAAGCTACCGACTTCTATGTCAATGGTTTGGGCTTCAAAGTGTCTGACCAAGTGCTCAACGGTTTTGCCACCTTTATGCGCGTAGAGACCGATCACCACAACCTCTTTATTCACCCTGGCTTCACCAGTCATATCAACCACTACGCATTAGAAGTTGACGATGTTGACGCAATTGGTAAAGCCGGAATGGCGGTACTTGCCGACCACCCCGATGCAAACGTTGTGGGCATTGGTCGCCACAACTTGGGTGCAAACATATTTTGGTATCTCACCGACCCTTCCGGAAATATGTTTGAGTTCTTCTCCGACATGGACCAAATTACCGACGATGAAGACTGGGAGCGCAACCACTGCAAGCGCGACTGGGAAGGTGCCGATGGCCCAGCTGGTTTCTCAGTGTGGGGGCCAAAAGAGCCTGAAAGTTTTATTAACCAACCCGACTTGCTCGAAATTGCGGCTGCCCGCGAAGCTCGCGGACTCATTTAGGAGTTGTTATGGACCTAGGAATTCATGGTCGCCACGCCATTCTTCTCGCATCTAGCCGAGGCCTCGGCAAAGCATGCGCAGAAAGCCTCGCTCGCGAAGGTGTCAACGTTGTCATTAATGGCCGCACAGAAGCAGATGTGCACAACACGGCGAGTGAACTTGCTGCGAAGTACGGCATTTCCGCAAGTGCTGTTGTCGGCGATTCATCGACAGAAGAAACACAATTACTTCTGCTTGAAGCCTGCCCACAACCCGACATCGTTTTGTTAAACGGCGAAGGACCTGCACCGAAGTTTTTCCAAGATATAGCAGAGAAAGACTTTTCCGAATCACTACAGAAGACACTTATTGGGCCGCTGATGTTCGTTCAGCGAGTTACTCCTGGTATGTGCGAACGACGCTTCGGGCGCATCGTCGCCATTAGCTCTGCAATGGTGAAGTCTCCGCACTCGGCAATGTCGCTTTCGCACGGGCCACGCCTTGGTCTCACTGGTGTCTTAAAAGGCCTTTCCAAAGATCTTGCACAATTCAACGTGACCGTTAATCAATTGCTTCCTGAACGCTTCGACACATACCGACAAGAGCAAATGGCACAAGTCATGATGCAAGTTCGCGGTCTCACTTATGAAGAAGCACGCGCAGACCAAGTGAAATCTATTAAAGCCGGCCGCCTGGGTCGCCCCGAAGAGTTAGGTGATGCATTTGCCTTTTTATGTTCTGCCCAAGCCGGTTACCTGAGTGGGCAAAACATTCAACTCGATGGCGGCAGCTATGAAGGCGTTTTCTAGAAAGCCCATTCATGACAACTGACATTCTTTTTGTTGGTGCTGGCCCTGTTGGGCTCACCGGCGCACTTCTTGCACACGAGCTTGGGCTCACAGTGCGCATTATCGACCGTCGACCTTCCACTCAACGTGCACCGGCAGCGCATGTGATTAACGCCCGCACGTTTGAAATATGGCGACAAATTGGTCTCGACGTCAACACCATTCGTTCGTACGCACAAACGCCGGAAAAAGCGGGGCATGTTCATTGGGTGACGCGGCTTGGTGAGACCGTTATTGGAACGCTTCCTTACGAACAACAAGGCGATGACAATTTCGATATCACGCCAACACCGTTAAGGAACCTTTCTCAACATCGCCTTGAGCCACTTCTCACTGAAGAGCTCCGCCAACGAGGTATCGCTGTTGAGTATTCAAGTAGCTACGTCTCTCATGTAGAAACCGACAGCGGATTCACTTCCACCGTTCAAGTTGGTGATGCTCTCAGCAATATTGAGAGCACTTGGCTCATTGCTTGCGATGGTGCGTCTAGCTCTGTTCGCCAGAGCGTAGGTATTGCAATGGACGGCCCCGATAACTTGCAGCAGTTCAATATGTTCCACTTTCAAGCAGACCTCGGTGTACTCGTTGGTTCGCATCCTGGAATTTTGTATTGGATCTGTGACCCATATTCAGGTGGCGCACTTGTTTCTCACGGTGGCGACAACGAATGGGTGTACATGATGCCCGCCGATGGGGCGCGCACAGAACCATTCACCGATGAAGAATGCTTCACTCACATTCGCCGAGCACTAGCCCCCACAGACTCTGAAATCACATTGCTACGTCAATCGTCGTGGACCATGACTTCGCAGCTAGCCCAGTCGTACCGTAAGGGCCGCGTCTTTCTCGCTGGCGATGCGGCACACCGCTTCCCACCAACCGGCGGCATGGGCCTCAACACCGGTATTGGCGATATTCATAACCTGCTATGGAAAATTTCCAAAGTTGAGCGTGGAGACGCAGATGATGAACTACTCAACTCTTACGAATCTGAACGCCGCGTCATTGCCGAACGCAACGCCCAAGCAAGCCTAGAAAATGCCTTCAAAATGTTTGATGTTTTTATGGCGCTCGGCATAGACCCCGACAAAGAAGTGTCAGCTAAGAATCTTGAAGCGGCTTTGAATTCTGCCGAGTCACTCGCCTCAATTGAAACTGCAATTAATAACCAAGCAACACACTTCAATATGATTGGCCTGCAAATTGGGTACCGCTACATGAGCGAGCACTCCACAACACCACTAGAAATTCTGACCGATGAACTCATTACTACGTATCGGCCAAGTGTCGAACCTGGAAACCGTTTACCTCACGGTTGGCTCGAACGTAATGGCGAAACCATTTCGTCGCTCGATCTCGTTCCGCTTCATTCACACGTGGTATTTGGTGGGTCACAATATGTGGGCGAAGACTGTGACGTTCGCTTGGGAACCGACTTCACTGATTCCAACAATTGGTGGTCCTCTACGTTGCAGTTGCTTCCCCATCAAGCACTCGTCGTACGACCCGACCAGCACATCGAGCAGATTCGCGGCTAAAACTCAATCTTGCGAGTGCTCTCATTTGAGATGGAGCAAGAGGGTCAATAAAAAAATGTGAGCCCATGTGCACCATTTACGCATTGCTAGTGAAGTCACAATATGCTTGCGTCGTGAACGATGCAGCGAGAAACACCCATGCGGATGAGTTCGCCGTTGAAGCGCACGGGCTCACCAAGCACTATGGAGACGTTGTGGCGCTCGACGGTCTCGATCTCGCTGTTCCAACTGGTTCAGTTCTGGGTTTATTGGGCCCGAACGGTGCAGGTAAGACCACTGCAGTTTCCATTCTCACTACTCTCACCGCGCCCGATTCCGGAACGGCACGGGTGGCTGGCGCCAATGTACTGACTGAACCTCAACGTGTGAGGTCCCTCATTGGGTTGTCTGGTCAATACGCCGCCGTCGACGAACATCTCACTGCGATGGAAAACCTAGAGATGATCGGGTGTTTGTATGGGATGCGTCGCCAGGTATCCCGAAAAAAAGCAGGTGAACTCATTGAACGATTTCAATTGAGCGAATCTGCCAATCGACCGCTCAAGACCTTCTCTGGTGGAATGAGGCGGCGCGTCGACCTCGCTGGTGCGCTGCTTGCCGACCCCCCTGTTCTCTTTCTTGATGAGCCGACAACGGGGCTAGATCCACGAAGTAGAGGTGAATTGTGGAATGTGATTCGCGAGCGTGTTGATGCTGGTACAACTGTTATTCTCACAACGCAATACCTTGAGGAAGCCGACCAGTTAGCTCACGACATCGTGGTGATTGACCACGGATGCGCCATTGCGCGCGGCACCTCACAAGAACTGAAACGCCGCATCGGAGGTGAACATCTCGATATTCACCTCGCATTACTGAGCGACCTCTCACGCGTGGAAGACATTGTTCGACCATTTGCAATTGGGGCTATTCGCATTGAAGACCAAGATGCCCTTATTTCCATTCCCGTCGCCAAAGGCGTGGAAGCGCTCGGCTTGGTGATGGGAGAACTCACCGCACAAAACGTAGAGATTCTTGACATCGGTTTGCGACGACCCACCCTTGATGACGTGTTCATGGAACTCACCGGACGCAAGACACAGGAGGAGCAGTCATGATCAAAATGATTCGTGATGCCACCACCATTGCCCGACGAAACATCATCCGTATTGGTCGTGTACCCGAGGTAATGGTCTTCGTCATTATTCAGCCACTCATGTTTGTTCTGCTTTTTGCATACGTGTTCGGCGGTTCAATTGATATTCCCGGCGGCAACTATCGTGAGTTCCTCATTGCGGGCATCTTTGCCCAAACTGTCGTTTTCGGTTCCACGTTCACTGCGTCGGGGTTGGCCGAAGACGTTCAAAAAGGTCTGATCAATAGATTCAGGTCACTTCCAATGTCACGCTCGGCAGTGGTGGCAGGACGTACCGCCAGCGACGTTGTCTACAACTTGCTGTCGGTCATCATCATGTCAATGGCGGGGTTAGCAGTGGGATGGCGCATACGAGGTTCAATTCTCGACGCAGTGGTTGCCTATTTGTTACTACTCTTTTTCTCGTACTCATTTTCGTGGGTGATGGCGTGTCTCGGGCTTCTCGTTCCGACACCAGAAGTGGTGAACAACGCCACCTTCGTCGTACTCTTCCCGCTGACCTTTATTGCCAATACTTTCGTTCCATCCGACAGTTTGCCAGGGGTATTGAAAACCGTCGCTGAATGGAACCCCGTGTCAACCTTGACGCACGCCGTTCGCGTTCGATTCGGAAACCTGCCTGCTGGAACTCCCGAACCATCGGCATGGCCATTGCAAAACGCAATGTTGTACTCACTCGGTTGGGCAATTCTCTTAATTGTTATTTTCGCGCCAATTGCAACACGGTTGTATCAGCGCACTGAAAAACGTTAAACAGCCAGCCTGCCTCTATGAAGTGCCTTAAACAGGAACGGTCAGAGCGTCGTATTCGTATACCCAATCAAGAATTGACATTCCTGGTGGCACAAGAGTGAAAAATAAATCTCGGTCTTTTTGTTCTTGACCATCCACCATGTGGAATAGATCACGATTCGCCAATGACGATGACTGCACTTGAGCTGTGCGGCCCTGGCGTGCATTCTCGTATCGACGAAGTGCAAGGGCCGCGTCACTCGTGCCTGCATCACCGAGACAACGTGCTAGCACCACTGCGTCTTCAATTGCTTGACATGAACCTTGTGCCATAAAGGGGAGCATGGGATGGCACGCATCACCAAGCAATGTGGTTGTTCCGATTCCCCACTGGTCTAATGGTTCGCGGTCATATAAGGCCCAGCGGAAAACGGGTTCTTCAACTCGGGAAAGAAGTGAGAGAAATTCAGGCGACCAACCTTCAAATCGCGCATACAGATCTTCAACTGTTCCCTGCTCTGTCCATGATTCGGTTTCCCATGAATCTTCAGGCGATATACAAACAAGGTTGAGATGACTGCGATTGCGCCCAATGAAATAACTCACCACATGCCGGTCGGGACCCATTCGGTTGGTGACGTCCATGGGTAGATCTTCCACAAACTTGCGTGGCACCAAGGCGCGATATGCGGCAGAGCCACTGAAGCGTGGTTTGTCTAGACCGCCAACGCAGGGGCGAACAACGGAGTGAATTCCATCAGCCCCAATGACGATGTCGAAGGATTGGGCTGTGCCGTCGGAAAATCGGACGACCGACGATGAGTCACCTGGCTCAACCCCAACAACATGAGTGGAGAATTTCAAGGTCACATTTTTGGTTTGCGCTACTGCATTCCCAAGAATTTCAACTAATTCATTGCGAGCAACGTTCGCTAATGGCACTTGATGTTGAGATAGAAAACTTTCATCAAGATCTGTTGCACGAAGGATGGAGTCATCCTCCCAACGACGTAATACAACTCGTTGCGGATATACCGCAATTTCTGAATATGCCTGGCCAAGACCTAGCGAGTGCAAAAGACGAGAAGCATTAGGGCTGATTTGAACACCTGCACCAATTTCTCTGATTCCTGCGGAACGTTCAAAGACGGTTATTTCATGAGAACTCTGTGAGAGCGCAAGAGCAGCGGTGAGCCCGCCGATTCCTCCACCAACTAATGCAATTTTCATGATTCAGAGCCCCCGACTTCTCCATATTGCGCAAGCAATAACTGATCTACGACTTGCGGATGACACCATCTTTTACTGCTGCTGCAGCAACCGCTGGGGCAACACGTTCAACAATTGTTCGGTCGAACACTGATGGCACCACAAATTCTGGTGAGAGTTGAGCATCGGTAACCGATTCGGCAATGGCAATTGCGGCTGCCAGCTTCATGCTTTCAGTGATGTCTGTTGCATTTGCGTCGAGTGCACCACGGAAAATGCCAGGGAAAGCAAGCACGTTATTAATTTGGTTCGGGTAGTCGCTGCGCCCCGTTGCCATAACGGCAGCGAGACCATCGACCTGCTCTGGACGAATTTCTGGGTTTGGGTTTGCCATTGCAAACA